>DATIBI010000205.1:0-9214 GCA_035457605.1 Nocardioidaceae bacterium
GATGTGCCGCGACATCCGCGGGACCCGCCCGTCGGGGCTGCCCGGGCGGATCTCCCGCGAGGCGGTCGGCCCGACCAGCGCGGCCCGCTCGGCGGCGTACGCCGGGGACAGCAGCGTGTCCATCGGCGTGTCGAAGCCGTCGCCGTACCACGCCTCCCGGTCGGCGTAGGCGAGCTTGAGGCTCTCCACGACCTCGTGGATCCCGTCCGCGGACAGCAGGTCGCGGTCGGCGGGGTCGCCGAGCGCGTCGAGGATCGTCAGCGTCTGCAGCAGCGCCGGCCCCTGGCCCCAGGGCCCGGTCTTCGCGATCGTGTGCCCGGCCCAGTCCAGGGTCACCGGCCGCTCCCACCCGGCCTGCCAGGAGGCCAGGTCGGCCCCCGTGACGATGCCGGTATACGGCTCGCCGCCGCCGGTGCGCCACTCCTGCTTGGCGAACGCGTCGACGGCCTGGGCCACGAAGCCCTCCCGCCACGCCCGGCGGGCCCGGTCGATCTGCTGCTCCCGGCTCCCGCCGCCGTCGCGGCCCTCGGCGCAGAGCCGTTCCAGGGTGTCGGCGTAGGCGGGGTTGCGCCACAGCGCCCCCGGCTCCGGGGCCCGGCCCCCGGGCAGCCAGTGCTCGGCCGAGGTCGGCCAGTCCTCCTCGAAGAGCCGCTGCACCGCGGCCACCGTGGCCGCCACCCGGGGCAGCAGCGGGTGGCCGTGCCGGGCGTAGCCGATCGCCGGCTCGAGCACCTCCTCCAGCGTCCGGGTGCCGTGGTCGCGCAGCAGCAGCAGCCACGCGTCCACCGCGCCGGGCACGGTCGCGGCGAGCGGGCCGGAGCCGGGGATCCGTTCCAGCCCCAGCGAGGTGAAGTGCTCGATGGTGGCGGCCGCGGGCGCGACGCCCTGCCCGCACAGGACCCGCGGGGTGGGGTCCGCGGCCGTGGCGACGATCGCCGGGACCTCACCCCCGGGCCCGTTGAGGTGGGGCTCGACCAGGTGCAGCACGAACCCCGCGCAGACCGCGGCGTCGAAGGCGTTCCCGCCCAGCTCGAGCTGGCGCATCGCGCTCTGGGAGGCGAGCCAGTGGGTGGACGAGACCATGCCGAAGGTGCCCTGCAGCGTGGGGCGGGTGGTGAAGGTCATTCCCCATCCCTACCGGCACTGTCAAGGCCCGGCGGCCCCGTCCGGCGTACCTGTCAGACCAGCTCGGGGACGTGCAGGTGTGCCAGGGCCAGGTCGAACTCGGCCACGTCGAGGATCTGCGCGCGCGCCTCGGTGGTGCCCGACCTGCGTACGGCGCCGGCCTTGTCGCGGTTGCGTTCCAGCGCCTCCGGACTGTCATAGGTCACCGACGAGACGCACCGGCCGGTCTCACGGTCGATGAGCAGGCTCGCGCTGCAGAACCCCTCGAGTTGCTCCATCGCCGGCAGCGACGCCAGCCTGTAGACGTCCAGGGCACGGTCGACGTCGGAGGGCGCCACCTGCATCCAGGTCGCCCGGACGCAGGCGCCCTCGCGCGACCGGTGGTCCCGGTGCATGATCGCGATCTCCCACTCCTCGACCATCGGCTCGCCGCTCACGGCGAAGATCTGGGCGGCCCGGTCGCGGATCGTGTTCGCGCGCTCGGCGCTGGCGCGCATCGCCTCCCGCGTCTCCCAGGACGTGGTCACGATGCACCGGCCCGAGGCGCGGTCGACGAGCATGGAGAGCCCGATGCAGCCCATGTCCTGCAGTGTCGGGAGGACGACGTCGTTGACGTGGGCGATGCCCTCGTCGAGACGGGTGGTGTCGGCGTTGATGGTGGTGGATCGTGCGTACACGTCGATCCCCTCAGATCGGGGCAGCGCCCGATAGCGCCACCGGTCCCGATCCACGTTCCTCGCGGGCCGAAGGGGCGGCAACGCTGTCCAGACATCACGGGCTATGGCTCGCCGACCCCGCCCGTCGTACCGTGCGAGAAGGGGGTGTCCGGCCGGGCCGCAACCGCCCCGGCATGGCCCTCCCGGCCGAGGAGGCAGCCATGCACAGCAGCTGGAACGCGATGAGCTGGTCGGGCAAGGACACCATCTTGCGGGTGGTCCGGCACGAGGCCGAGCAGTTCTTCACCATGGCCGACACCGATGCCGCGTGGGAGGCACCCACCGGCGCCGGGCACTGGCAGGTCCGCGACCTCGTCGGCCACATCGTCGACACCACCGAGGGCTACTTCACCGCGTTCGACGCCGCGCGCAGCGGCACCGAGGTCGAGCCGGCCTACGGGCTGCCCGGGATGGCCGCGCGGGCCGACGAGCAGGCGCGGGCGCTGAGGACCGAGCCGCGGGAGGTGTTGATGGAGCGGCTGCGTGGCGACTTCGACAAGCTCATGGAGATCTTCGAGGCGCTCACCGAGGACGACTGGACCAACCTGCTCGTGCCGCACTTCTACATGGGCCCCCTGCCGGCGTTCTTCTACCCGGCCTTCCAGCTCATGGACTACGGCGTGCACTCCTGGGACGTGCGGCAGGGCACGGGTCGCGCGCACGGGCTGTCCGGCGAGGTCGGCGACCTGCTGACCCCGTTCATGTTCGTGCTGTGGAAGTACACCGTGGGTACGACGGACCAGGAGCCGTGCGAGCTCGGCATCCGGATCACCAGCGGACCGAACGCCGGGGAGACCCGGGTCCGCGTGGGGCCCGACGGCATGGACTACGAGGCCGGCGACGTCTCCGAGGTGCCGGCGGTGATCGAGTTCGACCCCGGCAGCTTCGTGCTCACCGCGTTCGGGCGCAGCAACGCGGGCACGATCCGAGGGTCGCGGACCGTGGCCGACCGGTACCTCAACCTGTTCTTCCGGATCTGACCGTGCCTCCTCCGGACGCGGTGCCGCGGCCTCCTCCGGACGCGGTGCCGCGGCGCGTGCTCCGACGGGGCCGGGGTGCGGGCAGTCCGGCGCTGATCTGGTCGGCCCAGGCGTCAACCTGCTCCCAGTCGCGGTAGTCGCCGTAGCGTCCGGCGACCACGGCGAACACGAGCCGGCCGACCAGGGTGTCGTCCATGCTGCGCTCGTAGACCCCGGAGAACAGCCGGTGGTCGCGGGCATGGACGTCGCGCAGGGTGCGGTCCAGGGTCAGCTTCTCCAGCAGCGTGGCCACTCCCCGCAGCGGCCACCGCAGTGCCGCGGGCATCCCCACGCTGAACAGCCAGACGGGCAGCTCGGCGAGCTCGTCGCGGTGTTCGTCCACGAAGGTGGCGGCCGGCTCCATCCACGCCATCTGGTGCACCGCGCTGCCCGCGACCACGGCGTCGTAGCCGCCGAGGTCGGTCACCTCCTCGAGCCGGCGCACCACCACCTGGTGGCCGTGCCCGCGAAGCCGGCGCCCGAGCCGGTCGGCGATCTCCCGGGTCGACCCGAACACGCTGGCATAGCCGACGAGCACGGTCATGACCTCACCTCCCGAGTCCTCCCCTCCAGCCTCGACGGGCGGCCGGCCGGGGCGACAGAGGCGATGGTCGTCGGTGAACGGCCGGGTGGTCCGGTGCCCCCCGGGCCGTTGTGCTCTTTACCGTCGTTCCTCGGCGGGCATAACCTCGGAACTGATCGACGAACCGGGGGCTTCTCCCACGCAGGGAGCCTGCCATGATCACCACACCATTCAACCCAGCCCGTGTCCTCGGCTGTGACCTGACCGAGGCCGAGCGGCTGATGCGCGGCCACGTGGTCACCCCGGGGGAGGTGGAGTCGGTCGCGCTGCGCTCCTACCCGTGGCGTCGGCACGTGCACGACCCCGACTCCTACTGGGTGACCATCGGCCAGGCCGCTGAGCTGCTCGGGCTGACCCCGGGCCAGGTCAAGCACCTGCTCGACCATCACCGGCTCCCCTACGTCACGCACTGCACGGGGGTGCGGCTGATGCGCCGCGACCAGATCCGTGCGCTCGCCGGGCACGTGCACCCCCGATGAGCATCCGGGTGACGTGGTGGGGGCACGCGACGACGCTCGTGCAGGACCGGGCGCGCGTGCTCACCGACCCGGTGCTCACCCACCGGCTGGCGCACCTGCACCGCCGGACCGGGTTGCCGCCGGACCCGGTGCCGCACGACCTGGACGCGGTGCTGGTCTCCCACCTGCACGCCGACCACCTCCACCTACCGTCGCTGCGGATGCTGCCACCGGGCACACCGGTGCTGCTGCCGCGAGGGGCGGCCCGGCTGCTCTCCAGGCTTCCGGTGGAGCCGGTCGAGGTGGTGGCCGGCGACGTGGTCCCGGTCGCCGACGCACGGGTGCGGGTGGTGCCCGCGGTGCACAACGACAACCGATGGCCGGGCGGCCGGATCCGGGGCAAGGCGGTCGGCTTCGTGCTCGAGGGGGACGGATCGACGTACTTCGCCGGCGACACCAGCTCCTTCGACGGCATGGCCGACATCCACCCTGACCTGGACCTGGCGCTGATGCCGGTCGGCGGCTGGGGCCCCTCGCTGAACGGGCACCACCTCAACCCGCGGCAGGCGGCGGAGTGCCTGCTGGACCTGACCCCGCGGGTGACGGTGCCCATCCACTACGGCACGTTGTGGCCGCGCGGGATGAACCGGCTGCGTCCGCACCTGTTCCACGACCCGGGGCACCGGTTCGCCGAGCACGCCGAGGTGCTCACGCCTCAGGTGGACGTGCGGGTGCTGGCACCGGGCAGCTCAACGGTGGTCGAGCACAACCGGAGCGACCTCTCGACCCAGCCGGACTGACGCGGTGACGGTGTGGGACGGCGCTGTGGGACGGCGCCATGGGACGGGGATGTGCGGGGCGCTGTCCGACGGCGCTGTGGGACGGCTTTGCTCGACGGGGCTCACCGGGGTGACGCCCAGGTGGTCGGCACGTCCGCGCCGCCCTCCTCGGTGACCCGGTTGCCCATCCGGACGTAGCCGGCCTGGGGGAAGAACTTCCCCGCCACGAGTGCCGTGCCCATCGCGAAGTCCGGCGCGCCGGCCATCAGTCCCGGTGGCACGAACGAGAACAGCCGCTCCAGGTCGCCCACGTCCGCGGCGGAGTTCATCCGCATCAGCAGCAGGTTGTCGCACTGGGAGACCACGTTCTCGTGCACCTTGTGCGGCCGCTGCGTGGAGGTGAGCAGGTACAGCCCGAACTTGCGCCCCTCGGCGGCGATCTGCACCGCGGTGTCCGTGGCGAGCGCACTCAACCGGTCCGGCGGCTCGGCGGGGCAGACGTTGTGCGCCTCGTCGACGACGAGCAGGCAGGGCTGCCGGGTGTGCCGCTGCGTCCAGAGCGTCGAGAGCACCGCCTGCGTCACCAGCCGCTGCTCCACCGTGCTGCCGAGAGAACCGAGGTCCACCACGATGCAGCGGGCGGTGGGCTCCCGCATCTCCTCGACCAGCGAGCGCGCCTCCGGGTCCCACACCGACCAGTCCGCCGCGCCGAGGTTGCCGGCGCGCAGTCCCAGCGCCCGGGCCCCGGGCACGTCGGCCTGCCCGAGCTCTTCGAGGTGGTCGATCGCGGCGTGGCCCCGCTCTCCGGACCGGACCAGGTCCAGCAGCACCGCGTACTCGTCGCGGTCCCGGAGCGGGTCCAGCCCCAGGACGCCGCCCTGCGCGGCCGGGTCCAGCTCGCCGAACCGGAGCCGCAGCGGGTGCGTCCCGCGCGGTCCGTCGCCCCACACCGCCACCTGGTCCGGGACGTGGGCGTAGGCGGCCGCCGCTCCCGGGTCCGCGCCGGGGCGGACCCGGCCCAGGTTCACGTAGTCGGAGTTCGGGTCCAGCACGATCACTCGCAGGGTGGTCTCGGCGAGGATCTGCTCGAGCAGGACACCGAGCGAGTAGGTCTTGCCCGAGCCGGACTGCCCGCACATGAACGTGTGCCGGTTGAAGCCGCCGCTGTCCAGGACCGCGGGGACACCCGGGGCCAGGAGCAGCTCGCCGACCGTCAGGCCGGCTCGCGCGGGACGGCGCGCGTCGAACCACGCGGCCACCTCCCGGGGCTCGGCGGGCCGCATCGGGGCGTCGTGGAACGAGGTCGCGTCGGGGTCGAGGACGATGCCCGCGCCACGGGCCAGCCGGGCCTGGAACCGGCCCGCACCGCCGGCCGTGGCCTCGTCGTCCACGGTGTCGGTGTCGGCGACCAGGTCGGTGATCTGCCCCAGCCGGCTCCGCCCCTCGCTCTCCAGCACCACGTAGCCGCCGGCGCGCAGCGCGAGCCCGTGCAGGGAGGCCTGCAGCCGGAACCGGCGTCCGTCGACCGAGGTCGCCAGCGGCAGCACGTGGCGCTCGACGAACTCGCGGGTACGTCGGAACCGGGCCAGCCGGTCCTCGAACAGGGTCTCCACCTCGCCCTGGGCGGGCTCCACTGACGTCATGCGCCGCAGCGTAGGAGGCCCAGGTCGCCGCCGGGATCATCCCGGTCAGGTGATTCCCGCGGCCGCGGCGACCACACGGCAGGACAGGGGCGACCTCACCGACGCTGCCGGGGCGCTCTCAACGGAGCTGGAGCGCCTGGCGGGTGTGCCGCGCGATCGCGAGGTCCTCCCGGGCGGTCACCACCACGGTCCGCACCCCCGCGCCGGAGACGCTGATGTCCCGGTCGGTGGTGGTCTCCGCGTTCCGCGACCGGTCCACCTCCATGCCGGCCCAGGCCAGGGCATCGGCGGTGGCCTGGCGGACCAGGCTGGAGTTCTCTCCCACGCCCCCGGTGAAGCAGACCGCGTCGAGGCCCTTCATCGCCGCCGCCATCGCGCCGACCAGGGTGGTCAGCCGGTGCAGGTACACGTTCACGGCGCGCTCGGAGCGGGCGTCCCCGTCGTGCGCCGCCTCGACCACGTCCTCGAGGTCCGCGGACAGCCCGCTGAGCCCGAGCAGGCCGGAGCGGCGGGTGACCGCCTCGTCGAGCTCGGCGGGGGTGATCCCCTGCTCGGTCAGCAGCCACAGCAGGAGGCCCGGGTCCACGTTCCCGGGGCGGGTACCCATCACCAGGCCCTCGGTCGGGGTGAGCCCCATCGTGGTGTCGACCGACCGCCCGCGGTCGACCGCACACAGCGAGGCACCGGACCCGAGATGGCACACCACGGTGCGCAGCTCGGAGACGTCGCGGCCGAGGATCTCCGCGGTCCGGGTGGCGGCGTACTCGTGGGA
Organism: Nocardioidaceae bacterium; assembly: GCA_035457605.1. GTDB lineage: Bacteria > Actinomycetota > Actinomycetes > Propionibacteriales > Nocardioidaceae > Nocardioides_C. Next base: position 7,096 of record DATIBI010000205.1, read on the forward strand.
GAGTCCGTGGAAGCCGTAGCGGCGCAGGTGCCAGCGTTCGGTCCACTCCCAGGGCAGCGCGTAGTGCGCGGCGGCCTCGGGCAGGTGCCGGTGGAACGCGGTGTCCAGGCACGCCACGTGCGGCAGGTCCGGGCAGAGCTCGCGGACCGCGGCGAGCGCGTCGAGCGCCCGGGGCTGGTGGAGCGGCGCGAACGTGGCCGCCTCCTGGAGCCTGTACTCCACCGCCGCGTCGATCTCGACCGGCTCGTGCAGGTCGGGGCCCCCGTGGACGAACCGGTGCCCGACCGCGTCGACCTCGGCCGCGGCGACGAAGTCGCGCAACGGGTCGGTGCTGCCGTCCCAGTCCGCGATCTTCTCCTCGGCGACCACCGAGTCGTCATCGGCGACGACGGCGAGCTTGAGGCTGGAGGACCCGGTGTTCACGGCGAGGACGCGGGTCACGCACGCCACCGCCAGTCCCGCACCTCGGGCAGGTCCAGGCCGGTCCGGGTGACGTGGAGCCGGTGCCGGGTGCGCTGGTCGAGCATCTCCTGGCGGAGCACGGCGGCCCTCCTCGCCAGCCCGGGCGTCCGGTCGATAACGTCCATCACCAGGTGGAACCGGTCCATGTCGTTGCGCACCACCATGTCGAAGGGCGTGGTGGTGGTGCCCTCCTCCTTGAACCCGCGTACGTGCAGGTTGTGGTGGTTGGTCCGGCGGTAGGTCAGCCGGTGGATCAGCCACGGGTAGCCGTGGTGCGCCATGATCACCGGCCGATCGGTGGTGAACAGCGCGTCGAACTCGCGGTCCGGCAGCCCGTGCGGGTGCTCGGTCTCCGGCTGCAGCCGCATCAGGTCCACCACGTTGACCACGCGCACCTTCAGGTCCGGCAGCCGGTCACGCAGGATGCTCACCGCGGCCAGGGTCTCCAGCGTCGGGACGTCCCCGGCGCAGGCCATCACCACGTCCGGGTCGCCGTCGTCGTTGCTGGCCCAGTCCCAGATCCCGATCCCGCGCGCGGTGTGCAGCCGGGCCTGCTCGACCCCGAGCCAGGACGGCTGCGGCTGCTTGCCGCAGACGATCACGTTCACCAGGCTGCGGCTGTCGAGGCAGTCGGCCAGGGTCCACAGCAGCGTGTTGGTGTCCGGCGGCAGGTACACCCGGACCACCTCGGCCTTCTTGTTCATCACATGGTCGATGAACCCGGGGTCCTGGTGGGAGAAGCCGTTGTGGTCCTGCCGCCACACGTGTGAGGACAGCACGTAGTTCAGCGACGGCACCGGCCGCCGCCAGTCCAGCTCGTTGATCTTGTCCAGCCACTTCGCGTGCTGGTTGAACATCGAGTCCACGATGTGCACGAACGCCTCGTAGGAGGTGAACACGCCGTGCCGACCGGTGAGCAGGTAGGCCTCGATCCACCCCTGCAGCGTGTGCTCGGACAGGATCTCCATGACCCGGCCGGACCGGGCCAGGTGCTCGTCCTCGGGCCGGATCTCGGCGTCCCACACCTTGTCGGTCACCTCGAAGACCGCGCCCAGCCGGTTGGACTCGACCTCGTCGGGACCGAACAGCCGGAAGTCGTCGGGGTTCGCCCCGATCACGTCGCGCAGCAGCGCGCCCGCGGCGCGGGTCGGCTCGTGGTCGGTGGCCCCGGGCGCCTCCACCTCGACGCCGTAGGCGGCCGGGTCGGGCACGTCCAGGGGACGGCACAGCAGCCCGCCGTTGGCGTGCCGGCTCAGGCCGAGGGTGCGCTCGAGCGCCGGCACCCATCGACGTACCACCTCGGCCGGTCGTCCCACGCCGTCGAAGAGCTCCTCGGGCCGGTAGCCGCGCATCCACTCCTCGAGCTGGGCACGGTGCGCGTCGTGCTCGCGGACCGTGGCCAGCGGCACCTGGTGCGAGCGCCAGGTCCCCTCGACCCGCACCCCGTCGACCTCGCGCGGCCCGGTCCAGCCCTTGGGCGTGCGCAGCACGATCATCGGCCAGCGCGGCCGGCCTACTGTGCCCTTGCCCGATCGCGCCTGCTGCTGGATCGTTGCGATCTCGTCGAGCACCGCATCGAGCGTCGCCGCCATGTCCTGGTGGACGCTGGCCGGGTCGTCGCCGCCGACCTCGAACACGGAATAGCCGTAGCCCTCGA
>DATIBI010000206.1:0-42809 GCA_035457605.1 Nocardioidaceae bacterium
GCCTCGACCATCGGCAGGATCTCTGCCGGGACACCGGACAGGTCGTGCTCGCCCCGGCGGACCCGGTCCATGATCGCCATCGCGGGACCCCGCCCGAAGGGTGGCTGGCCGGTGGCCGCGAACACCACCGTGGCCGCCCAGGAGTGCACGTCGGAGGCGGGGGTGGCGTCCTCGCCGTAGAGGATCTCCGGCGCGAGATAGCCGGGAGTGCCCAGGAGCCACCCGGTCACGGTCAGCCGGGGGTCCTCGGCCAGCCGGGCCAGGCCGAAGTCGATCAGCACCGGCGACCTGCCCTCGAGCAGCACGTTCGAGGGCTTGATGTCGCGGTGGAGCACGCCGACCCGGTGCACGGCCATCACGGCTTCGGCGAGGCAGGCGGCGAACCAGCGCAGGTCCTCGCCCTCGATGACGCCCTCGGTGCGCACGTGCTCGTGCAGCGACAGGCCGGGGACGTAGCGGGTGGCCACGAACGGGGTGTCGGACCAGGGGTTGGCGTCGATCACCTCGGCGATCCGGGGACTGGCGACCCGCCGCAGCGAGTCCACCTCCCGGGCGAGCCGCACCCGCGCCTCGTCGTCACCGATGATGTGCGGCCGGAGCACCTTCAGCGCCACCCGCCGCCCGTCCGGGGCCTGCGCGAGGTGCACCACGCCCATCCCGCCCTCGCCGATCTTGGTGAGCAGGCGGTAGCCCCCGACGCGCACGCCGGGAGCTGGCGCAGACTGGGCCTCGGTCCAACTCACCGGACTACGGTAACCGGTGGCCGGTGCACGAATCAGACGACGCGGTGCATCCAGCCGAAGGTGTCCTCGGCCCGTCCGTACTGGATGTCGACCAGCGCCTGGCGCACCTTCTTGGTGACCGGGCCGGTGTCCTCGCCGGTGCTGACCTCGCCGCCGCCCCACTTCAGCGTGCCGACCGGCGTGACCACGGCTGCGGTGCCGCAGGCGAACACCTCGACGATCCGCCCGGAGGTCACTCCCTCGCGCCACTCCTCGATGGAGAACCGGCGCTCCTCGACCTTGTGCCCGAGCTGGCCGGCGAGCTCGACGATCGAGTCGCGCGTGATGCCTTCCAGGATCGTCCCGGACAGCTCCGGGGTGACGATCGCGCCGTCGTCGAAGACGAAGTACAGGTTCATCCCGCCGAGCTCCTCGACCCACTTGCGCTCGACGGTGTCGAGGAACGCGACCTGGTCGCAGCCCTGCTCGCTGGCCTCCTGCTGGGCGAGCAGGGAGCTGGCGTAGTTGCCTCCGGTCTTCGCTGCGCCGGTGCCGCCCACCCCGGCCCGGGAGTACTCCTCGGACAGCCAGATGGAGACTGGCTTGAGGCCCTTGGCGAAGTAGGCACCCGCGGGCGAGGCGATCACCATGTAGGTGACGTGCCGCGCGGGGCGCACACCGAGGAACTTCTCGGAGGCGAACATGAACGGGCGGAGGTACAGGCTCTTCTCCCCCGCTGCGTCCGGCACCCACTGCTCGTCCTCGCGGACCAGGGCGTCCACCGAGGCGACGAAGTCGGCGACGGGAAGCTCGGGCAGCGCGAGCCGGCGGGCCGAGCGCACCATCCGTGCGGCGTTCTGCTCGGGCCGGAACGTCCACACCGACCCGTCGTCGTGCCGGTAGGCCTTCATCCCCTCGAAGATTTCCTGCGCGTAGTGCAGGACCGCGGTGGCCGGGTCGAGGGTCAGCGGTGCGTAGGGGGTGACCCGGGCGTCGTGCCACCCCTGCTCGGGGGTCCACTCGGCCATGAACATGTGGTCGGTGAAGTGCAGACCGAAGCCGGGCTCCGCGAGGATCTCCGCGAGCCGCTCCGGGGAGACCGGACGGGTTGTGGGCGTGACGTCGATCTGCAGCACAGTGTTCTGGGGCGAGCTCTCCATGAGGGGCACGGTATCTGACCTCCGCGGTCGGGTTGCAGGCTGACGGGGGATTTGCGTGTCAGCCGGATACTCGTGCCGCGATGGCGTCGCCGATCTCGGAGGTACGACGGGCCGTCGCCCCGGTGCTCGCGCGCTCGGCCAGGTCGGCGACGACCGCGTCCTCCACCCGGCGCGACGCCTCCTCCAGACCCAGGTGGTCCAGCAACAGGGCCGCGGAGAGGATCGCCGCGGTCGGGTCGGCCTTCTGCTGTCCGGCGATGTCGGGGGCGGAGCCGTGCACGGGCTCGAACATGCTCGGCGCCGTGCGGTCGGGGTTGATGTTGCCGCTCGCGGCCAGCCCGATCCCGCCCGTGATCGCCGCGGCAAGGTCGGTGAGGATGTCGCCGAACAGGTTGTCGGTGACGATCACGTCGAACCGCGCCGGGTCGGTGGTCAGGAAGATCGTGGCGGCGTCGACGTGCAGGTAGTCCACGCTGACGTCGGGGAACTCACGGCCCACCTCGGCCACCAGACGCGACCACACCGCCCCGGCGTGCACGAGGACGTTGGTCTTGTGCACCAGGGTCAGCTTCTTGTGGGGGCGCCGGCTGGCCCGCGCGAAAGCGTCGCGCACGACCCGCTCCACACCGAACGCGGTGTTGACGCTGACCTCGGTGGCGATCTCGGCCGGCGTACCGACCCGCAGCGCGCCGCCGTTGCCGACGTAGGGCCCCTCGGTGCCCTCGCGGACCACGACGAAGTCCACGTCGCCGGGCTCGGCCAGCGGGGAGGTCGCGCCGGGGAAGATCCGCGAGGGTCGCAGGTTGACGTAGTGGTCGAGCTCGAAGCGCAGACGCAGCAGCAGCCCCCGCTCGAGGATCCCCGGCGGCAGGTTCGGGTCACCCGGCTTGCCGCCGACCGCGCCGAGCAGGATCGCGTCGTGACCCTTGATCTCGGCCAGCACGGAGTCGGGCAGCACCTCGCCAGTGGCGAGGTACCGCTCGGCACCGAGGTCGTAGCGGGTGGGCTCGAACTTCACCTCGGTCGGGGTCACCTGCTCGAGCACCTTCAGTGCCTCCGCAGTGACCTCCGGACCGATGCCGTCGCCGGGGATCACGGCGAGCTTCACAGACTGCGTCATGGGTGCGGACTCTAGTTGTCGTCGGGGCGCTGGCCGCCGTTGTCTCTCAGGTCAAGACCCGACTGGACCGACTGCAGGGCGGTCTCGTCGTAGGGGTCGCGGTTATGGGCGGGGCCCCACTCGGGGTACATGTCGTACATGGTTTCGGCTCCATCGAGGATCGAGTGCGTCGCCGGGGCGGCGCGGGGTCTGGTTTCGGGTGCTGCAGCGGATCGCACGGGTTCACCGCGCGTGATCGACGGTGGCCTGAGTCGGCCTGGTGCTCCGCTGCGAGCTGGGAAAGAGACTCGATCCTCGGGTGCGGGTCACGCGACGCCGAGGTGATCTCCGACGAGGGATGCAGGTGATGCGGTCTTCGTGCGACTCGCTGCGGAGGTTCTTCGTAAAGCCGGAAACGCCGAACTCCGCGGCGAGGTGGCCTTACCTAAGAGGCCTCGCCGCGGCGACTGATAAGTACGAAGAACGTCCGCATGATGTCGTCGAGGTTAACAACGGCGTCGGACGCCCGCCTCCGAGTTTCGGCACCTTCTCGCAATGTGAGACGGAGTATCGAAACCTGGACGTTCCGGCGAACTCTGCGAAACTGCACCCATGAGTGCCCCTCCCGAGCTTCCCGGCGTCGTCTCCCGCGCCTTCGACGTGTCCCGCCGCAGCGGGTACGTGTCGTTCTGCCGCAACGAGACCGGCCGCCTGCTGGCCGCGCTCGCCGCGACCCGGACGGGCACCCTCGCGGAGTTCGGCACCGGCTGCGGGGTCGGCACCGCCTGGCTGCGCAGCGGCATCCGCGGGGACGCGCAGATCCTCACCGCCGAGCTCGACGCCACCCTGGCCGGCGCGGCCGCGGAGATCTTCAAGGACGACGACCAGGTCGAGGTGGTCGCCGCCGACTGGTCCACCCTGCGCGACCGCGGCCCCTTCTCCCTGCTCTTCCTCGACGCCCGGGAGCCCAAGGACAGCGGAGCGGACACGATCATCGACCTCGTCGAGCCGGGCGGCATCGTGGTGCTCGACGACTTCACCCCGTGCGAGTCCTGGCCGCCGATCTTCGCCGGCCGGGTCGACGTGCTGCGCGAGCAGTGGCTCACCGACGAGCGGTTCACCACCGTCGAGGTGATGGTCGCCCCGGACGCCTCGGTGCTCATCGCGACGAAGCGCTGACCGGCTCCAGCGGCTTCCGCTCGGCGAGGGGTACAACGAACCAGGGCAGCATGGCCTGCACCAGCGGGCCGATCGCGAGCGCGTAGACCACGGTCCCCACGCCCACGACCCCGCCGAGCAGCCAGCCGGCCAGGACCACGCCGACCTCGATCGAGGTGCGCACCAGGCGGACCGACCAGCCGGTCCGACGTACCAGCCCGGTCATCAGCCCGTCCCGCGGCCCGGGACCGAACTGCGAGCCGATGTAGAGCGCGGTGGCCAGCCCGTTGAGCACCACCCCGCCGACGAGCAGTCCGACCCGGCCGGGGAGGCCCTCGGGGGCGGCGAGCAGGGCGAGCGCGACGTCGGTGACCACGCCGATCACGATCGCGTTGGCGACCGTGCCGAGGCCGGGCATCTGGCGCAGGGGGATCCACAGCAGCAGCACGGCCACACCGGTCACGATCACCACGCCGCCGAACGTCAGCGGGATCCGCGAGGCCAGGCCGTAGTGGAAGACGTCCCAGGGGTCGAGGCCGAGCGCGCCGCGGACCATCATCGCCATCGAGACGCCGTAGAGGGTGAGACCGACGAACAGCTGGGTGAGACGGCGGGCGAGGCGGCCGGCGCGGAGCTGACCGAGGGGGCTGAGGTCGGCCAGCTGCGGGCGGGTGGCCTGGGATTGGATGGTCATGAGCGCCATCCTTCCTTGAATTGGCCTCTCTTTGGATAGCCAATCAGACGTCAGTGGCCTTAGAGTGGGCCGCATGGCTCGCACGATCACCGCGGCCCGGGTCAAGGTGCTCCTCGGCTCCGCCCTCGACCGCTCCCCCGCCTACCTCGCCCTGGCCGACGGTCTGCGCCTGCTGGTCTCCGACGGCCGGCTCTCGCCCGGCACGCGGCTGCCCAGCGAGCGTGAGCTCACCGCCGAGCTCGGGTTGAGCCGGACCACCGTCACCCGGGCCTACGACCACCTGCGCGAGCGGGGCTACCTGGTCTCGCGCCAGGGCTCGGGCAGCGTCGCGTCCCTGCCGGCCGGCCGGCTGCCGCGCCAGGACCCGGTGCTGGCCCCGGGCGACGCCCCCGAGGGACCCATCGACCTGACCTGCGCGGCCTCGGCCGCACCCCCGGGGGTCACCGCGGCCTACGAGGCCGCCGTGGAGCAGCTGCCCGCCTACCTGTCGGGCACCGGCTACTTCCCCTCCGGCCTGCCGGCGCTCAAGGAGGCGCTGGCCCGGCGGTACGTCGAGCGTGGCCTGCCGACGGTTCCCGAGCAGATCGTGGTCACCTGTGGCGCGCTCGCGGCCGGCTCGGTCGCGGCCCGCGCCCTGACCGGGACCGGTGACCGGGTGCTGGTGGAGAGCCCGAGCTACCCCAATGCACTGGCGAGCCTGGCCCGCTCGGGGGTCCGCGTGGTCGGGGCACCGGTGGACCCGGGCGGCTGGGACGTCGAGGCGCTCGTCGCCACGCTGCGCCAGGTGGCACCGACCACCGCCTACTTGATCCCCGACTTCCAGAACCCCACGGGACTGCTGATGCCCGCGGAGCAGCGCGCCGAGCTCGGCACAGCGCTGACCCGGGCCCGCACCACCGCGGTCGTCGACGAGACGCTGGTCGAGATGGCCCTGGACGACGTGGAGTTGCCACCGCCGATGGCGTCGTTCGCCGACGACTGCGTGAGCATCGGCAGCGCCAGCAAGGCGTTCTGGGGCGGCCTGCGCATCGGCTGGCTGCGGGCACCCCTGGAGCGGGTGGGTGCGCTGGTGTCCGCGCGGCTCAGCATGGACCTGGGGGCGCCGCTGCTCGAGCAGCTGGTGCTCGTCGACCTGCTCACGCGGCGCGAGGAGGTCCTCCGGCACCGTCGCGAGCAGCTGCTCGTCTCGCGGACCGCGCTGACCTCGGCGCTCGAGGACCGACTCCCGGAGTGGACCTTCCACCTGCCGGCGGGCGGGCTGGCGCTGTGGTGCGAGCTGCCCGAGCCGCTGTCGTCCGCGCTGACCGCTGCGGCCGAGCAGCACCGGCTGCTGCTCGCCGCGGGTCCCAGCTTCGCGCCCGAGGGCGGGCTGGAGAGGTTCCTGCGGATCCCCTACACGCGACCGGCCGAGGAGCTCACCGAGGCGGTCGCACGCCTCGCCCTGGCGTGGGACGAGGCGCAGGACCGCCGTACCACCGCCCCGGCGCGCTCCCCGCTGGTCGCCTGAGGGTTACTCGGTCAGGTCGACCGCACGCACCGACTCGGCGTCCATCGCGGCCTGGATCTCCTCGAGGATCTCCGCCGGGATCGCCGAGTCGACGGAGAGCGCGACGAGCGCGTGGCCACCCTTGGTGTCGCGGGCGACCTGCATGCCGGCGATGTTGACCTCGGCCTCGCCGAGGATGCGGCCCACGGTGCCGACCATGCCCGGACGGTCGACGTAGCGGAGGAAGGCCAGGTGCTCGGTCGGCTCGATGTCGAGCTCGTAGCCGTTAACCTCGACCAGCCGCTCGCGCTGGTTGATGCCGATCAGCGTGCCCGACACCGAGACCTGGGTGCCGTCGGCGAGGGTGCCGCGGAGGGTGATCAGGTTCCGGTGGTCCGGGCTCTCGGGGTCGGTCACCAGACGCACCGCGACACCGCGCTCGGCGGCGAGCAGCGGGGCGTTGACGTAGGAGACCTGCTCCTCGACGACGTCGCCGAACACGCCCTTGAGGGCCGCGAGCTCGAGCACCTTCACGTCGTACTGGGTGATCTCGCCGCGGACCTCGACGTCGAGCTGCTGCGCGACCTCCCCGGCAAGGGCGGTGAAGATCCGGCCGAGCTTCTCGGTCAGCGGGATGCCGGGCCGGACGTCCTCGGCGATCACGCCGCCCTGGACGTTGACCGCGTCGGGGACGAGCTCGCCGCCGAGGGCGAGGCGCACCGACTTGGCGACCGCGATCCCGGCCTTCTCCTGGGCCTCGTCGGTGGACGCGCCGAGGTGCGGGGTGGCGACGACGTTCTCCAGCTCGAACAGCGGGCTGTCCGTGCAGGGCTCGCTGGCGAACACGTCGAGGCCGGCCGCCGCGACGCGTCCCTCCTTGAGCGCGTTGAACAGCGCCTGCTCGTCCACGATGCCGCCCCGGGCCGCGTTGACGAGGACCAGGTTCGACTTGGCCTTCGCCAGCTCGTCCTCGCCGATCAGGCCGAGGGTCTCCGGCGTCTTGGGCAGGTGCACCGACATGAAGTCCGCCTCGGCGAGCAGCTCGTCGAGGGTCACCAGGCGCACACCCATCTGCGCGGCACGGCCGGCCTGGACGTAGGGGTCGTAGGCGATGACCTTCATCCCGAAGGCGCTCAGCCGCTGCGCGACCAGGACGCCGATGCGCCCGAGGCCGACGATGCCGACGGTCTTCTCGTACAGCTCGATGCCGGTGTACTTGCTGCGCTTCCACTCGCCGTTCTTCAGCGCGGCGTGGGCGGGTGAGATGTGCCGGGCGGCGGCGAGCATCAGCGCCACGGCGAGCTCGGCCGCGGAGACGATGTTGGAGGTCGGCGCGTTCACGACCATCACGCCGTTCTGGGTAGCGGCCTTGACGTCGACGTTGTCGAGGCCGACACCGGCGCGCGCGACGACCTTGAGCCGGTTCGCGGCGGCGAGCGCCTCGGCGTCGACCTTGGTGGCGCTGCGGACCAGGATCGCGTCCACGTCGGCGATGGCGGGCAGCAGCTCGGTGCGGTCGGCGCCGTTGCAGGTGCGGATCTCGAAGTCGGGTCCCAGCGCCTCGACGGTGGCGGGGCTCAGTTCTTCGGCGATGAGTACGACGGGCTTGCTCACTTCGTTTCCTCAGGAGTCGGGGTCGGCTGGATGTGGCTGCGCTCCTCGTGCGAGAGCGGCCGTGCACGACGCTGTGCCCGTCCGGTCACTGTACCCGATGCGGGTCGGCCGTCTCATCCCGTTTCGAGGTTGTGGTCACGTCCTCCGAAACGGGCGGTGACGACGGTGTTGGCGCGGTGGGCGACAGCGTCCCACCCGGTCCGAGGAGTCCCGGTCGTCGGCATCCAGGTCATGTCCTGCGGACCGGCCAGACGTACTCGAGGTCGTCCGGGACGTCGGGGAACAGGCGGCTGTAGTGCTCGGGGGCCTTGCGTAGCAGCGCCGACTGGTGGCTGCGGTGGAACGCCGGGTCGCCGAGCCAGGGCGGCAGAGCGCCGACTTCCGCGAGCTCGGCCTGCGTGCGGATTGCGGTGATCCCGTGCGTGCCGAGGTCCTGGGTGATGGTCGCCGCGCAGGTGTCCGCGAAGCCGCCTTCGACCCAGACCGCGCAGCAGGTCAGCGCGTACCGGCCGAGCGCCTCCTCATGGCCCTTCCACATCAGCACCGCAGGATGGTGCCGCCACCCGTAGTCGCTGCGGGTGAGCCCGCGAACGACCTGGATGCACTCGACCCGCTGCTTGCCGAGGCGTCGTTGGTCGAGCACGCGCGCGGACCTCTCGAAGTCCGGGTAGGGCAGGAAGGTCTGCACGGCGGGACGAGTTCCCGGGCCGTCGTATACCGGCAAACCCGCGCCGGTACGACGCACCTTCCCTGGGCCGACTCCCGGGGCGCACCTCCCACGCGAAAACGCCACTTCCCTCGCGATATGACGCGAGGGAAGTGGCGTTTTCCCAAGGTATGTCGTGAAAACTACCGCGGCAGGCTCAGCGGGTCGCAGTGCTCATCCGCTCCCCGCCTGCGGGGCTCGGCCACCGGCACACCTCGCTCCGCTCGGCGTACCTCGACCTCACTCCTCAGCGGGTCGCAGTGCCCTCGGTGTAGTCGGCGTCGTGCGACTTCACCCAGGCCATCAGCTTGCGCAGTTCGCGGCCGGTCTTCTCGATCGGGTGCTGCTCACCCTTCGCACGCAGCTCCTTGAACTCCGGCGCGCCGGCGTCCTGGTCGTCGATGAAGCGCTTGGCAAAGGAGCCGTTCTGGATGTCCGCGAGGACCTCCTTCATGTGCTCCTTGACCGAGTTGTCGATGACCCGCGGGCCGGAGACGTAGTCGCCGTACTCGGCGGTGTCCGAGACCGACCAGCGCTGCTTGGCGATGCCGCCCTCGTACATGAGGTCGACGATCAGCTTCAGCTCGTGCAGGCACTCGAAGTAGGCGACCTCCGGCTGGTAGCCGGCCTCGGTCAGCACCTCGAAGCCCTTCATCACCAGCTCGGAGACGCCGCCGCACAGCACGGCCTGCTCGCCGAACAGGTCGGTCTCGGTCTCCTCGGTGAACGTGGTCTTGATGCCGCCCGCACGCAGACCGCCGATGGCCTTGGCGTACGACAGCGCGAGGTCCCAGGCCTTGCCGGTGGCGTCCTTCTCGACCGCGACCAGCACCGGGACGCCGCGACCTTCGGTGTACTCGCGGCGGACCAGGTGACCCGGGCCCTTCGGCGCAACCATCGCGACGTCGACGCCCTCCGGCGCCTGGATGTAGCCGAACCGGATGTTGAACCCGTGCCCGAAGAACAGCGCGTCGCCCTCGACCAGGTTCGGCTCGACGGCCTCCTTGTAGAGCGTGCGCTGGACGTGGTCGGGGGCGAGGATCACGATCAGGTCGGCCTCCTCGCAGGCCTCGTACGGGGTCAGGACGCGCAGCCCCTCGGCCTCAGCCTTGGCGCGGCTCTTGGAGCCCTCGGGCAGGCCGACGCGCACGTCCACGCCGGAGTCGCGAAGGGACAGCGCGTGCGCGTGCCCCTGGCTGCCGTACCCCAGCACCGCCACGTTGCGGCCCTGGATCACGGACAGGTCGGCGTCGTCGTCGTAGAACATCTCAGCCACGGTCGGGCTCTCCTTCGTTGTCTTTCCTTCGAAACTTCACGGTTGGTACGTCGATCCCGCGGCGTTCGTGCGTCGCGGTCGCCACGGGTCGCGCTCCGTCTGACGCTAACCGGCCACCGGTGGCGCGGGAACCGGGATCGGCCGCAGGGTGCGGTCGGTGATCGAGCGGCCACCACGGCCGATCGCCACCATGCCGGACTGGACGAGCTCGCGGATCCCGAACGGCTCCAGCACCCGCAGGAACGCCTCGAGCTTCTCGGCGTTGCCGGTCACCTCGATCGTCACCGCGTCCGGTGCCACGTCGACCACCTTCGCGCGGAACAGCTGCACGGTCTCGAGCACCTGACCGCGGGTCTCCGCGTCCGCCTTCACCTTGACCAGCAGGAGCTCCCGGGTGACCGAGGCGGGACCGTCGAGCTCGACGATCTTGATCACCTCGATCAGCTTGTTCAGCTGCTTGGTCACCTGCTCCAGCGGCGAGTCCTCGACGTTGACCACGATCGTCATCCGGGAGATCTCCGGGTGCTCGGTCGGGCCCACCGCGAGCGAGTCGATGTTGAAACCGCGGCGGCTGAACAGACCGGCGATCCGGGCGAGCACGCCGGGCTTGTTCTCCACCAGCACGGACAGGGTGTGCCTGCTCATCGACGTCCTCGCTTCTCTCCGGGCGCCGATGAGACTCTCATGGCGCTGTGCCGCATGGTGCGCTCGCTGCGCTCGCTCACGTACGAACCTCCCAGTCGTCCTCGACCTCGTCGAACTGCGGCGCCATGTCGCGGGCGAACTTGATGTCGTCGTTGCTGGTGCCGGCGGCCACCATCGGCCACACCATCGCGTCGCGGTGCACCCGGAAGTCCACGACCACGGGCACGTCGTTGATCTCCAGCGCCTTCTCGATCGTGGCGTCCACGTCGTCGGGGCTCTCGCAGGCCATGCCCACGCACCCGTAGGCGTCGGCGAGCTTGACGAAGTCGGGAATCCGCTTGGACTGCAGGTCGGTGTTGGAGTACCGCTCGTTGTAGAACAGCGTCTGCCACTGGCGGACCATGCCCAGCGACTCGTTGTTGATCACCGCGACCTTGATCGGGATGCCCTCGATCGCGCAGGTCGCCAGCTCCTGGTTGGTCATCTGGAAGCAGCCGTCCCCGTCGATGGACCACACCGTGGTGTCCGGGCGGCCGACCTTGGCGCCCATGGCCGCCGGGACCGAGAAGCCCATCGTGCCGAGCCCGCCGGAGTTGATCCAGGTGTTCGGGTGCTCGTAGCCGATGAAGTGGGTCGCCCACATCTGGTGCTGCCCGACGCCGGCGACGTAGATCGAGTCGGGTCCGGAGATCTTGCCCAGCCGCTCCAGGACGTACTGCGGGGCCAGCGATCCGTCGTCGGGATGGTCGTAGCCGAGCGGGTACTTCATCTTCACGCCCGCCAGGAACTCCACCCACGCCTCGTAGTCGCCCTGGTGGCCGGCGTCCGCCTCGGCCTGGAGCGCGACGACGAGGTCGGCGATGACCTCGCGGCAGTCGCCGACGATCGGCACGTCCACCGCGCGGTTCTTGCCGATCTCGGCGGGGTCGATGTCGGCGTGCACCACCCGCGCGTTCGGAGCGAACGAGTCGAGGTTGCCGGTCACCCGGTCGTCGAACCGGGCACCGAGGCTGATGATCAGGTCGCTGCGCTGCAGCCCCGCGACCGCGGCCACCGTGCCGTGCATGCCCGGCATCCCGAGGTGCTGCGGGTGGCTGTCGGGGAACGCGCCACGCGCCATCAGCGTGGTGACCACGGGCATCCCGGTCATCTCGGCCAGGATCCGCAGTTCCTTGGCCGCCCGGGCGCGGATCACGCCGCCGCCGACGTAGAGCACCGGGCGCCGTGCCTCCAGGATCAGCTTCGCGGCCTCGCGGACCTGCTTGGCGTGCGGGCGGGTCACGGGGCGGTAGCCGGGCAGGTTCAGCTCCTGCGGCCACTCGAAGGTGGTGTGCGCCTGCATCGCGTCCTTGGCGACGTCGACGAGCACCGGGCCCGGTCGGCCGGTCGAGGCGATGTAGAAAGCCTCCGCGACCGTGCGCGGGATGTCCGCCGGGTCGGTGACCAGGAAGTTGTGCTTGGTGATCGGCATCGTGATGCCGCGGATGTCGGCCTCCTGGAAGGCGTCCGTGCCGATCGCGGCGCTCGACACCTGGCCGGTCACGGCGACGATGGGCACCGAGTCCATGTAGGCGTCGGCGATCGGGGTGACCAGGTTCGTCGCGCCCGGCCCGCTGGTCGCCATGCACACGCCGACCTTGCCGGTGGCGGCGGCGTACCCCTGGGCCGCGTGCCCGGCACCCTGCTCGTGCCGCACGAGGATGTGCCGCAGCCGGGTGGAGTCGAACAACGGGTCGTAGGCCGGGAGGATCGCGCCGCCGGGGATGCCGAAGATGTTCTCGGCGCCGGCGCACTCCAACGCCTTGATCAGGCTCTGCGCGCCGGTGACCTGCTCGCTCATGATCGCCTTCCCTCTGTCCGTGCTGTGCTCCCCGACCTACCGGTGCGAGGCGGGCCCTTCCAACAAAAAACCCCTCGGCCCGGTGGGCAGACGAGGGGTGACGCGTGTGCTGGTGCCGGTGGCAGTCAGCGGACGCGTCGTGTGCGTACAAGAATCTCGGAACGCATGCGACAACCTTCGTCGCCCACAGGCCCCTCGTCAATCGAGTGTGACACGAGTCCCACTATTTGGTACGCCCGTCTCACACCCCGACATCGACGCCTGGCCGGGCTCGTCGGAGTCAGCGCCCCATGACCCTCGTGTGCCGTGGCGCTCACGCCCGCGTGGGCGAAGACTGGCTGGATGGAACCGTCTGCAGTCGAACCTGCCCTGGACCGCGCGCACGCCCACGCCCTGCGGTGGCTGCGCGGCCTCGAGGACCGCCCGGTGCCGCCCACGCTCGGCGTGGAGGAGCTCGAGGACCGCCTCGGACCCGAGCTTCCCGAGGACGCCACCGACCCGGCCGAGGTCGTGGACCTGATGGTCCGCGCACTCGAGCCGGGGCTGACCGCGATCCCCTCCGGCCGGTTCTTCGGCTTCGTGATGGGCGGCACGCACCCCGCGGGCCTGGCCGCCGACTGGCTGGTCAGCGCCTGGGACCAGAACGCCGGGATGCGCCAGGTGACCCCCGCGATCTCCGCGGCGGAGGAGACGGCCGCGCGATGGCTGCTCGACCTGCTCGGACTGCCTGCCGGCAGCGGAGTCGGCTTCACCACGGGCGCGACCACGGCGAACTTCACCGGCCTCGCCGCCGGTCGCGACGAGGTGCTCCGGCGCGCGGGCCACGACGTGGCCACCGCCGGGCTGGTCGGCGGCCCTCGGGTCCGCGTGCTCGTCGGGCGGGAGCGGCACGACTCGGTGGACGTCGCTCTGCGCTACCTCGGGCTCGGCGCACCCGAACCGGTCGCCGTCGACGGCCAGGGGCGGATCCTGCCAGAGGCGCTGGAGTCCGCACTGGTCTCGACGTCCGGGACGCCCACCCTGGTCGTGCTGCAGGCCGGCAACCTGCACTCGGGGGCCTTCGACCCGTTCGACGCGTGCGTGCGGTCGGCCCACGAGCACGGCGCCTGGGTCCACGTCGATGGGGCCTTCGGGCTGTGGGCCGCCGCGTCGCCCGCGACCCGGCCGCTGACGCTGGGCATGGCGGCGGCCGACTCGTGGGCCACGGACGCGCACAAGACCCTCAACGTGCCCTACGACTGCGGTGTCGTCGTGGTCCGTGACGTCCGGGCACTGCACGCCGCGATGGCGGTGCACGGCTCCTACCTGATCGAGGACCCGGCCGGGGACCCGCTCGCCCACGTCCCCGAGATGTCACGCCGCGGGCGCGGCGTCCCGGTGTGGGCCGTGCTGCGCAGCCTGGGGCGGTCGGGCGTGGCCGCGCTGGTCGACCGGTTGTGCGAGCACGCCCGCGCCTTCGCCGCCGGGATCGCCGCCCTCGACGGCGCGGAGGTGCTCAACGACGTGGTGTTCACCCAGGTGTGCGCGACCTTCGGCGACGACGACCGCACCCGGCGGGTGGTCGAGGCGCTGCTGGCCGACGGCACCACCTGGATGAGCGGCTCCCGCTGGCACGACCGCGCCGGGCACGACCGGGCCGTGCTGCGGATCTCGGTCAGCAACTGGTCGACCACCGGCAAGGACGTCGAGCGGAGCCTCGAGGCCCTCGGCCGGGCCGCGCGCGGAGCACCCCCCGGCTAGGCCCGCTCCGGCCTGCCGACCCGCTCGAGCGGGGCTGCCAGAACGGGCGGCCCAGGCCAGGGCTGCTCGGAACGCGGCTGTCAGGCCGGGTCGTCGTCGAACGCGGGCAGGCCGTCGATGCTGGTCCGGTTCTTGGTCCGCCGGTAGCGCCGGATACCCTCCTCGCCCTTGCGCTCCATGTGCGCGGGGAGCAGGTCGCGCTCGCCCACGTAGTCCATCAGCGGGACGCCGTACCCGCACGAGTCGGAGACCCGCTCCACGTCGACCACGACCACCGCCCGTGCTCCCCTGGTCTCGCCGAAGCGGGGCAGCCAGTCCGCGAACTCGTCGTCGTAGAGGCTGACCACCCGCCCGCGGCCGTGCAGCCGGACCACGTTCGGCGCGCCCGCGAAGGCGCAGAACATCAGCGTGACCCGGCCGTTCTCACGCAGGTGCGCGATGGTCTCCGCGCCGCTGGCGGTGATGTCGAGGTAGGCCACCGTCAGCTCGTCGACGACCACGAACGTCCCGCCGATGCCCTTCGGCGAGACGTTCACGTGCCCGCCCACCGAGGGCGCGGTCGCGACGAAGAAGACGTGCTGGTCCTCGATGAAGGCGCGCAGGCGCCCGTCGATCCGGTCGTGGACCTTACCCACAGACCGCGCCGACGGCCGCGGACTGGACGAGCCTGGCGTACTTGGCGAGCACGCCCTTGGTGTACTTCGGCGCGTTGGGCGTCCAGCCGTCCTTGCGGGCGGCCAGCTCGGCCTCCTCGATGGTCACGTCGAGCCGCCGGTTGCCGACGTCGAGCCGGATCGGGTCGCCGTCGCGCACGAACGCGATCGGACCGCCGTCCACGGCCTCGGGCGCGACGTGTCCGACGCAGAGGCCGGTCGTGCCGCCCGAGAACCGGCCGTCGGTGAGCAGCAGCACGTCCTTGCCCAGACCGGCGCCCTTGATCGCACCGGTGATCGCGAGCATCTCGCGCATCCCCGGCCCGCCCTTGGGACCCTCGTAGCGGATCACCACGACGTCGCCGGGCTGGATCTGCCCCGCCTCGAGCGCGTCCATCGCGGACCGCTCCCCGTCGAAGACGCGGGCGGTGCCCTCGAACACGTCGTCGTCGAACCCGGCCGACTTCACCACCGCACCCTCGGGCGCCAGCGACCCCTTGAGGATGGTCAGCCCGCCGGTCTTGTGGATGGGCTTGGACAGCTCACGGATGATGTTGCCGTCCACGTCGGGCGGGGCGATCTCGGCGAGGTTCTCGGCCATCGTCCGGCCGGTGACGGTCAGGCAGTCGCCGTGCAGCAGGCCGGCGTCGAGCAGCGCCTTCATCACGACCGGGATGCCGCCGATGCGGTCCACGTCGTTCATCACGAACCGTCCGAACGGCTTGAGGTCGCCCAGGTGCGGGACCTTGTCCCCGATCCGGTTGAAGTCGTCGAGGGTCAGCTCGACCTCGGCCTCCTTGGCGATGGCGAGCAGGTGTAGCACCGCGTTGGTGGAGCCGCCCAGCGCCATCACCACGGCGATGGCGTTCTCGAAGGCCTCCTTGGTCATGATCTGGCGCGCGGTGATGCCGCGGCGCAGCATCTCCACGACCGCCTCACCGGACTTGTGCGCGTAGCCGTCCCGGCGGCGGTCCACCGCCGGCGGCGCCGCGGAGCCGGGGAGGGACATGCCCAGCGCCTCGGCGACCGAGGCCATCGTGTTCGCGGTGTACATGCCGCCGCAGGCCCCCTCGCCGGGGCAGATTGCGCGCTCGATCTCGTCGACCTCGGCGCGGGAGATCTTGCCGGCCAGGCACGCTCCGACCGCCTCGAACGCGTCGATGATCGTGACGTCCTTGTCGCCGACCCGGCCGGGCATGATCGAGCCGGCGTAGAGGAACACCGACGCCAGGTCGAGCCGGGCCGCGGCCATCAGCATGCCGGGCAGCGACTTGTCGCAGCCCGCCAGCAGCACCGAGCCGTCGAGCCGCTCGGCCATCATCACCGTCTCCACGCTGTCGGCGATCACCTCGCGCGAGACCAGCGAGAAGTGCATGCCCTCGTGGCCCATCGAGATCCCGTCGGAGACCGAGATGGTGCCGAACTCGAGGGGGTACCCGCCGCCGGCGTGCACGCCGTTCTTGACGGCCTTGGCCAGGCGGTCCAGGGACAGGTTGCACGGGGTGATCTCGTTCCACGACGAGGCCACGCCGATCTGCGGCTTGGCGAAGTCGTCGTCGCCCATGCCGACCGCGCGGAGCATGCCTCGTGCCGCCGCCTTCTCGAGGCCGTCGGTGACGTCGCGGCTGCGGGGCTTGATGTCCGGCTGGTCCTTCGGGGTGCTGGCAGACGAATCAGGCATGGTCGGAGCCTACGCCGCCGCGCCCGAGGCGTGGACCGTCGTCTCAGATCACCGCGGCGCGCACCGCGAGCACGTCGGGCAGGTGCTGGGCGACGACCTGCCAGGTCTCGCCCTCGTCGTTGCTGGCGAACACGCTGCCGTCGCGGCTGCCGAAGTAGACCCCGGCCGGGGCCCCGGCGTCGACGCACATCGCGTCCCGCATCACACCCGCATAGAAGCCACTGTCGGGCAGCCCCTTGCCGAGCCCGGTCCAGCTCGAGCCGCCGTCGGTGGACCGGTAGACCCGGCACGCGCCCTCGGGCGGGAACCTCCCGTCGGAGCTCTCCAGCGGGAACACGTAGATGGTCTCGGGGTCACGCGGGTGGGTCACCATCGGGAACCCGAACTCGCTGGGCAGCCCGTCGGCGATCGAGGTCCACGAGTCGCCGGCGTCGTCGCTGCGGTAGACGCCGCCGTGGTTCTGCGCGAACAGCAGGTCCGGGTTGGCGGAGCTGCGCGCCACCTTGTGCACGCACTGGCCGAACTCGGGGTACTGCAGGTCGCCGGGGAAGAACTCGGCCTTGATCCCCTGGTTGGCCGGCGCCCAGGTCGCACCGCCGTCGGTGGTCCGGTAGACCCCGCCGGTCGACATCGCCACGGTGACCCGCTGCGGGTCGGTGGGGTGCGGCAGCACGGTGTGGATCGCCTGCCCGCCGAAGCCGGCGCCCCACTCGGTGCGATGTGGGTGGTCCCACAGCGAGCGCACCATCTCGAACCGGACCCCGCCGTCGGTGGAGCGGAACAGCGCCGAGGGCTGGGTGCCCGCCCACACCACGTCCGGCTCCGCCGGTGAGGGGGCGATCGCCCACACCGCCTCCAGCGCGCTGCCGGTGTCCTCGGGGAACCGCACGGAGCCCTCCGGGTCCCGCTCCCAGGTCTTGCCGAGGTCGTCGGAGTGCATCACCTGCGGACCCCAGTGCCAGTGCCGGCTGGCCATGAACAGCCGCGGGCGCTGCCCTCGGGTGTCCACCGCGACCGCGTGCACCTCGCTCATCAGCTCGTCGGGCCCCTCGACGCTCCAGCTGTCCCGGTCCTCGTCGCTGCGCGCGATCCACAGGCCCTTGCGGGTGCCGATCATGAGTACTGCCTGCGCTGCCATGCCCCACTCCCTCACGTCCGTCCGGAGGTCCCGCCAGCCGGTCCTCGCACTGTAGACCCGAGCACCGACGAAAAGTCATCGGTACGATGAACTCCGTCGCTGCTCAGGGGGAACGGCGGCGGGCATGTCCGACGTACCGGCGGAATGTCTACAGTGGCCCGATGCCCACCACCGACCTCACCTCCCGCGAACGCACCGGTCACCACGGGCGGGTCCCCGCCGTGTGGCTCGTGCTCGGCGGGATCATGTCGGTGCAGGTCGGCGCGGCGATCGCCAAGGACCTGTTCTCGCTGGTCTCCCCCACCGCCATGGTCTGGCTGCGGCTGGCCACGTCCGCGGTCGTGCTGGTGGCGGTGTCCCGGCTACGGGTGCGCGGTCGTTCGCGCGCGGACTGGCTGGTCGCGCTGGGTTTCGGTGTGAGTCTGCTGACCATGAACTGGGCGATCTACCAGTCGTTCGCACGGATCCCGCTCGGCATCGCGGTCACCATCGAGTTCCTCGGGCCGCTCGCGGTCGCCGTGGCCGGGTCCCGCCGCCCGCGCGACCTGGTGTGGGTGGCACTGGCTGCGGTCGGGGTCGGCCTGCTCGGGCTCACCCCGGCCGACCTGACCGTCGCCGGCGTGCTGTTCGCGCTGCTCGCCGGCGCGGCGTGGGCGGCCTACATCCTGCTCAGCGCCAGCACCGGGCAGCGCTGGCCGGGGATCTCCGGACTCGCCGTCGCCAGCGTCGTCGGCGCGGTCGTGCTCGCCGGACCGGCCCTCGCGGACGCGGGCACCGACCTGCTCGACCCGACGGTGCTCCTGCTCGGGGTCGCGGTCGGGCTGCTGTCCTCGGTGATCCCCTACAGCCTGGAGCTGTCCGCGCTGCGCACCATGCCACCGCGGGTGTTCGGCATCCTGATGAGCCTGGAGCCGGCGGCCGCGGCGCTGGCGGCGATGCTGCTGCTCGCCGAGTTCCTGGCCCCGCTGCAGTGGCTGGCGGTGGCCTGCGTGGTGGTGGCCAGCATCGGCGCGGCCCGGAGCGCGGGGCCCGCCTCACAGCAGGCGCCCGTGCCCTGAGCCGCACCGGGCTCCCGGTCAGGGGCGGGCGGTCTCCCACGCCACCGTGGCGTCGCTCAGCACCTGCGGGTCGGGCAGCGCACTCTTGGTGGCCGTCGGCGGGGTGTCGCCGGTCTTCTGCAGTCCCGGGACCCCGTCCTCGATCGCGAACGACGCGCGGGTGAACACCTCCGCCCCCGGCTGTGACACCCTCCGCACGCAGCGGAAGTCCGCCTCCAGCGCGTCGGGGGTGATCGTGGTGTTCACGTAGCCCCGCAGGTTGTTCTGGAACCGCAGGTGCGGGTTCCACGACAGCCAGGGGTGCGAGCCGGTCGGCGAGTCCGACCCGTCCCCGCCGGAGGTGATCGAGGAGCAGACCAGCTCCGCGCCGACCGTCGCCGAGGTCGGGTCGTCGTAGTCCAGCTTGAGGTCCGAGGCCCAGTGCGCGTGCACGTCGCCGGTGAGCACGACGGGGTTGCGGACCTGCGCGTCGACCCAGCCTTGGGTGATCCGCTGACGGGACGCGACGTACCCGTCCCAGGCGTCCATCGACGTGGTCTTCAACGGGCCGCCGTCGCTGTCGCGCTGGGCGAAGAAGACCTGCTGGCCCAGCAGGTCCCAACGGGCGGTGGAGCGGCGGAACCCGTCGGTGAGCCAGGCCTCCTGCTGTGCGCCGGTGATCGAGCGAGCGGGATCGACCGCCGCGGGACAGTCGGTGCGGTACCCGTCCCCGCAGCCCTGGTCGTCGCGGTACTGCCGGGTGTCGAGCATGTGGAACGTGGCGAGCCTGCCCCAGTGCACCCGGCGGTAGAGCTGCATGTCGATGCCGCGGGGCTTGGAGGACGCGCGCAGCGGCATGTTCTCGTAGTAGGCGCGGAACGCCGCCGCCCGGCGCTCGAGGAAGCCGCTCTCGGCCTTCTCGGGAACCTCGTCGGCCCAGTTGTTGTCGAGCTCGTGGTCGTCCCACACCACCAGCCAGGGCGCGACCGCGTGCGCCTGCTGCAGGTCCTCGTCGGTCTTGTACTGCGCGTGACGCTGCCGGTAGCCGGCCAGGGTGGTGGTCTCCGGACCCTCGTGGTCCCGCACGTTCCCGCCCGGCGCGACGTAGCTGTCCTGCTTGTACTCGTACTGGTAGTCGCCCAGGTGCAGCACCAGGTCGGGCCGGTCCTCGGCCAGCCGGTGGTAGGCGGTGAACCAGCCGTGCTCGAACTGGGAGCAGGACACGAACGACATGGCCAGCGCCGGTGGCATCGAACCGGGCGCGGGCGCGGTCATGGTGCGTCCGGCGCGGGACAGGTGCGGGCCCTGCCGGAAGCGGTACCAGTACTCGCGCCCCGGCTCCAGGCCGGTGAGCTCGACGTGCACCGCGTGGCCGTAGCCGGGCCGCGCGGTCGCCGACCCTTCTCGCACGACCTGCCGGAACAGCGGGTCGAGGGCGACCTGCCACTGCACCGGGTAGTCACGGGCCGGCATGCCCCCCGAGCCGTCCTCCGCCAGCGGCTCGAGGGCCAGCCGGGTCCACAGCACGAACCCGTCCGGCCAGGGGTCCCCGGAGGCGACGCCG
Organism: Nocardioidaceae bacterium; assembly: GCA_035457605.1. Classification (GTDB taxonomy): domain Bacteria; phylum Actinomycetota; class Actinomycetes; order Propionibacteriales; family Nocardioidaceae; genus Nocardioides_C. Next base: position 20,214 of record DATIBI010000206.1, read on the forward strand.
AGGGTGAACGGGTTCTGCCGCAGGGCGGGGGCGGCGGTGGCGGGTACGGCGCCGGGGCCGGCGACCGGCACGAGGGTTGCTGATCCGGCGACGAGGCCGGCCTTGATCACTGTTCTGCGTGAGGTCTCCATGGCCCGGAACGCTTCCGAGCCGGGTCATCGCCCGGGCAACGGCGAGATGTCCGGGAGGTGAGGCTTGTCGGTCCTGTCGGTTCAGCCCAGCAGCTCGCGGTGCAGGGCGTCCAGGTCGTCGGCGCGGCTGGGCTCGCCGACCAGGCTGCGCAGGACGCCGTCGCCGCGCCACCTCGGCAGTAGGTGCAGGTGAAAGTGCATGACCTCCTGCCCGGCCGCCGTACCGGTGGACTGGAACAGGTTGATCCCGTCCGCGCCGAGCCGGCCGACCAGCAGCCTGGAGGTCTCCTCGACCAGGGGCGCGACCTCGTGCAGCACCTCGGCGCCGCCGTCGAGCAGGTCCGCCACATGCCGGGTGGGCACGACCAGGGTGTGACCGCGCCCGAGCGGGTTGATGTCCAAGAACGCGACCGCGCTCGCCGAGGACGCGACGACGAACGACTCCGCCTCGCCCGCGACGATCTCGCAGAACACGCACCCATGCATCAGTAGTCGCCCTCCATCACGTTCGCCATCGGCTCCCCCTTTGCGAAGCGGGCCAGCTGCTCGCGCAGCACCCGGTAGGTGCGCGGCCACATGACCTCGGTGGCACCGCCCACGTGCGGGGAGAGCAGCAGGTTGGGCGCGGACCACAACGGGTGCTCCTCCGGCAGCGGCTCCGGGTCGGTGACGTCGAGCGCTGCGTGGATCCGGCGCGTCCCGAGCGCCTGCACCAGCGCGTCGGTGTCCACGACCGGCCCGCGGGCCACGTTCACAAGCAGCGCCCCGTCCTTCATCCGGGACAGGAACCCGGCGTCGACCAGGTGACGGGTCTGGTCGGTGATCGGCACGATCAGCACGACCACGTCGGCCTGCGGCACCAGCTCGGGCAGCTCCGCGAACCCGTGCACGCCGTCCCGGGCGGTGCGGGCGACCCGGACCACGTCGACCTCGAAGCCGGTCAGCCGCTGCTCGATCGCGGCCCCGATCGCGCCGTACCCCACGATCAGCACGGTGCTGTCCGCCAGCGCCGGCGCGACGAACGGCGACCACTGGCCGCGCTCCTGCGCGCGGACGAAGTCGGGTAGCCCACGCCGGGACGCCAGCATCAGCGCCACGGCCAGCTCGGCGGTGGAGGTGTCGTGGATGCCGCGGCCGTTGCACAGCGTCACGCCCTCGGGCACAAAGCTGCGGATGTGGTCGACCCCGGCGGTCATCGTCTGCACCACCCGTAGCCTCGGCATCCGGCTCATCACCGCGCTGTCGCGGCGGGAGAAGCGGTACGGCGGGACGTACAGCTCGACCTCGGACACCGACTCGGGCAGCTCCTGGGCGTCGCCAGGGACCACCACCTCGTAGCGGAGCCCGGAGGGGGGCTCCCCCAGCAGCTCGGGATCGAAGGGCAGCCACACCAGCGGTAGGTCGTCACGCACACGGCGACCCTACCGACCGAACCTCCACCGTCCGGACACGGCAGCGTTCACACAAACGTCACACGTCGTTGACGCCCGCGAAGCCGCCGGCTCCTAGCGTCGTACCCACGCCCGGCGCCGCGGGCGGCGACGACGAGGATCGGGAGGTCACCATGTGGAAGACAGCGCAGCGGTCGGTCCGGCAGGTGACCGAGTGGCACCTCCGCAGCCAGCACGTGGCGCGTCGCAACGCCCTGGTGGCCTCGACCGCCCTCGCCGAGCGCCGGCGCGAGCACGACGAGGCCGAGGAGTTCCTCCGGTCCCACCTCGAGCGTCGCGCCCTGTCGGAGGCCGTCCGGCCCGCCTGACCCACGCGGGGGACGCGTCAGCCGGCCGGTGACCTTGGGCACCAATACGCCCGCCGCGGGGTTGCCTGAGGCACACTCTGCCCATGGCATCCACTGCAGGGCAGTCCCACGAGCGCGACCGGCCGCGCCTCGAGGTGGTCCCGGACCTCGAGCCGCTCGCCCTGCGGTTCTACGACGTCACGAGTGCCGACGGCACCCGGATCAAGGCGTGGACCAACGACGCCGAGGGGCCGACCGTGCTGCTGTGCAACGGGCTGGGCACCAACCCGTACGCCTGGCCTGCGCTGCTGCGCAAGAGCTGTGGCGTCCGGGTCATCTCCTGGAACCACCGCGGGGTCGGCGGCTCGGACCGGCCGCGCGACCCGAGCCGGGTGGGCATCGACGCCTTCATCGAGGACGCCCTGGCCGTGCTGGACGACGCGGGCGTGGACGCCTGCACCGTCGCCGGCTGGTCGATCGGCGTGAACACCGCCTTCGAGCTCGCGGTGCTGCACCCCTCGCGGGTCACCGGGCTGTTCGCCGTCGCCGGGGTGCCGGGGGGCACCTTCTCCTCCATGGGCGCGCCGCTGATGATCCCCCGGATCGCGCGCAGGCCGATCGCGCTGGGCGTCACCCGGGTGCTCGAGCACACCGGCAAGGCGATCACGCCGGTCACGTCCCGGCTCCCGATCGGACCGCTAACCGCGCACCTGCTCTCGCACAGCGGGTTCATGCTGCCCACCGAGGAGACCGTCGCGTTCCGCCGCGCGGTGCGGGAGTTCCTGCAGACGCCGGTGGACTGGTACTTCCACCTCGCCCGCGCCGCCGCCGAGCACCCGCGGGTGTCGCTGCGCCGGGTCCGGGTGCCCACCGCCTTCGTGGCGGGAAGGTACGACGTGCTCGCCTCCGCCAAGGACATCGCCACTGCCGCCGCGCGGATCCCCGGCGCGACGATCACCGAGCTGCGCGGCAGCCACTTCGTGCAGCTCGAGCACCCCCAGGCCGTCCACGACCAGCTCCTGGGGTTGCTGGCGCGCGTACGCTGAGCGTGTGAAGGCCGTCGCCTCGGTCGCCGCCCTGCTGCTGGCTCTGACCGCCTGCTCCACCGAGGGTGACCCGACCGGGCTCGGGACTCCCTCACCGTCGGCCCAGCCCATGACCAGGACCGGCGAGCCGCGCCCGGAACAGGAGGCCACGGAGAAGGCCGGACCGATCCGTCCCCGGGTGGTGGGCACCATCGCCTCCAACCTGGTGGCGCCCTGGGGCGTCGTGTTCCTGCCCAACGGCACCGCCCTCGTGAGCGAGCGCGACACCACCAAGGTGCTCGCGGTGAAACCGGACCGGGTCCGGACCGTCGGCCGGCTGTCGGACGCCGCACCGCAGGGCGAGGCAGGGCTGCTCGGGCTGGAGATCTCACCCGCGTTCAAGCGGGACCGGTTCGTCTACGCCTACTACACCACCGAGTCCGACAACCGGGTGGTGCGGATGAAGTACGTGCGGGGGCGGCTCGGCGACCCGCAGGTCGTGCTCAAGGGCATCCCGAACGGCTATATCCACGACGGCGGCCGGCTCGAGTTCGGTCCCGACGGCTACCTCTACGTCTCCACCGGGGAGATCGGCGAGGAGCAGCTCGCCCAGGACCGCGACTCGCTGGCCGGCAAGATCCTGCGCATCACCCGGCGCGGGGCACCGGCACCCGGCAACCCGGTCGAGGGCTCCCCCGTCTGGACGATGGGCCACCGCAACGTGCAGGGGCTGGCCTTCGACACCAAGAAGCGGCTCTGGGCCTCGGAGTTCGGCGCGAACACCTGGGACGAGCTCAACCGGATCGAGCGCGCGAACAACTACGGCTGGCCGCTGGTCGAGGGCAAGGGCGACCTCGCGGAGTACCGCAACCCGTTCGCGCAGTGGCGGACCTCCGAGGCCTCACCGTCCGGGCTCGCGTTCGCCGAGGGGTCGCTGTGGATGGCGTCCCTGCGCGGCAACCGGCTGTGGCGGATACCGGTCAAGGACAACGGCACCATCGGCGAGCCGGTCGACTACTTCGTCGGCAAGTACGGTCGTCTGCGCACCGTGGCCCTCGCCCCCGACGGGCGGCTGTGGCTCACGACGAGCAACCGCGACGGACGAGGTGACCCGGCCGAGTCCGACGACCGGATCCTGGTCGTCGCCCTCCGTTGACCCGCGCGTCCCGGCGCGTCGAACCGCGCGGTGTGCCGCGTTGAACCGGGGTTCCTGGTGCGACGAACCGGGGGTTACGCCACCACAACCCCCGGGTCACGCCACCACAACCCACGGGTCACGCCACCACAACGCACGGCTCGCGCAACCACAACCCCCGGTTCGCGCAACCACGAGGCGCGGGTCGGTCAGGTGAGCTTGGCGAGGATCAGCTCGCGGACCCGGCCGGCGTCGGCCTGACCGCGCATCTCCTTCATCACCGCGCCGATCAGCGCACCGGCGGCGGCGACCTTGCCGTCGCGGATCTTGTCCGCCACGTCCGGGTTCGCCGCGATGGCCCGGTCCACGGCGTCGGACAGCGCGCCCTCGTCGGACACGACGGCCAGGCCGCGTGAGGCGACCACCTCGTCCGGCGTACCCTCCCCGGCCAGCACCCCGTCGAAGACCTGGCGGGCGAGCTTGTCGTTGATCTTGCCCTCGTCGACCAGCGCCTGGACCCGGGCCACGTCGGCCGGCGTCACCGCGAGGTCGGCGAGGTCCACGCCCTGCTCGTTAGCGCGGCGGGCCATGTCCGAGAGCCACCACTTGCGCGCGGCCTGCGGCGAGGCGCCCGCGGCGATGGTCTGCTCGACGAGCACCAGCGCGCCGGCGCCGACGGTGTCGCGCATCTCGAGGTCGCTGAAGCCCCACTGGGCCTGCAGCCGACCCCGGCGCTCCCGCGGCGGCTCGGGCAGCTCGGCGCGCAGCTTCTCCACCCACTCCCGCGAAGGGGCGATCGGCACCAGGTCCGGCTCGGGGAAGTAGCGGTAGTCCTCCGCCTCCTCCTTGGACCGGCCCGAGGTGGTCACCCCGGTGTCCTCGTGCCAGTGCCGGGTCTCCTGCTTCACGTGCCCGCCGTCGGTGAGGATCGCCGCCTGCCGGCCGATCTCGTAGCGCACCGCCCGCTCCACCGAGCGCAGCGAGTTCACGTTCTTGGTCTCCGAGCGGGTGCCGAACGGGGCGTCCGGGGACGGCCGCAGGGACAGGTTGACGTCGCAGCGCAGCGAACCCTGCTCCATGCGTACGTCGGACACCCCGAGGTCGAGCAGCATCTCGCGCAGGTGCGCCACGTAGGCCTTGGCCACCGCCGGCGCCTTGTCGCCGGTGCCGGTGATCGGCTTGGTGACGATCTCGATCAGGGGGATGCCGGCGCGGTTGTAGTCCACCAGCGAGTAGTCCGCGCCGTGAATGCGTCCGGAGGTGCCGACGTGCATCGACTTGCCGGTGTCCTCCTCCATGTGCGCGCGCTCGATGTCGACGCGGAAGACCTCACCGTCGACCTCCACCTCGGTGAAACCGTCGAACGCGATCGGCTCGTCGTACTGGGAGGTCTGGAAGTTCTTCGGCATGTCCGGGTAGAAGTAGTTCTTCCGCGCGAACCGGCACCACTCGGCGATCTGGCAGTTCAGCGCCAGCCCGATCCGCATCGCGGACTCGACCGCGGCGCCGTTCACCACCGGCATCGACCCGGGCAGGCCCAGGCAGGTCGGGCACACCTGGGTGTTCGGCTCGGCGCCGAACTCCGTGGCGCAGCCGCAGAACATCTTCGAGGCGGTGTTGAGCTCGACGTGGACCTCGAGTCCCATCACCGGGTCGAACTTGGCCAGCGCGTCCTCGAAGGACAGCACGGCGGCGGTGGAGGTGCTCACTTGACGTTCTCCTTCAGCTCCGGTGCCTTCGCCAGCAGCGACCCGCCCCACTGCGCGGTGAGCAGCGACTCCAGCGCCGCCCCCACCCGGTAGAGCCGGTCGTCGGCCATCGCGGGCGCGAGGACCTGGAAGCCGCTCGGCAGACCGTCCTCGTCGGCGAGCCCGTTGGGCACCGACAGCCCCGGCACACCGGCGAGGTTGGCCGGGATGGTGGCGATGTCGTTGAGGTACATCGCGACTGGGTCGTCGAGCTTCTCGCCGAGCCGGAACGCGGTGGTCGGCGCGGTCGGCGAGACCAGCACGTCGGCCTGCTCGAACGCCGCGGCGAAGTCCCGGCTGATCAGCGTGCGGACCTTCTGCGCCTGGCCGTAGTAGGCGTCGTAGTAGCCGCTCGACAGCGCATAGGTCCCGAGGATGATCCGGCGCTTGACCTCGTCACCGAACCCGGCGGCGCGGGTGGCCACCATGACCTCCTCGGCACTGGGGTCCTCGACACCATCGGGGAAGACCCGCAGGCCGTAACGCATGGCGTCGAAGCGAGCGAGGTTGGAGGACGCCTCGCTCGGCATGATCAGGTAGTACGCCGCGAGCGCGTGCACGAAGCTCGGGCAGGACACCTCGACGACCTCGGCGCCGGCGTCGACGAGCAGCTTCACCGACTCCTCGAACCGGGCGCGGACACCGGCCTGGTACCCGTCGCCGCTGAGCTCCTTGATCACCCCGATCTGCACGCCGCTCATGTCGCCGGAGGCCCCGGTGCGCGCGGCGTCGACGAGGCCGGGCAGCGGCTGGTCGATGGAGGTCGAGTCGAGCGGGTCGTGCCCGCCGATCACCTCGTGCAGCATCGCGGAGTCCAGGACCGTCCGGGTGACCGGGCCGGCCTGGTCGAGGGAGTTCGCCATCGCGACCAGCCCGTAGCGCGAGACCCCGCCATAGGTCGGCTTCACGCCGACGGTGCCGGTGACCGCGCCGGGCTGGCGGATCGAGCCGCCGGTGTCGGTGCCGATGGCCAGGGGAGCCTGGAAGGCGGCGACGGCCGCTGCCGAGCCACCCCCGGAGCCGCCGGGGATCCGGTCGAGGTCCCACGGGTTGCGGGTGGGTCCGTAGGCGGAGTGCTCGGTGGAGGAGCCCATCGCGAACTCGTCCATGTTGGTCTTGCCCAGGATCGGCAGCCCGGCCTGCTTCAGGCGGGCCACCACGGTGGCGTCGTAGGGCGGGATCCACCCCTCGAGGATCTTCGAGCCGCAGGTGGTGGGCAGGCCCTTGGTGGCCAGCACGTCCTTGACCGCGATCGGCACGCCGTCGAGCGCGGACCGGGTCTCACCGGCGGCACGGCGCTCGTCGGCCTCACGGGCGGTGGCCAGTGCGCCGTCGGCGTCGACGTGCAGGAACGCGTGCACGTCGGCGTCGACCGCGGCGATCCGGTCGAGGTGGGCGGTGGTGAGCTCCACCGAGGTGGTCTCGCCGGCGGCGAGCGCGTCTGCCAGCTCGGAGGCGGTACGTCGGACCAGGTCGGCGCTCATGCCTCCTCCCCCAGGATCCGCGGCACGCTGAACCGCTGCTGCTCGACCTCGGGCGCAGCGGCGAGCGCCTCCTCCGCGGTCAGACCGGGGCGGACCACGTCCTCACGGAAGACGTTGGTCAGCGGGAGCGCGTGCGAGGTCGGTGGCACGTCCTCGGCCGCGACCTCGCTGATCGACTTGATCGAGTCGAGGATCACGGCGAGCTGCGGGGCCAGGTGGTCCAGCTCGGCGTCGGAGAGGTCGATCCGCGCGAGGTGCGCCAGGTGGGCCACCTCTTCACGGGTGATGTCGGGCATGAAGCTGCTCCCCCTAGGGGTTAGCGGTCGTCGGTTCGAGGAGGCTCCATCCTAGGGCGGCCCGCCCCGGCCGCCGTACCGTGGTCGCGACCGCGCTGCCGGCACCATTCCATGACCAGGTCTGTGCCAGTATCGTCAGGATGTCGAGGAGAGGACGTGCACCGGTGATCGGTCGAGTTCGGCGACCCGCCACTGACCTACTGGCTCCACCGGCCCAGACAGACCTGCAGGCCCGGCTGCGCCAGGCGTCCGAGCGGGCCACGTTCCTGGCCCAGGCCTCGCGCAGCATCTCCGGCTCCATGCAGACCGACCGGGCCGTGGACCTCGCGCTCTCGCTCCTGGTTCCCGGCCTCGTCGACTGGGCGCAGCTGGCGCTGCGCGACGGACCCGCGCTGCGCTGCCGGGCGCTGCTGGCCGGTGGCACCGTGCAGCACGCGTCGGTCGCGACCCAGGGTGCGGAGGCCACCCTGCTGGAACGGGTGATGGCCCGCGGCCTGACCGACCTCACGCTGGTCTCGCCGCACGAGCCGGACTCCCACAGCGACACCCTGGCCTCCGCCGTGCCCGACCCAACGCTGCGCGAGACGGTGGCGGCGATCCGGCCGGTGGACCTGCTGGTGATCCCGCTGGCCGCGCGCGGGCGCACGTTCGGCACGCTCACGCTGGCCCGCAAGGCCGGCGCCGGGTTCGACGCCGGCGCGGTCTCCTTCCTCGAGGACCTGGCCCAGGGGCTGGCCTCGACCATCGACGCGACCCGGATGCTCGCCGACTCCCGGCGCGTGGCTGCGGTGCTCAGCCGGGACCTGGCGCCGCCGAACCTGCCGGACGTGCCCGGGGCCCGGCTGGCGTCGTACTACCGGGTGGCGTTCGAGCACGAGGCGCTCGGCGGCGACTTCTACGACATCCACGGCGGCGACGACGACTGGACCGTGGTCGTCGGTGACGTGTGCGGCAAGGGCGTCGAGGCAGCGGTGCTCACCGGCCGGGTGCGACAGGCGGTACGCACCGCGGCACTGGTGGACCGCAGCCCGGCGAAGATCCTCGACCTGGTGAACCGCGCCCTGGTCAGCGACGGCGACGGCACCTTCGTCACCGCCGTGTGCGCGCGCGTGCGACACCGCGAGGAGGGGCTCGACGTCTCCATCGCCGCGGCCGGGCACCCGCAGCCGTTCGTGCTCCGCGAGCAGGGCGACCTGGAGCGTGTCCCCGCCAAGGGGACCGTGCTCGGCCTCTTCGAGAGCGAGGCCTACACGGGCTACGAGGAGGTGCACCTGAGGCTGGGCAGTGGCGACAGCTGCCTGTTCTTCACCGACGGCGTGGTCGAGGCCCCCGGGTTCGAGGACCGGTTCGGCGAGGAGCGGCTCGAGGCGGTGCTCGCCGGCGGCTCCCGCAGCGACGTCAACGCGATCGTGGAGACCGTGGCGGTGGCACTGTCCGACCACCTGGGTGACCGGGCGCATGACGACATCGCCATCCTCGGGATCCAGAGCACGGAGGCTCCATGACCAGCACCGCACGCGCCGACGCCGCCACCGTCTACCTGGACCTGCTCGGCTCGGGCGACCGGGCCTCCGCCCTGGCCTTCGTCCGCGAGCTGCGCGCGTCGGGGATGAGCGCGCTCGAGGTGATGAACACGGTCGTCGCCCCGGCCCAGTTCCGGATCGGTGAGCTGTGGGCCGAGGACGCCTGGAGCGTCGCCCAGGAGCATGCGGCTACCGCGGTCAGCGAGGCGGTGCTCAACGTCCTCGCCGCCGACACCCCCCGTCCGCCGGCGGACTCCTCGCCGGTGCTCGTCTCCTGCGTCGAGCAGGAGTGGCACGCGCTCGCCGCGCTGCTGGTCGCCGAGCACCTGCGCAGCAACCAGATGGCGGTGAGCTACCTCGGCGCCAACGCGTCCGCGGAGCACCTGGTCCGGCACATCCACGCGGTCGGCCCCCGCGCCGTGGCCCTGAGCTGCTCGCTCAGTGCCTCCCTCCCCCGGGTCCGTCGGCAGATCGAGGCGGTCCGCGAGACCGGGACTCCTGTGGTGGTCGGCGGCGCCGCGTTCGACACCGAGGGCCGGCGGGCAGCCGTGCTCGGCGCCTCCGGCTTCGCCCGCACCGGCGCGGACGCCGTCCGGGTGGTCCAGGACCTGCCCAGCGCCGTCGCCCCCGCACCGCCGCTCACCCACCCCGGCGCGGACGAGGCGTGGATCGTGCACGCGGACCGCGAGTCGATCGCGGCGCAGATCCGCCAGCGGGTGCTCGAGGCGCACACGCTCGACGACGACACCGCCACCGGATGGCGTCAGGCGCTCTCGGACCACCTGCCCCACCTGGTGGGGTCGGTCGCCGGCGCGCTGATCAGCGACGACCCGCGTGTGCTCCACGAGTCACTGGCCTGGACCGACATGGTCCTCGACCACCGCTCCGCCCCCGACGGGCTGCCCGCCGAGCTGCGCGGGCTGCTCGCCGAGAGCATGCGCGAGCTTCCGGTGGCGTCGCGGCTGTGCGCGGAGGCGCCGACCGGCTGACGCCTGGGTGCCGACCGGCGGCGCCAGGGCGCCGGGCATCCGCGGGTCCCGGTCGAGTCACCGCACCCGGGCAGGGCCGCCGCATCCACACAGGGTCCCCCACCCGGTCAGGGCCGCTTCGGACCCGACCCCGCCGCCTGCGTCGGCTTGGTCGGGGAGGCGGCCTGCGTCGGGCGTGCCTTCTCGGTGGGCGTGGTGGCCTGGGTCGGCTGCGGCTGGGAGGTGGACGGGGTCGACGTCGGTCGCGTCGCCGGCCGGGTCGCCGCCGGCCTCGGCTCGCTGGTCGGCCGGGGCGTGGCTCCGGTGGCGGTAGGCCCGGGGACGCTCGAGGCCGGCGCGGGCGGCTGGCCGCTCCGCCGGGTGGTCGGCGACGGCGAGGTCGGGGTGGACGGCGGCTCGGAGTCGGTCGTCCGGTCCTCCTGGGGCCCGACCGCGACCGAGGGGATGTCGCCCAGCCCGGGACCGGTCGCCGGTCCGGCGAGCACCACGAAGGCGGTCACCGCCGCCGCGCAGGTGACCACGGGGACCAGGGCGAGCCGGGAGGACGCGGCGCGCCTGGTCCAGGACGGCAGCTTCTCCAGGCGACGACGGCGCAGGGCCGGCGGCAGGTAGGAGCGGACCGCGGACAGGCTGTTCAGCGGTGCCGCCGCGTAGCCCGCGGCCTGCACCGCCAGCAAGGCGCCGACGACGGCACGAGCAGGGGTCGGCTCCGCCCAGGCGACACCCACCGCGAGCAGGCACACCATCGCCAGCACCGCCTCGACCCGGTTTCCGTTCAGGGCGTCGCGCCACCCGAGCTCGCCGCGCACCTTGGGCGTCCGCAGGAACGCTCCCTCCCGGGCGACGAGACCGCGCACCGACGCCTGAGCCACGACCCAGCCGAGACCCAGCCACAGCCCGAACGCGCCGACCGCCTCCTTCCAGGACGCGCCGCTGGTACGGCGGACCAGGGCGAGCGCCCGCACCGCCCCGAGCACCACGAGCACCGCCACGCAGACCAGGAACGGACCGGAGAGCCGACGGACGGCCACACCGGTCCCGGCCACGGCGTCGGCCACGCCGAGCAGCAGGAAACCGGTGAACAGCAGCCCGGCCAGGTCACCGAACCACTGCAGCCCACCCACGAGGTACGACCACCGCTGGCCCAGGGTGAGCCGGTTTTCCTCGGAGCGGCGCGCCGGCAGCAGCGACCGCCAGTGCATCCGCAGGATCTGCACCCCACCGAAGCACCAGCGGAAGCGCTGCCGCTTGAGCGCCTCGAAGCTCAGCGGCATGATCCCGCGGCCGAACGACTCGGCCACGTGCAGGCCGGTCCAGCCGGCCCGGAGCAGGCGCAGGGACAGCTCGGCGTCCTCGGTGATGCACCACTCGTCCCACCCGCCGACGGCCTCGAGCGCGTCCCGCCGGATCAGGCCCATCGTGCCGCCGAAGATCGCGCCGTTGCGCTCGTTGCGGGAGCGCTGGGAGACCTCGAAGAAGTAGGAGTAGGAGTGGTAGAGACGACGGAAGTAGCCGGCGTGCTCCCACTCCCGGTAGTCCTGGGGTGTCTGGACGAAGGCGACGTCGGGGTCGGCGAACAGCGGCGCGCACCGGTCCAGGAAGTCCGGCTCGACCAGGTAGTCGGCGTCGACGACCCCGACGACCCGGGCCCGCGGGTCGGTCCGGGAGAGCGCGAAGTTGAGCGCTCCGGACTTGTAGCCCGGCCAGTCGGGCAGGTGGAAGAACCGGATCCGGTCGTGCCGGGAGCAGAACTCCTCGACCGGCCGCCACAGCTGCGGGTCGTCGGTGTTGTTGTCGACGAGCAGGATCTCGTAGTCGCCGTAGTCCAGCTCGAGGAGCCGCTTCAGGGTGTCCAGGACCATGTCCGGTGGCTCGTTGTGGGTCGGCACGTGGAGGCTGACGAACGGGTGCGGCTCAGCCCGGTGCCGGGGTCTGTCCCGGAGGTCGACGCCCCGGGGCCACTCGCGCCGGGCGAGCACGTCGACCAGCTCCCACACGTAGCCCAGCGCGAGGACGAACACGAACAGCTCGACGACCCACAGCAGGCCGGCGGCGATGCTGCCGGCCAGGCCGAGGGAGCTGGTGAGCATCCAGTGCAGCACGTAGCCCAGGAAAGCCAGACCGGTGTCGACGGTCAGCGCCCAGGCCACCAGCCCCCGGGTTGCCCACGCCCGTCCGGCCCGCCGCCACAGCGGCACCGACCCGGCGAGCACGGCAGCGACCGCGCACGAGGCGACCCACCCCGCGTCGAGGAGCCGCGCCGTCGCCAGGGCGGCGAGCCCGACCAGAGCGCCTGCCGCCAGCGCGCCGGGGGCTCCGCCCGGCCGTCCGTGAGGACGGACGGTGAAGACGCCGACAGTGGCCGGCACCAGCAGGACCAGCGAGCACAGCAGCGTCAGGGCGAGGAACGAACCGACCGAGAGCACCACGTTTTTATACCCTCCGGACGGAGGGGACGAACTGCCCCGCCCCGCTACGCCCGGGTAACCCGAGCGGTCAGGCCTCCCCCACCTGCGCCACCTTCCGCGCGGCGTCCGACCCGTCGGCGAGCAGAGTCCGGAACCCGTCCTCGTCGAGGATCGGCACCTCCAGCGACACGGCCTTGTCGTACTTCGAGCCGGGTGCGTCGCCCACCACCACGAAGTCGGTCTTCTTCGACACCGACGAGGCCGCCTTGCCGCCGCGGGCGATGATCGCCTCCTTGGCCTGGTCCCGGCTGAACTCGTTGAGCGAGCCGGTGACCACGATGCTCATCCCCTCCAGGGTGCGCGGCACCGACTCGTCGGGCTCGTCCTCCATCGTCACCCCGGCCTCGCGCCACTTCTCCACGACCGCGCGGTGCCAGTCGACCTCGAACCACGAGCGGACCGACTCCGCGATGGTCATCCCGACGCCCTCGGTGTTCGCGAGGTCGTCCACCGAGGCCTCGGTGATCGCGTCCAGCGAGCGGAACTCGGTGGCGAGCGCCCGGGCCGCGGTGGGCCCGACGTGCCGGATCGACAGGCCGACCAGCACCCGCCACAGCGGCCGGTGCCGGGCCTCCTCGAGGTTGGCCAGCAGCCGCGCACCGTTCGCCGACAGCACAGGCGCGTCCCCCTCGCCCTTCTTCGGTGCGCGGGTGAACATCGGCACCCTGAGCAGGTCGGCCTCGGTCAGCCGGAACACGTCGCCCTCGTCCTCGATCACCCCGGCGTCGAGCAGCGCGATCGCTGCCTCGTAGCCGAGCACCTCGATGTCGAACGCTCCGCGGCCGGCGACGTGGAAGACCCGCTCCCGCAGCTGCGCCGGGCAGGACCGGGTGTTGGGGCAGCGGATGTCGGCGTCGCCCTCCTTCTGTGGTGCGAGCTTCGTGCCGCACTCGGGACAGTGCGTGGGCATCACGAACTCCCGCTCGCTGCCGTCACGAAGCTCGACCACCGGGCCGAGGATCTCCGGGATCACGTCGCCCGCCTTGCGCAGCACCACGGTGTCGCCGATCAGCACGCCCTTGCGCTTGACCTCGGAGGCGTTGTGCAGGGTGGCCATCTCCACCGTCGACCCCGCCACCCGCACCGGCTGCATGACGCCGTAGGGGGTGACCCGACCGGTGCGTCCGACGTTGACCCGGATGTCGAGGAGCTTGGTGTTGACCTCCTCGGGAGGGTACTTGTAGGCGATCGCCCAGCGCGGCGCCCGTGACGTCGAGCCGAGCCGCCGCTGCAGGGAGACCTGGTCGACCTTGACCACGACGCCGTCGATCTCGTGCTCCACGTCGTGCCGGTGCTCGCCGTAGTAGGCAATGAACTCGTCGACCGCCTGCAGGTCCGGCAGCACCTTCGCGCGGTCGCTGACCGGCAGCCCCCACGCGGCGAGCGCGGCGTAGGACTCCGACTGCCGCTCCGGCGCGAACCCCTCCCGGAAGCCCAGGCCGTGGCACACCATGGCCAGCGGCCGGCTCGCGGTGACCCGCGGGTCCTTCTGCCGCAGCGACCCGGCGGCGGCGTTGCGGGGGTTGGCGAAGGGGCCCCGGCCGGTCCCGACCATGGTCTGGTTGAGCTTCTCGAACGCCTCGACGGGCAAGAACACCTCGCCGCGCACCTCCACCCGCGCCGGGACGGGGTAGTCCGCGGACGGCTGCAGCCGGTGCGGGACGTTGTCGATGGTGCGCACGTTGGGCGTGACGTCCTCGCCAGTCCTGCCGTCGCCACGGGTGGCACCGCGCACCAGCCGACCGTCCTCGTAGAGCAGGTTCACCGCCAGCCCGTCGACCTTCAGCTCGCACAGGAACTCCGCGCCCTCCGCGCCCTCGCGGGCGAGCCGGGCACCCCAGGCCTGCAGCTCCTCGGCGGAGAATGCGTTGTCCAGGCTCAGCATCCGCTCCAGGTGGTCCACGGCGGTGAACTCGGTGGAGACCGCACCCCCCACCTTCTGGGTCGGCGAGTCCGGGGTCCGCAGCTCGGGGTAGGTGTCCTCGAGCTCCTCCAGCCGCCGCATCAGGGCGTCGAACTCGGCGTCGGAGATCGTCGGGGCGTCCTTGACGTAGTAGCGCCAGCGGGCCTCCTCCACCTGCTCGGCGATCTCCTGGTGCTCCTCCCGCGCCTCCGGCGGCGCCGCTGCCACCACGGCGTCCGACGACTCGGGGATCTCCGCAGACTCGCTCATAGACCCCATCTTGCCGTGCCGCACCGACACCGCGACCCCCGCATCGGGCTCTGGTGCCCACGCCCGCCCCGGGCGTATCGTCCGAAGCAGCGACCACGACCGTGCAGCCACTGCTGCCTGGTCAGCCCGGCGGCCCGACACCCGGGATCCCCGCCCGCCGGACAAGCCGACAGCGGCGGCGCTGGAGGCCCCATGGGCACACCCGGCGAACAGGGGACACACGACCTTCGACAGCGACGACGCGTCGTCGTCCGTGGCGTCGTGCAAGGGGTCGGCTTCCGGCCCTTCGTCTACACGCTCGCCCGCACCCTCGGCCTGTCCGGGGCGGTGTGGAACACCGGCGAGGGCGTCACCGTCGAGGTGGAGGGCCACCCCGACGACGTGGCCGCGTTCGTCGACGGGCTGGGCCGCGAGGCGCCGCCACTGTCGAGCATCACCGAGATCGGCTCCACCGAGGTGCCGCTGCGCGGCGGCACCGAGTTCACCATCACCGGGTCCGAGGGCCGGCCCGGGCGGACGTTCGTCTCGCCCGACGTCGCGACCTGTCCCGAGTGCCTCGCGGACCTGCGCGACCCGGCGGGCAGGCGGTACCGGCACCCGTTCGTCACCTGCACCAACTGCGGGCCCCGCTTCACCATCATCACCGGCCTGCCCTACGACCGGCCGGCCACCACGATGGCCGCGTTCGCGATGTGCCCCGAGTGCGCCCGGGAGTACGCCGACCCGGCCGACCGCAGGTTCCACGCCCAGCCGATCTGCTGTCCCGGGTGCGGGCCCGGGCTGGCGCTGACCCGGCCCGGCCGCACGACGACCCACGGCGAGGAGGCGGTGCGGGAGGCGCGCCGGCTCGTCGCGGACGGGGCGGTGCTCGCCGTGAAGGGCCTCGGCGGCTACCACCTGGCCTGCGACGCCACCGACGAGGGCGCGGTGGCCACCCTCCGCAAGCGCAAGCAGCGCGGCGACAAGCCGTTCGCGGTGATGGTCCGCGACGTGGGTACGGCGGACCGGGTCGCCGCGCTGACCCCGCTGGAACGGTCGCTGCTCGCGGGTCACCACCGGCCGATCGTGCTCGCCACCGCCCGCGACCACGACGGCGTCCACGACAGCGACAGTCACGACGACCAGGCCGACCGGCTGCGGCTGGCGGACGCCGTCGCGCCCGGCAGCGCCGACGTGGGGCTGCTGCTCCCCTACACCCCGGTCCACCACCTGCTGCTCGGGCTGCCCGGTGACCCACCGGGTCCACCTGCGCTCGTGATGACCAGCGGCAACCTCACCGGGGAGCCGATCGTGACCGACGACGCGGAGGCCCGGAACCGCCTGACCGGCCTCGTCGACGCCTGGCTGACGCACGACCGGCCGATCCACGTGCCGTGCGACGACTCGGTGGTCCGGGTGGTCGACGAGGTGGAGCTGCCGGTACGACGGTCGCGCGGCTTCGCACCGCTGCCCCTGACCCTGCCGTTCGAGGTCCCCCCGGCGCTGGCGGTCGGCGGCGACATGAAGAACACCTTCTGCCTCGCCGAGGGGCGCCTGGCCTGGATGTCGGCGCACGTGGGCGACATGGACGACCTCGCCACGCAGGGCGCGTTCGCCGTCGCCGAGCAGCACCTGGAGGCCCTGACCGGGGTCCGGCCCGGCGCGCTGGCCTGCGACCTGCACCCGGGCTACCGCACTCGGCGCTGGGCGGAGCAGCACGCCGCGGAAAGGCCGGTCACCGGGGTGCAGCACCACCACGCCCACGTGGCCTCGACGATGGCCGAGCACGGGCTGGACGGCTCGCGCCGGGTCCTCGGGGTCGCGTTCGACGGCACCGGCTACGGCGACGACGGCGCGGTGTGGGGCGGCGAGTTCCTGGTGGCGGACTACCGCTCCTACGAGCGGGTGGCCCACCTCGGGTACGTCCCGCTGCCCGGTGGTGACGCCGGGGTGCGGAACCCCTGCCGCATGGCGCTGTCGCACCTGCGGGCGGCCGGCCTGCCGTGGGACCCCGACCTGCCGTGTGTCGCGGCCTGCTCCCCCGAGGAGCTGCGCCTGCTGCGGGCCCAGCTCTCCCGCGGGCTGCGGTGCGCGCCCACCTCGAGCATGGGCCGGCTGTTCGACGCCGTCGCCTCGGTCGCGGGGGTGTGTCACCGCGTCGGCTACGAGGCACAGGCGGCGATGGAGCTGGAGTCGCGGGCGCGCCGTACCCCCCTGACCCGCCGCTACGCGTTCGGGATCGAGCCGACCGCGACCGGCCCGTGGACCGTCGACGCCGGCCCGGTCCTCGCCGCCGTGGCCGACGACGTGCGCGCCGGGACCCTCACCGCGACCGTCGCCGCCGGCTTCCACGCCGCGGTGGTCGACCTGGTGGTCGAGGTCGCCGAGCGTGTGCGCGCCGCCCGAGGCATCGACACCGTCACGCTCTCCGGCGGCGTGTTCCTGAACGCGTTGCTCACCCACGGCTGCCGCGAGGCTCTCGTCGCGCGCGGCTTCGAGGTCCTGTGCCACCGGCGGGTCCCGCCCAGCGACGCAGGTCTCGCGCTGGGACAGGTCGCCGTGCTCGCGCACCTTGCGCCCGGCGACGGCCAGGACCGATCCGTCAGCGACCAGCGGCCCGTGCCGCGAGATGAGGAGATGCCATGTGCTTAGCCGTGCCAGGACAGGTCCTGGAGATCTCGGAGCGGGACGGGACCCGGATGGCCCAGGTGGACTTCGGCGGCGTGACCAAGGAGGTCTGCCTGGAGTACGTCCCCGACATCGAGGTCGGGGACTACACGATCGTGCACGTCGGGTTCGCGCTGCAGCGGCTCGACGAGCAGTCGGCGAAGGAGACGCTCGACCTGTTCCGTCAGATGGGCGAGCTCGAGGCCGAGTTCGGCGACCACTGGGGCCGGGCGGCCGAGCAGGCAGGGATGCCGCGGCCGGACCACGCCCCGCAGCCCGAGGAGGGGGAACGATGAAGTATCTCGACGAGTTCGGCGACCCGGCCCTGGCCGGCCGGCTGCTCGACGACATCCGCGCGACCACCAAGCACCCCTGGGCGATGATGGAGGTCTGCGGTGGGCAGACCCACTCGATCATCCGGCACGGCCTCGACCAGCTGCTCCCCGACGGCGTGGAGCTGATCCACGGGCCCGGGTGCCCGGTGTGCGTCACGCCGTTGGAGGTGATCGACAAGGCGCTCGAGATCGCCGCGCGGCCCGAGGTGATCTTCTGCTCCTTCGGCGACATGCTGCGGGTGCCGGGCAGCGACAAGGACCTGTTCCGGGTCAAGAGTGCCGGCGGCGACGTCCGGGTCGTCTACTCCCCGATGGACGCGCTCGCCCTGGCCCAGCAGAACCCCGACCGGCAGGTGGTGTTCTTCGGGATCGGGTTCGAGACCACGGCGCCGCCGAACGCGATGACGGTGTACCAGGCCAAGCGGCTCGGCGTGACCAACTTCAGCCTGCTGGTCAGCCATGTGCGGGTACCCCCGGCGATCGAGGCGATCATGACCTCGCCGGACTGCCGGGTCCAGGCGTTCCTGGCCGCCGGTCACGTGTGCACGGTGATGGGCACGCACGAGTACCCGCCGCTCGCCGAGCGGTTCGGGGTGCCGATCGTGGTCACCGGGTTCGAGCCGCTGGACATCCTCGAGGGGATCCGCCGGGCCGTGCACCAGCTCGAGGACGGCCGGCACGAGGTCGAGAACGCCTACCCGCGGGTGGTCCGGCCCGAGGGCAACCCGGCCGCGACGGCCATGCTCGAGGACGTGTTCGAGGTGGTCGACCGGTCCTGGCGCGGCATCGGGATGATCCCGTCCAGCGGCTGGCGACTCTCCGAGCGCTACCGGGACTTCGACGCCGAGCTGCGCTTCGACGTCGGCGGGATCGACACCAAGGAGTCGGAGGTCTGCCGCAGTGGCGAGGTCCTGCAGGGCCTGATCAAGCCGCACGAGTGCGCGGCCTTCGGCACGCTGTGCACCCCGCGGAACCCGCTCGGCGCGACGATGGTCTCCTCCGAGGGTGCCTGCGCCGCCTACTACCTCTACCGCCGGCTGCAGACCACACCGGCCTCCGCGCAGGAGGTGAGCTCCGTTGGCTGAGCCGATCACCATCTCCCCCACCCCGCCGCCGCTGTCCTTCGAGGGGTGGACCTGCCCGCTTCCGCTGCGGGACAGCCCCACCATCGTGATGGGGCACGGCGGTGGAGGCGCGATGTCCGCCGAGCTCGTCGAGCACGTGTTCCTGCCCAGCTTCGCCGACCAGACCCTCGGCCAGCTCGGCGACTCCGCCGTGCTCGACCTCGCCGGCAGCCGGATCGCGTTCTCCACCGACTCGTTCGTGGTGCGGCCGCTGTTCTTCCCCGGTGGCAGCATCGGTGACCTCGCGGTCAACGGCACCGTCAACGACCTCGCGATGAGCGGGGCCCGGCCGGTGTGCCTGTCCGCCGGCTTCATCCTCGAGGAGGGCACCGACGTCACCCAGGTCGGTGCGGTCGCGCAGCGGCTCGGTGAGGCGGCCCGGCGGGCCGGGGTGCGCGTGGTCACCGGCGACACCAAGGTGGTCGAGTCCGGCCACGGTGACGGGATCTACGTCAACACCGCCGGCATCGGGCTGGTGCCCGACGGCGTCGACATCCGGCCGGACCGGGCCCGGGCCGGGGACGTGGTCATCGTCAGCGGCGACATCGGCGTGCACGGCGTGGCGATCATGAGCGTGCGGGAGGGGCTGGAGTTCGGCACCACCGTGGAGAGCGACTCGGCCCCGCTCAACGGGCTGGTGGAGGCGATGCTCGCGGTCACTTTGGACCTGCACGTGCTCCGCGACCCGACCCGCGGGGGCGTGGCCACCTCGCTGAACGAGATCGCCCGTGCGTCCGGCGTCGGCGTCGCGCTCGACGAGCGCAGCCTGCCGGTGCCCGACGTGGTCGCCAACGCGTGCGCGTTCCTGGGCCTGGACCCGCTGCTGGTCGCCAACGAGGGCAAGCTGCTCGCCTTCGTGCCTCCCGAGCACGCCGACGCGGTGCTCGAGGCGATGCGGCGGCACCCGCTGGGCGCGGGGGCCACGGTCATCGGGCGCTGCGTGGAGGAGCACCCGGGGATGGTGTCGGCGCGGACCGGCTTCGGCGCCTCGCGGGTGGTCGACCTGCCGATCGGCGAGCAGCTGCCGAGGATCTGCTGACCGCCATGAAGTTCCTGGTGCTGTGGAGCGTGGAGCTGTCGCTGCTCTCCGACGCGATGGTGCGCGCCATCGGCCGGATGCCGGAGTACGGCGCCCGGATGGAGCGCGAGGGGAAGGTCGAGGCGCGCTACCACGTGGTCGGGGCGCACGGCGGCGCGTGGATCTACGACGTGGGCTCGCACGAGG
Source organism: Nocardioidaceae bacterium (assembly GCA_035457605.1). Lineage (GTDB taxonomy): Bacteria > Actinomycetota > Actinomycetes > Propionibacteriales > Nocardioidaceae > Nocardioides_C. The sequence continues at coordinate 40,254 of DATIBI010000206.1, forward strand.
AGTTCGAACGGCTGCTGGCGATGGCGCCGGTGTTCAACTTCGCCCGCTACACCGTCCACCCGCTGGCCGACATGTCCGGCCCGGACCTCGCCGTGGCCGACGGCGGCGGGCGCCGCGAGCACGCCGAGGACAGCACGCAGCAGACGGAGAGCCGGGCATGACCAGCGAGCTCACCCGTCCCGAGGACCTGAGGGCGCACCGACACCTGGTGGTCGCCGAGCGGCTGCGGCTGCGCCGCAGGGACCTGGGCCTGACCCAGAAGGAGGTGGTGGCCCGGCTGCGGCGGATGGGCGTGGTCACCACCAACAAGGCGCTGTCCAGCCTGGAGCACGGGGCCGGTCTCGACGTGTGCAAGCTTCCGGAGGTCGCGGCCGCCCTGGAGTGCACGCTGACCTACCTGGTGGGTCTCACCGACGACCCGCACCGGTGGGTCCCCGACGCAGGGCTCCGGGCGGGCCCAGCCCCTGCGGACGGCCACCCCGAAGCCCGGGCGGACGGCCACCCCGAAGCCCGGGCCGACGCCCGTGCGGACGCCCGTCCGCACGGCCAGGGGCCGCGAAGCGGGGCGGGACACCACGACCGTGCCGACGACCCCGCTCCGCGGCGGCATCCGCCGATCCTCGGACCGCTCGACGTGACCGGTCCGGTCCGGCGCAGCCGGTGAACGGACCCCGCTGCCCGCCCTTCGCTAGACGGGCGCGGAGTCCGTCGCCAGCGTCAGGGACACCAGCGTCAGCTCGTCCCCGCCGACGGCGTCGACGTCCGTGCCGTCGCAGCGGCCGCACGTCGCATATGGGTCCGGCGACTCGGTGACCGCTCCGCAGGAACGACAGGTCAGCGTGACCGGGACGACCTCGAGCTCGACGCGCGCACCCTCGGCCACGGTGCCGCGGGCGACCGCGGCGAACGCCAGGTCCATGGTCGGCTCGTCGATCCGCTGGAGCGCTCCCGCCCGGACCTGGAGCGCGGACACACGACGCGCCCCGGCCCGGGTCACGACGACGTCGAGGATGCTCTGGGCGAGTCCGTACTCGTGCATGGCCCGGTCACATCCGCCGCATCTCGACGTACCTCTTGATGTCGGGCAGCGACGCGACGACGGCCGCCGCCACCAGGCAGAGCACGACCAGCCAGAACAGCTTCCTCATCTCCTCCTCCGATCCCCGGCTTCGCCGGCTCTTCGGCTATCTCCGCCGGGCCGCCGCCGACCCGAGCCGGTCGAGCTCGCGCCGGACCACCTCGTGCACCATCGCGGCAGCCGGCTCCACCGCGGCGCGCACCTCCTCGGTCAGGCCGATGCCGTCCTCGAGCGAGCCCGGCTGGCAGCCGACCACGAGGATCCGTTCCACCGACCCGCCGAGCGTCGGCACCAGGTCCATCACCCCGCCCGGGGTGAGGTCGTGCGCGTCGAGCACCGCGCCGGCCAGCGGGTCGACCGAGCGGTCCTGGGCGGTCAGGTCGGGCTCGAGCAGGTAGAGCGTCCCCGGCGGCCCCTCCTGCCTCCCGACCGTGTCCACGAGGACCAGCACGTCGTAGCCGGACAGCAGCTCGTAGACCAGGTGCACGCTGCGGATGCCGAAGTCGACCAGTCGCACGCCCTCGGGCATCGGCGCCCGGCCCAGCACGGCGGCGACCTCGGTGCCGAACCCGTCGTCGCTGTTGAAGATGTTGCCGACGCAGGCGACCAGGATCGCGGTCATCGCGGTGCCCCCTCGCTCGGGACGCGCAGCGGCTCCACCTCGTCGGGGGCGAAGTACAGGTACCGCCCGTGCGCGAGCTTCAGGTCGGCGCCCGGGTCGTCGTCGAGGGTGACCGCGAGGTGCACGGCGCCGTCGACGTCGGTGAACACCCCGGCCACGGTGGCGGGGCGCCCGGCGAGGAACAGGTCGTAGGCGTCCGCGCGACGGCCCCCCGGCCGGAGCACGACCCGGCTGCCGCGGCATACCTCCACCTGCCCCACCTGCACGCTGTCGCGGTCGGGGTCCACCGAGGCGTCCACCCCCGGGTCCCACCACGGCGGCTGCTCGACGGGCTCGGGCGTGGCCGGCGGAGCGGTCATCGCCTCGAGGTAGCGCACCGTGCCGTGCAGCCGCTCCCACAGGTCGGGGGGCATCGCGTCCACCTCGTCCAGCAGCCCGGCGGCGCGCGGGTCGGTGCCGCGCACCTCGCGGCGCTCGTCCTCGGTGAGGGTCATCGTGCGCAGGCTGAGCAGCTCGTCGATCTCGAGGGAGTCGAAGAAGGTCGAGGCGCTCTCGGGCGCGATCTCGGGGTGGTCGTAGAGGATGATCGGCGAGCTGAGCACGACGCCCCGGTCGCCGGCGGGCGCGCCGAGCACGGGGAACAGGCCCTCGTTGACGCAGCCGTCGACGAAGCCCCGGGCCCACTCCGGCGGGTCGAGCAGGGAGACGAACCCGGCTCCCTCGACCTGCATCAGCAGGTGGCAGGCGACCAGCGCCCGGCGCAGCCAGTGCGCGCGGCCGGTCCCCGGCTCCGTCGGCCCGCCCGTGCGGTTCTCCAGGCGCACCGAGACCAGCCGCACCGGGTACGGCGAGACCG
>DATIBI010000207.1:0-31190 GCA_035457605.1 Nocardioidaceae bacterium
GTCCACCGCGGCCGCGGACGAGTGCTACACGTGGACCCGCACGCTGGGCTCGGGCGCGAGCGGGGCGGACGTCGCCGAGCTGCAGGTCCGGGTCGCCGGCTGGGCCGGCTACGGCGTGAACATGGCCATCGACGGCTCCTACGGGCCGCAGACGGTCGCCGCGGTGAAGGGGTTCCAGAGCGCCTACGGGCTGTCCGCCGACGGGGTCGCCGGGGCCGCGACGTTCGCCAAGATCTACGAGCTCCAGGACGCCGACTGCTCGCCGCTGCACTTCAGCTGGGCCGAGGTCGACGGCGGCTGCGGGGAGGGCGGCTACAGCGGTGGCAGCGTGTCGGCCGCCACCGTGAAGGAGAACCTGAAGCGGGCGATGTGGCGCGCGGAGGCGCTGCGCCGCCAGCTCGGCGACAAGCCGCTGCGGGTCACCTCCGGCTTCCGCAGCCAGGTGTGCGACCGCGCGGTCGGCGGGAGCGGCACCGGACAGCACACCTACGGGGCCGCGATCGACCTGACCGGCTTCAGCGGCGTGCCGACGCTGTGCCAGATCGCCTCCCAGGCCCGCTGGTCCGGCTTCGGCGGCATCTTCGGCCCGGGCTACCCGGGGCACGACGACCACACCCACGTCGACATCCGGGCAGGTCGCACCTGGAGCGCACCCACCTGCGGCATCTGACCGGCGGCCGGCGCGCCCTCGGCCCTCGGCGGCTCAGGCCTTCGTCGCCACGTAGTAGTAGTTGAACGGGTCCTGCTCGAGCTCGACCGCGCTGACGGAGGTGAACCCGGCCTCGCCCAGCATCCGCTCCGCGAGCTGGCGTCCCCACATCGTCCCGAGGCCGGCGCCGCCGAGCCCGAGCGAGACCGTCATGCAGTGCATCGTGGAGATGGCGTAGAAGAAGACACCCAGGGGGTTGTCGAGGTTCTCCTCGACCCGGCTCGAGGCTTTGACGTCGACCATCAGGAACGTGCCGCCCGGTCGCAGCGCCGCGGCCGCGTTCCGGAGCACCGCGGCCGGCTGGGCCTGGTCGTGGACGGCGTCGATCGCGGTGACGATGTCGAAGGCGTCCCGGACGTCGAGCTCGGCCACGTCCTGCAGCTCGAACGTCGCGTTGTCCAGGCCGAGCTCGGCGGCCTCCACCCGGGCGGCCTCGAGCGCCTCGGCGGAGAAGTCGTAGCCGACGAACCGGCTGCGCGGGAACGCCTTCGCCAGCAGGTTGACCGCATGACCGCGGCCGCAGCCGATGTCGGCCAGGTCGGCACCGGCCGCCAGGCGCTCCGCACCGCCGGGGACCACCGGGAGGATGCTGTCGAGCAGGGCGGCGTCGAGCACCTCCCGGCTGTCCTCGGCCATGACCGCGTGGAACCTCGGGTACTGCGCGTAGGAGAGCCCGCCGCCGTTGCGGAAGCACGCGATGATCGGCTGCTCCACCTCCCCGAGGAGAGGGATGTACTGGGTGAGCCGGGCGAGGTTGTCGGGGCCGGCCGCCTCGGTCAGGAACGCCGCGTGCTCCGCCGGCAGCGCGTAGCTGCTCGTCCCGGCGTCGAAGCGCACGACCCCGGCCGTGGTCATCGCGCCGAGCCACTCCCGCACGTAGCGCTCGTCGAGCCCGGCCTGCTCGGCGAGCCGGGCACTGGTGGCGGGCTCCCCGAGGCGGGCGAGGCTGTCGAAGAGCCCGGTCTGGTGGCCGATGCTGGTCATCAGCGCCAGGCCCGCCTCGTTGAGCGTGTTGAGCATGCGGCCGGCGAACTGCTCGGCCGCCGCGGCGTCGAAGGTCTCGGGGTGCTGCTCGGTGGTGGTCATGGGTGGGCTCCCTCGGACGGGGAGGTCGGCCGCCTCCCCCACGGCGCCACGGTATGCCTCTCCTAGGGTGGGCTGCATGAGTGCTCTGGGTGGTCTGGTCGAACGAGGTCTGGTGGCGGCGGACTGGGCGGAGGCGCTCGCCCCCGTCGACGACACGCTGGCCGCGATGGGGAGGTTCCTCCGCGCCGAGCTGGCCGCGGGCCGGACCTACCTGCCGCACGGCGACCACGTCCTGCGGGCGTTCCGGCGTCCGCTGGCCGAGGTCCGGGTGCTGGTCGTGGGCCAGGACCCGTACCCGACGCCCGGCCACCCGGTCGGCCTGTCCTTCTCGGTCGCTCCCGACGTGCGGCCGGTGCCGCGCAGCCTGGTGAACATCTACAAGGAGCTGCAGAGCGACCTCGGGGTCGACCTGCCCTCCACCGGCGACCTCACGCCGTGGACGGAGCAAGGGGTGCTGCTGCTCAACCGCGTGCTGACCGTCACGCCGGGGATGGCCGGCTCCCATCGCGGGCGGGGCTGGGAGCGGGTCACCGAGCGGGCGATCACCGCCCTCGCCGAGCGCGGCGGACCGCTCGCGGCGATCCTGTGGGGCCGCGACGCGCAGAGCCTGAAGCCCATGCTCGGAGGGGTCCCGTGGGTGGAGTCCCCGCACCCGAGTCCGCTGTCGGCCTCGCGCGGGTTCTTCGGCTCCCGCCCCTTCAGCAGGGTCAACGAGCTGCTCCAGCGGCAGGGCGGGAGCCCTGTCGACTGGCGTCTGCCCTGACCGTCGTACCCCTCAGTCGACCGTCCTGAGGCCGGCCGCGTCGATCCGCTCCACGACCTGCCCGGCGATCCGCTCCAGCGCCGCGACGTCCCCGGCCGAGAGCCCGTCGAACACCAGGGAGCGCACCGTCTCAACGTGCCCGGGCGCGGCGTCGACGAGCACGTCCCACCCGGCGTCGGTCAGCCGGGCCATCGTCACCCGGCGGCTCTCGGCGCACGGGAAGCGGATGATCCAGCCGCGTGTCTCCAGCTTCTTGACCACGTGGGAGAGCCGGGACAGCGACGCGTTCACCCGGTGGGCGAGCTCGCTCATCCGCAGCGTGCGGTCCTCGGCCTCGGAGAGCATCGCCAGGCAGAGGTAGTCGAAGTGGGTGAGCTCGGAGTCGCGCTGGAGCTGGGAGTCCAGGGCGGGCCCCAGCTTGAGCATCACCCCGGCGAGCTTCAGCCAGGCGCGGAGCTCGTCGTCGTCGAGCCATCGGGTCATGGACCCATCCTACCGCAACACTTGATGCTTCAACTATTTCCGGCTAGGCTGGCTGGACAGCACAGACACGGGAGATACCGATGAGCACCACCACGACCCAGCACGGCAAGCAGCCAGGCGGCCGGATGCCCGCGCTCTACATCGGGCACGGCGCCCCTCCACTGCTCGACGACCCGCTGTGGAGCTCCCAGCTCGCCGCCTGGTCCGCGGACCTGCCCCGGCCGAAGGCGATCCTGATCGTCTCCGCGCACTGGGAGTCGGCCCCGGTCAGCCTGAGCGCGACCGCCACCGGCACGCCGCTGGTCTACGACTTCGGCGGCTTCGCGCAGAAGTACTACGAGATGACCTACGTGACCCCCGACGCGAGCGCGTTCGCCGCCCGGGTGGCCGCGATGATGCCGGACACCGAGCCGGTCCACCAGCACACCAGCCGCGGCCTCGACCACGGCGCCTGGGTGCCGCTGAAGATCATGTACCCCGCCGGCGACATCCCCGTGCTCCAGCTGTCCCTGCCCACCCAGGACCCGGGGCGACTGCTCGAGCTCGGCCGCCGGCTCCGCCCGCTGCGCGACGAGGGCGTGCTGATCATCGGCTCGGGCTTCCTCACCCACGGCCTGCCGTTCCTCAAGGAGTGGCGGATCGACGCCGAGGCGCCGGGCTGGTCCCGCGAGTTCGACGCCTGGGCGGCCGAGGCCCTGGCCCGGGGTGACCTCGACGAGCTCGCCTCCTACCGGGACAGCGCACCGGGGATGCCCTACGCGCACCCGACCGTGGAGCACTTCACCCCGCTGTTCATCACCCTGGGCGCAGCCACCGATCCCGCGGCGCCCTCGGACCAGCTCATCGACGGCTACTGGCTGGGCCTGTCCAAGCGGTCGCTCCAGGTGGCCTGAGCCCCTTGTGCCCGCCACCGCGGCAGGCGTTGGATGGGGCATATGTGGCAGATCCTGCTCGGCGTCGTCCTGTCCACCGGACTGCTGCTGACGTCGCCTGCACCGCACGCGGCCGCCCCTGAGGCGGTCGCCGTCTCCGCGGACACCCGACGGTTCTGGGTCAAGGACAAGCACCGCTACACCTCGCCGTGGTACGACGGCGCCCGGCGCAAGATGATCGGCTTCGGCTGCACCCGGGCGCCCTACTACAGCCCCGACCCGCGCTGCGATGACCGCCGCGGCTTCCACCACGGCCTGGACATCGCGATGCCGTGCGGCACCCGGCTCTACGCCGGGATCCGGGGCCGGGTGGTGCACCCCTCCGCGAGCGGGTCGCTGGGTGCGGCGTACGGGCCGAGGGCGTTCCGGGTCCGCAACCACCGCGCCGGGGTGGACATGGTCATCGGGCACGTCCGGCGCGTGTACGTCGAGCCGGGCCAGCGGGTCCGCAAGGGGCAGCTGATCGCCCGCGCCTCCGACGCCGGCGCACCGGACGGCTGCCACCTGCACTTCGAGGTGCGCCCGGCCGGAGACGGCTACCGGAGCGCGATCCGCCCCCACGGCTACCTGAGGCTCGACCCCTGACGGATGGCAGGATGGCGGCCGTGAGCATCCTGTCGATCCAGTCCCTCGTCGCCTACGGCCACGCCGGCAACAGCGCCGCCCTGTTCCCGCTCCAGCGGATGGGCTACGACGTCTGGCCGGTGATGACGGTGCACTTCTCCAACCACACCGGCTACGGCGACTGGCGCGGGCCGCTGCTGGAGGCCGGGGAGATCGCCGAGGTGATCCGCGGCGTGGAGGACCGGGGCGCGCTGGACAGCTGCCGCGCGGTGCTGTCGGGCTACCAGGGCGCCGAGGACGTCGGCGCGGTCATCCTCGACGCGGTCGCGACGGTCAAGGAGCGCAGCCCCGAGGCGATCTACTTCTGTGACCCGGTGATGGGGGACGTGGGCCGCGGCTTCTTCGTGCGCCCGGGGATCCCCGAGTTCATGCGCGACAAGGTGGTGCCCGCGGCCGACGTGATCACCCCGAACCAGTTCGAGCTCGGGTTCCTTGCCGGGTCGGAGACCGAGACCCTGGACCAGGTGCTCGACGCCGCCGAGGCGGTACGTCGGACCGGTCCCTCGACCGTGCTGGTCACCAGCGTCCTGCACGACGACACCCCCGAGGACGAGCTCGGCATGGTGGCGGTCTCCGACTCCGGGGCGTTCGTGGTGCACACGCCGCGGCTCCCGATCAACCCGCCCGGCGCCGGCGACCTCACCTCCGCGGTGTTCCTGGCGAACCTGCTCGCCGGGCACGACCTGCCGACCGCCCTGGCCCGGACCACCTCGTCGGTGTTCGGGGTCATGGAGGCGACCGCGGACGCGCAGAGCCGCGAGATGCGGATCGTCGCGGCGCAGGACGCGCTGACCGACCCGGCGATGCAGTTCGAGGTCACCCGGGTCCGGTGACCGGTCCGGCCGGGACCTTCGGCGGTGCCCGGCGGGACCCTCCCCCGGCATCGTGAGGGCATGGGCAAGCCGACGCTGGTGTTCCTGGGGGCCGCGGGAACCGTCACCGGCAGCAAGTTCCTGATCCGCACCGACGACGCCGAGGTGCTCGTGGACTGCGGGCTCTACCAGGGCGAGAAGGTCCTGCGCCGGCGGAACTGGCAGCAGTTCCCGGCCGACCCCACCCGGATCTCCGCGATCACCCTCACTCACGCGCACCTCGACCACACCGGGTACGTGCCCGCGCTGGTCCGCGCCGGCTTCACCGGGCCGGTGTACTGCACGCCGGACACCGCCGCACTGACGGCGATCGTGCTCCGCGACGCCGCCCACCTGCAGGAGGAAGACGCGGAGAACGCGCGCCGGGGCGGCTGGTCCAAGCACGACCCGCCGCTGCCGCTGTTCGACCAGGCCGACGCGGAGAAGGCGATCGCCCTGCTGCGACCGGTGCCGTTCGGCGCCCCCGCCGACCTGCCGGGGATCGGCGAGGTCGTCCTGCACCGGGCCGGGCACATCCTCGGGTCCGCCTTCGCCGAGCTCCACGTCGAGGGCCGGACCCTGCTCGTCAGCGGGGACCTGGGCCGGCCCACGCACCCGCTGCTGCTGCCGCCGGAGGACCCGCCCGCCGCCGACACCGTCCTGGTCGAGTCGACCTACGGTGACCGCAGGCACGAGGCGACCACGACCGAGCACCTGGCCGCCGCGATCCGCCGCACCGCCCGGCGCGGCGGGGTGGTGCTGATGCCGGCGTTCGCGGTGGACCGGACGCCGGTGCTGCTGCGTCACCTCCGCGAGCTGGTGCGCACCGAGCAGGTCCCCCGGCTTCCGGTGTTCGTGGACAGCCCGATGGCGCTGGCCGCGCTGGACGTGTACCGCCGCGCGATCGCCGAGGGATCGCCGGAGATCCGGCCCGATCTCGAGACCAGCGGCGACCCGCTCGACCCGGGCACCCTCCGGCTCGCGCACTCGGTCGAGGAGTCGATGCGGCTCAACGACCCCGGCTACCCGTGCATCGTGATCTCGGCGTCGGGGATGGCCACCGGCGGGAGGGTGCTGCACCACCTGCGGCACCAGCTGCCCGACCCGCGCAACACCGTGGTCCTGCCCGGGTTCCAGGTGCCCGGCACCCGCGGCCGCCAGCTCCTCGACGGAGCCCGCACGGTGAAGATCCACGGGCAGTACGTGCCGGTGCGGGCCGACGTGGTCGCAGCGCCCGAGTTCTCCGCGCACGCCGACGCGGGCGAGCTCGTGTCCTGGCTGGGCCGGTGCCCGCGTCCCCCGCGTACGACGTTCGTGGTGCACGGCGAGCCGGACCCCGCCTGGGGGCTCGCGGACCGGGTCACCCAGCGGCTCGGGTGGACCGCGGTCGTGCCGAAGTACCTCGAGACCGTGCGCCTCTAGCTGTGCTGCCTCAGCACGGTGGCCGAAACGCCCGACCCGCCGCGCCGCGCCGCGCCCGCCGCGCCCGCCGGGTCAGCGGCAGCGGGACGTGGGCACGACCCTGATCCGGTCGCCGCTGAGCCGGAACGCCCGGAGCGAGGTGTTGTCGGCGTCGTCGCTCTCGCGAATGGCGTCGGTGGGGTCGACCTTGATCTGCAGGCAGTACAACCCGTCACCCGCCCGAGCCGGCAGCTTCAGCGCCTGACCGGCGAGGTAGGACTGGTAGACGTCCACCCAGCCGATCGAGATGCCCTGCGGGGAGTAGCGCGAGCAGGCGCCGTAGTGCTCGGGGTAGTTGAAGGTGCCGTAGGAGTCGGGCACCTCGCGGCTGTCCCGCAGGCAGAAGCTCATCTTGCGGTGGCCGACGCGCAGCGGCTCCTGGGCGTTCTTCTTCCACAGCGTGTAGCGCGAGGCCGCCTCGAAGTGCCAGTGGTCGTGGTACGGGTGGAACACCATGCAGCCGGCGGAGCGGCGTGCCAGGTCGGTGTCGACGTCGCGGCGGTAGCGCCTGTTCCCGTCGACGTCACGGTAGAGCACCTGGGTCGCGTGGTGCTGGCCGTCGGGGCAGGGGCGGTTCTGGTTCGGGCGCACCTCGATCGGCCCCCGGCCGATGTTGCCCAGACCCGACTCGAACCGCAGCTTGCGGCCCGCGCTGGAGTGCTGGATGTAGAGGTCGGCTGCCTTCAACGCGATCAGGTTCGGCTCGAGCGGGGCTGCCTTGCCCCGTGCCGCCTTGTTCCGGGCCGCCGCGGACTCGGTCGCCGCGTCGGTCGCGGTCACCCCCACCACGGCGAGCGCCTGGGCGACGAGGACGACGAGCACGCCGCCGACCATGCTGCTGAGTGACCTTCTCGGACGGTGCGACATGGAGTTCTCCCCGAAACTGTGGCGACTCGATTTGATTGCACCTTATGAGGGTCTTTCCCTTCGGGGAAGGTCCGTCCGGCGAGTCGCGACCACGAGTCGAGCCGCGTGTCGGGATCGAACCGACGACCTTTCGCTTACAAGGCGAGTGCTCTGCCAGCTGAGCTAACGCGGCGGCGCCCGGCTCCACGCCTGCCCCAGGGACCGGCGACGCTCCGGACGGCCGCCATCGTAGCCGCATGCTCTCCCACCCTGCGGGTACGGCCAGGGTCCTACCGACCGAGGAGGAAGTGCCATGGGCATGGAGGACAAGCTGAAGCACTCGACCGAGGGTGCGCTGGGCAAGACCAAGGAGACCCTCGGGAAGAAGACCGACGACAAGTCCCTGGAGAACGAGGGCAAGGCCGAGCAGAGCAAGGCCGACCTCAAGCAGGCCGGCGAGAAGGTCAAGGACGCCTTCAAGTAGGTCGAGGACCTCGCGCGGGCCACGTCGCCCGCTTGCCCGACGCCGCCACCGGAGAGACACTCGAGGTGGCGGCGTCGGCCGCTACAGAGACCCTGCAGCGCGGCGGTCGCCAGGTGGTGACTTCCATGACGAACAGCGCTCTCGAGCTCACCGTCGTGGCCACCCAGTCCTCCCTCGAAGGACGACTGCGGGCCGCGACCTCGCGCACGACGCTCCGTAGGCAGCCCCGGGACACCTACGCGCGCACCGACACCTTCCTCGCCGCGACCAGCCGGCACCTGGGCGCGGTGGACGAGGTCCTGCTCCCCCTGGTCCGCCGCCGGGTGCCCGACGGCCACGACCGGGTCCGCGAGTACCTCCACCAGGCTCGGCACCTCGAGCTCGCCCTGGCCACGCTCAAGGCCCGGCTCTACGGCGAGGCGCACGCCGTGTTCCTGTCCTGGCCCCGGGTGTGGGAGGACGTGCGCGTCGAGCTGAGCCGGCACAACACCCTCGAGCGCGAGCTCGTCGCCCGCCTGCTGCCGGTGCTCGCCGACGACGAGCACACCGTGCTCGCCGAGCGGGTCTACCGCTCCGAGGTGCGCGGGCCGACCCGGCCCCATCCCTACACGCCGCACACCGGCATCGCCGGCCTGATCGCGCGCAAGATGTGGGCGGTGGCCGACCGGTTCTGGGACACCGCGGAGGGTCGGGTGATCCCGGAACCGATCAAGCCCCGCTCCCACGAGCACGACGCCGACAGCCTGCTCGCGCAGTACCTCATGGGCGAGCCGCACTTCGACGCGAACGCCACGGTCGTGAAGCACCGGCACCCCAAGAGCCCGACTGCACCCGAGAGCTAGACCGGCCGCGGGACCAGGCCCGCCGCGGGGAGCCGGGTCGCGGCGCCCGTCGCCAGGAAGCCCTGGACCGCCGCCCTGATCCCGGCCGCGTCGAGCCCGTGCGCGCGCATGTGTTCCTCGGGCGTGCCGTAGTGGCGCAGCTCCTCGGCGGGCACGCCGAGCGAGAGCGCCCGGTGCGGAACGTCGACGAGGGCGTCGGCGACCAGCCGGGCCGACGTACCGGCCAGGTAGGGCTCGACCACGACGACGTCCGGCCGCTGCAGGACCGCGCGCAGCCCCGGCGCGTCGAAGGGCCGGACCGTGCTCGCGTAGAGCACCGTCACGTCCAGGTCGGCGACCGCGTCGAGCACCGGCGTGAGCATCGGGCCGACCGCGACGACCGTGGCCTCGGCCCCGGTGCGGACGACGTGGAACCGGCCGGGCGTGACCGGGAAGGCCTCCCGGTTCTGCTGGGCGGTCACGCGGATGTAGTCCCGGCCGTTGCCGGCGACCGCGAGCCGCAGCGCCTGCTCCACCTCGTCGGCGTGCCCCGGAACGTGGATCGTCCAGCCGGGGAGGGTGTCCATGAGCGCGACGTCGCCGGGTGACTGGTGGGTGCGGCCGGCGCTGGAGGCGTCGTACGAGCCGCCCGAGCCGACCAGGACACCGCCGACGTCCTGGTGGTTGAACCCGAGCTTGATCTGCTCGAAGGCCCGCTCGACCAGGAACGACGCGAACGTGTGCACGACCGGTCGCATCCCGCCCAGCGCGAGGCCGGCGCCGACGCTGACCAGGAGCTGCTCACGGATCCCCACGTTGATCACCCGCTCGGGGTGGCGTGCCTCGACGTCGGTGAGGTACTGGCCGGAGATCTCGGCGTACACCAGCGCCACGGACAGGTCCTCCTCGACCAGGGCAGCGGCGGTGCGGGCGAAGGTGAGGCGCGGGTCCCGGGTCATGACTTGTCCTCCACCCGGGCGACGACGACGGACGGCCGGTCGGGCGTGGGCCGCTTCAGCGCGAGCTCCAGCTCCGCGTGATCTCGGCCGTCGACTCCAGCGACACTCCACCCCTCGCCGGCGAACCGGGCCTCGATGAGCCCCGGCCGGTTGTAGGTCGACGACGCGTTGTCCACGACGACGACCGTGAGCCCTTCCAGCCCCAGCGCCCCTGCCAGCTCGATCGCCTCATGGTTGCTCCCCTCGTCCAGCTCTGCATCTCCGGTGAGTACGACGACCCGCGACCCGAGCCCCTGCGCACGCAACGCCAGCGCCGTGCCGACCCCGAGCGGCAGGCCGTGCCCGAGCGAGCCGCTCGAGATCTCCACACCGGGCACGAGCACCCGGTCCGGGTGGTGCCCGAGGGGAGAGTGGAACGTCGCCCAGTCGGCGAGCCACGCCTCGGGGATGAACCCCTTGGCCGCCAAGGTCGCGTAGTAGGCCATCGGCCCGTGCCCCTTGGACAGGTAGAAGCGGTCCCGTGCGGGATCGTCGACCGTGTCGGGGGTGACGTCCAGGACGCGGTCGTAGAGCACCCAGAGCACGTCGAGCGTCGAGGTGGCCGCGAACGAGTGCTTCTCGTCCCCGGTCATCAACGACATCAGCCGGCGCAGGTCGTCGTAGGTGCCTGCCGTCCAGGTGCTGCGGAGGGTCGGTGTCATCGTCATGCGACAACGATGCAAGTTCAAGTTGACTTGAAGTCAACTGCGGTAGTCTCGTCGGTGTGGCGAAGCACGAGGCACACCTGACGATCGGCATGCTCGCGGAGCGGGCGGGGGTGGCCACGTCTGCCCTGCGCTACTACGAGTCGCGGGGCCTGATCCGCTCAGAGCGCACCGTCGGCCGGCAGCGTCGCTTCCAGCAGGCGACCCTACGCCGGGTCGCTTTCATCCGGTCCGCGCAACGGGTCGGGCTGACCCTGGACGAGATCGAGGCCGCCCTCGCCACGCTGCCCGAGGGCAGGACGCCGACCAAGGCGGACTGGACCCGGCTGTCCCGCAGCTGGCGGCCACGGCTCGAGGAGCAGATCGAGCGGCTGGAGCGACTGCGCGACAAGCTGGCCGGCTGCATCGGCTGCGGTTGCCTCAGCCTCAAGAAGTGCGCGCTGAACAACCCCGACGACGAGGTCGCCTCACGCGGTCCCGGCGCCGTCTTTCTCGAGCCCGGCGGGGGCAGCGGCGGTTGAGGCCCGGACGATCAGCTCGGGCGCGAAGAGGTACTCCCCCCGGGGCGGCTCGTGCCCGGCGATCTCGTCGGCGAGCGACTGGACCGCGGCCTGGCTCATCGCCAGCACCGGTTGCCGGACCGTGGTCAGCGGCGGATCGGTGAACGACATCAGCGCGGAGTCGTCGAACCCGACCACCGACACCGAGCCCGGCACCGACCCCCCGGTGGCCCGCACCGCCCGCACCACACCGAGGGCCATCAGGTCCGAGCCGCAAACGATCGCGGTCACCTTGTGGTCGGCCATCAGCCGCACCGCCGCGGCGTGACCGCCCTCGACGGTGAACAGCGTGTGGGCGACCAGCGCGCGAGCCTCCTCCTCGGAGACCTCGACGATCTCGCGCATCGCCTTCACGAAGCCCTCGACCTTGCGGTGCGCGACCACGAACCGGGTGGGGCCGATCGCCAGGCCGATCCGGCGGTGCCCGAGCGAGTACAGGTGGTTCACCGCGAGCCGCATGGCCACCGCGTCGTCGGTGGAGACGAACGGGGCGTCGAAGGCGTCGGAGAAGCCGTTGACCATCACCACGGGCAGGCCCTGGTCGATGAGCTTCTGGTAGCGGCTGTGGTCCAGCGAGGAGTCCGCGTGCAGCCCCGAGATGAAGATGATCCCCGAGACCCCGCGCGCCTGGAGCATCTCGACGTACTCGTCCTCGGAGACCCCGCCCGGCGTCTGGGTGCACAGCACCGGGGTGTAGCCGCGCTGGGAGAGCATCGACTCCACCGACTGCGCGAACAGCGGGAAGATCGGGTTCTCCAGCTCCGGGACCACCAGCCCGACCAGGCCGGCGCTCTTGGTGCGCAGCTGCGCGGGCCGTTCGTAGCCGAGCACGTCCAGCGCGGTCAGCACCGCCTTGCGGGTCTCCGCACCCACTCCCGGCTTGGCGTTGAGCACCCGGGAGACGGTCGCCTCGCTCACTCCCGCCTGGGCGGCGACGTCGGCAAGACGGGCCTTGCGCCCCTGGTCCATGCTCTCCATGCCGCAACCTTATCCACAATCTTGCAGCAAGATGTCACGATCTTGCTGCAAGCACTTTCGCATCTTGCAACTTCTTGCTACCTTCCGGCGTGATCCACCTCATTCCAAGGAGTTCATCGATGCGTCGTACGAGCGTCAAGGCGTCCGCCAAGGCCGCCGCCGCCCTCGCCGCCGTCGGGCTGCTCGCCGCCGGGTGCGGCGGCAACGACGGCGCGTCCGGCTCGGCCAACAACGAGCCGGCCGGCGAGTCCTCGGCCCCGGCAGCCTCCGGCACGATCACGGTCTGGGCGGACGACACCCGCACCCCGATCGTGGACGAGATCGGCAAGGAGTTCACCGCCGAGAAGGGCGTCACCGTCAAGGTCGTCCAGAAGGACTTCGCGGTCCTCAAGGACGAGTTCACCACCCAGGCACCGGAGGGCAAGGGCCCGGACATCCTCATCGGCGCCCACGACTGGATCGGCGCCCTCGTCGAGTCCGGCGGCATCGCACCGGTCGAGCTCGGCGACAAGGCCGGCGAGTTCCAGGACGTCGCGGTCGAGGCGTTCACCTACGACGGCCAGACCTACGGCCTGCCCTACGCGGTGGAGAACATCGCCCTGGTCCGCAACACCGACCTCGCGCCCGAGGCGCCGAAGTCGTGGGACGACCTGGTCGCCACCGGCAAGCAGCTGGTCGCCCAGAAGAAGGCCAAGCTGCCCGTCGCGATCCAGCAGGACCCGACCAACGGCGACCCCTACCACCTGTTCCCGCTGCAGCAGTCCTTCGGCTCCTCGATCTTCGCCACCTCGCCCGAGGGCGGGTACGACGCCTCGCAGCTGACCATCGGCGACGAGAACGGCACGAAGTTCGCGCAGTGGCTCAGCCAGGCCGCCAAGGACAAGGTGATCAACCCGTCGGTGAGCTACGACATCGCCACCGGCGAGTTCGCCAAGGGCCGCGTCCCCTACATCATCACCGGGCCGTGGGCGCTGCCCGCGTTCGACGAGGGCGGCGTGAGCTACTCCGTCGAGGAGATCCCGTCCCCCGGTGGCGAGCCGGCCGTCCCGTTCGTGGGCGTGCAGGGCTTCATGGTCAGCGCGCACAGCGAGAACGCGCTGGTCGCCAACGACTTCGTCGTGAACTACCTCGGCACCGAGGACGCGCAGCAGGAGCTGTTCGAGGTCGGCGGCCGCCCCTCGGCGATGACCACGGTCTTCGAGGCCAGCAAGGACGACCCGGTCTACCAGGGCTTCGGCTCGGTCGGCGCCGCCGGCGTCCCGCAGCCGAACATCCCCGCGATGGACGCCGTGTGGGCCGAGTGGGGCAAGACCGAGATGGCCATCATCAAGGGTGGTGACCCGGTCAAGCTCTGGGAGGGCATGACCAAGAAGATCCAGAGCACCATCGACAGCGGCAGCTGACCCGCGCTCTGGTCCTGACCGCACCGGTGCCGGTGTCGTCACGCAGTCCTGCGCGGACCTCGTGACGGCACCGGCGCCGTGCGTCGGCCCCCGTACGACCCGACCCGACGCCCCCGGAAGGCTCCCCTCCCCATGAAGTTCAGCAGCGGCATCGTCATCCGCTACGCCCTCCTCGCCCTGGCCAACGCCCTCGCGGTCTACGCGCTCGTGATGCTCAGCGGTCTGGGCATGTGGAAGGGCTTCGTCGCCGTCCTGGTCGCGACGGCGGCCATCGACATCGTCTACGCCACGAAGCGGTTCGTGCCCCTGAAGTACCTCATGCCGGGCCTGGTCCTGCTGCTCGTCTACCAGATCTACGTGGTCTTCTACACCGGCGCGGTGGCCCTGACGAACTCCTCGGAGTTCAACCAGGGCACCCAGGACCGCGCGGTGGACGTGATCCTGGCGCAGAACGAGCGCCGGGTCCCCGAGTCCCCGCAGTACCGGCTCACCGTGCTCGACCGTCGAGGTGAGCTGGCGTTCCTGGTCACCGACCCCGAGGGAACCGTCTCGGTGGGCACCGAGCGCAACCCGCTCGACGAGGTCGACGACGCCACCCTCGACGACTCCGGCAAGGCGGTCGCGCTCGACGGCTACGACGCGGTGCCCTACACCGAGCTGGTCGGGCCGCGCGCCCAGGAGGTCACCGCCTACCGGGTCCCGTTCAGCGCCGAGGCCCAGGACGGCTCGCTGAAGACCCAGGACGGGTCGAACGCCTACGTCTACAAGCCGGCGGCGGTCTACGACGAGGAGGCGGGCACGATCACCCGCGACGGCGTCGTGTACACCGCCGACCCCGAGCGCGGCTACTTCGTCAGCGAGGACGGGGACCGGCTCACGCCGGGCTGGAAGGTCTTCGTCGGCCTGGACAACTTCACCCGGATCATCACCAACGAGGCGATCCGCGGCCCCTTCGCCCAGATCCTCGTCTGGACCATCGTGTTCGCGGCGGTCACCGTGGCAGGCACCTTCGCGCTCGGCCTGTTCACCGCGATCGTGCTCAACGACCCCCGGATGCGCGGCCGCAAGCTCTACCGGTCGCTGCTGCTGATGCCCTACGCGATCCCTGCGATCATCTCCGCGGGCGTGTTCAAGGGGATGCTCAACACCGAGTTCGGGTTCGTCAACCAGGTCCTGCTGTCCGGAGCCGACCTCGACTGGCTCGGCGACCCCTGGCTGGCCAAGGTCTCCCTCATCCTGGTGAACCTGTGGCTGGGCTACCCGTACATGTTCCTCGTGGCCACCGGTGCCCTGCAGGCGATCCCCTCCGACGTCGTCGAGGCGGCCACGGTGGACGGGGCGAGCGCGTGGAGCGTGTTCAAGCACATCAAGCTGCCCTACATCCTCATCGCGACGGCCCCGCTGCTGATCGCGTCCTACGCCTTCAACTTCAACAACTACACGCTGGTCGCCGCGCTGACCAACGGCGGACCGCCGATCCCGGACGCCGCGGTCTCCGCCGGCAGCACCGACATCCTGATCACGTTCGTCTACGAGCTCGCGTTCGGCGGCGAGCAGGCGCAGTACGGCTTCGCCTCGGCGATCTCGATCCTGATCTTCATGATCGTCGGCGTGATCTCGGTGATCGGGTTCCGGCAGACCAAGCGCTACGAGGAGATGAGCTGACATGCGGTGGTTCAAGCAGACCGGGTGGCGCCACCTGTACGGCGTGGTCCTGCTCGTCGTGGCGATCTTCCCGATCGTGTTCATCCTCTCGGCGTCGCTGAACCCGACCGGTTCGGTCTCCGACACCAACAACCTGTTCGCGACCGTGTCGAGCAAGAACTACGTCGACCTGTTCAACGACCCGCAGAACCCGTTCCTGGACTGGTTCGTCAACACCCAGGTGTTGGCCATCGCGACCGCGGTGATCACCGTGTTCCTGGGCGGGATGGCCGCGTACTCGTTCTCCCGGTACCGGTTCCGTGGCCGCAACGCCGGGCTGACCGGGCTGCTGCTGGTGCAGATGTTCCCGCAGCTGCTCGCCTACATCGCGCTGTTCCTGCTGCTGTCGGCGCTCGGCGAGGTGTTCCCCCCGCTCGGTCTCGGCAGCCGGCTCGGCCTGATGTTCGTCTACCTCGGCGGCGCCCTCGGCGTGAACACCTGGCTCCTCAAGGGGTTCTTCGACACCGTCCCGCGCGACCTCGACGAGTCCGCCTACGTCGACGGCGCCTCGCACGCGCAGATCTTCTTCCGGATCATGCTGCCGCTGGTCGTCCCGATCCTCGTGGTGGTGGGGCTGCTGTCCTACGTGGCCACGATGGGCGAGCTGGTCCTGGCCCGGATCCTGCTCGGCGACGACCCGAGCCAGCAGACCCTGGCCGTGGGCCTGTTCGGGTTCATCTCCGAGCAGTTCTCGCAGAACTGGGGCGTGTTCGCCGCGGGCGCCATCCTCGGCGCGCTGCCGCTGATCATCTTGTTCCAGTTCCTGCAGCGCTACATCGTCGGGGGCTTGCTCGCCGGCTCCGTGAAGGGGTAGAGCGGAGGCATGTCCCACCTGCTGCACGAGCCGCACCACGACGGCTCACCCCTCTACGTCTCCGACGAGGCCCCTGCGCTCGGCAGCGTGGTGTCCTTGTGGTGTCGCACGTCGGCCGAGCACCCCGTCACCGGGGTGTGGGTCCGGTCCACCCCGGACGCCGAGCCGCACTTCGACGCCGCGGTCGTGGACCGTCGTACCGACCACGAGGTGTGGTGGCGCGCGGAGATGGTCGTGCGCAACCCGGTCCAGCGGTACCGCTTCATGGTGGCGACCGGCGACAACTACGTGTGGCTCACGGGCGCGGGCGTGTTCGACCACGACGTGCCGGACACCTTCGACTTCACGCTGTCGACCCACGCGCCGGCGCCCGACTGGGGCCGGGACACCGTGGTCTACCAGATCTTCCCGGACCGGTTCGCCCGCTCCGCCGCGGCCGAGGGGCGCGAGGTCCCGGCCTGGGCGGTCCCGGCCGGCTGGCAGGACGAGGTGATCTACTCCGGCACCGACCCGCGCACCCCGCTGCAGTACTTCGGCGGCGACCTCGACGGGATCACCGAGCACCTCGACCACGTGGCCGAGGTGGGCGCGGACACCGTCTACATGACCCCGATCTTCCCCGGGGAGAGCAACCACCGGTACAACGCCTCCACCTTCGAGCACGTGGACCCGCTGCTCGGCGGGGACGAGGCGCTGCAGCGGCTGGTGACCGCGGTGCACGAGCGCGGCTGGCGGGTACTCGGCGACCTCACCACCAACCACACCGGCGACACCCACGAGTGGTTCACCACGGCGCTGGAGGACCCGACCAGCCCGGAGCGCCGGTACTACTACTTCGACGAGCACGGCCGCTACGAGGGCTGGAAGGGCCACTCCACCCTGCCCAAGCTCGACTACACCAACCCCGAGCTGCGGCACCGGTTCGTCGAGGGCCCGGAGTCGATCGTGGCCAAGTGGCTGCACCCGCCCTACGAGTTCGACGGGTGGCGGATCGACGTCGCGAACATGACCGGGCGCCGTGCCGACATCGACGTCGCGCACGACGTGGCCAGGCGGGTCCGGGCGACGTCGACCGCGGTGCGGTCCGACGCGCTGGTGCTCGCCGAGCACGGGCACGACGCCTCCGGCGACCTCGACGGCGACGGCTGGCACGGCACGATGAACTACGTCGGGTTCTCCTCACCGGTCTGGACATTCCTGCGCAACCCCGAGGGCGTGGTGCCCAGCTTCGGCCTGCCGGTGCCGCTGCCGCGGCGCAGCGGGGTCGCGGCGGTGCGCACCATGCGCGAGTTCCTCGGCCGGTTCGGCTGGCGGGCCTTCTCCTGCTCGTGGAACATCCTCGGCTCGCACGACACCCCGCGGATCCGGACCGTCACCGGCTCGCCGGAGCGGCACCGGGTCGCGGCCGGCCTGCAGTTCACGCTGCCCGGGGTGCCGATGGTGTTCGCCGGGGACGAGATCGGTCTCGAGGGCGTGCTCGGCGAGGACTCCCGCCGCACCATGCCGTGGGACAGCCGCTCGTCCTGGGACTCCGCCACGCTGGAGGCCTACGCCGCGCTGGCCCGGCTTCGCCGCGAGCACGTGGCGCTGCGCCGGGGCGGGCTGCGCTGGGCGCACGTGTCCGACGACGCTCTGGTGTTCCTGCGGGAGCACCCTGAGGGTTCGGTGCTGGTCACCGGCTCGCGCGGAGGTGTCGGGTCGGTGTCGCTGCCGGCGGGCCCGTTGGGTACGACGGGCGGGTCGGTGCTGTTCAGCACGGCCGGGCGGTCCGACGTACCCGCCCTGACGGTGTCGGGCTCGGGGACCGTGGAGGTCCCGCTGTCCGCGCCCGACGGCGGGCCGGTGTTCACGGTTCACGCGCTGTAACACCGGCGTTCCCCGGCGGCACTACGCTGGTCGCCATGCCCGTGCGCATCGTGGCCAGCAAGCCCAACCCCGCGCTGATCACCCTCCCCTGGAGCAAGCCGCTCGAGGAGTGGGACGACGAGTTCGTGGTCCCACTGCCGCGCGGCATCTCCCGCCACGTGGTCCGGATCGTGCGGCTCGGGCACGACGTGTACGCGGTGAAGGAGACCCGCGAGCCGATCGCGTTCCGTGAGTACCGGATGCTGCGCGACCTGCGCCGGCTCGGCCTGCCCACGGTCGAGCCGGTCGGAGTGGTGCAGGGCCGCGCCGCCCCCGACGGCGAGGAGATCGAGGCGGCGCTGATCACCCGGCACCTGCAGTACTCCCTGCCGTACCGGTCGCTGTTCTCGCACGGCCTGCGCGCGGACAGCGTGCCGCGGCTGATCGACGCGCTGGCGGTGCTGCTGGTCCGGCTGCACCTGGAGGGTTTCTTCTGGGGTGACGTGTCGCTGTCGAACGTGCTGTTCCGGCGCAGCGCCGGCGAGTTCGCGGCGTACCTCGTCGACGCCGAGACCGGCGAGCTGCACCCCGAGCTGACCGAGGGGCAGCGCAACTACGACCTCACCGTGGCCTACGAGAACCTCTACGGCGAGCTGCTCGACCTGCAGGCCGGCGGGCTGCTCGACCCCGCGCTCGACCCCGACGAGACCGTCGAGCTGGTCCGGTGCCGCTACGACGCGCTGTGGGACGAGCTCACCTCCACCGAGGAGTTCGACACCAGCGAGCTGTGGCGGATCGAGCAGCGCATCGAGCGGCTCAACGAGCTCGGCTTCGACGTCGACGAGCTCGACATCGTCACCGACTGGGACGGCGCGACGGTCCGGCTGCAGCCGAAGGTGGTCGAGGCCGGCCACCACTCGCGCGAGCTGCAGAGCCTCACCGGGCTCGACGTGGAGGAGAACCAGGCGCGCCGGCTGCTCAACGACCTCGCGTCGTACACCGCGCACTTCGAGCTCGGCGGCGAGGACCGGACCATCGTGGCGCACCAGTGGCTCAGCGAGATCTACGAGCCGATCATGGAGATGATCCCGGACGAGATGCGCGGCCGGCTCGAGCCGCCGGAGATCTTCCACGAGGTCCTCGAGCACCGGTGGTTCCTCTCGGAGAAGGCGGGGCGCTCGGTCGACATCTTCGACGCCGCCCGGTCGTACTTCGACACGGTGCTCGTCAAGCGGCCCGAGGAGGCGATCACCCCCGCCGACGACCCCGACCTGCTCCTCCCCCCGTAAACCGTCGAACCGGGGGTTGTGGTGGGTTGAACCGGGGGTTGTGGTGGTTGACCCGCGCGTTGTGGTGCGTTGAACCGCGCCTCATGGTGGGTTGAGCCGCGCGTCGTGGTGGCGCTCAGAGCCCCAGCGCAGCTCGGAGCTCGCCCAGCCACCTGTCGAGCGCGGGCCCCTTGAGGCAGTCGTGCCGCACGACGATCACCGTCCACCCGTGCTCGCGCAGCCACCGCCGGCGTCGCTCGTCATGCTGCCGCTGCTGGAGGGAGTCGTGGTACGCCCGCCCGTCGTACTCCACCGCCACCCTGTGGAGAGGGTAGGCGAGGTCGAGCCGGAAGATCGGCTGTCCATCCGGGGTGCAGACCCAGAACTGCGGTTCCGGCGCGGGAAGACCGTCGTCGTGGATCGCGATTCGTGTCCAGGACTCTCCCGGGGACTCCGCACGGGCGTCGGCCAACGGGACGATCTGTCGCAGCTGCACGACACCGCGCCTGCGACGGTAGCGCGGCAGCTCGGCCTCGAGATCCGCGTGCGTGAGCCCGTGCACACGCATGAAACCGTCCAACGCCGCCAGCCCCGCCCGCCGGCTCAGCAGGCACCCGAGATCCAGTGCGGTCCGGAGCGGCGTGGTGACCCGCAGACCGTGAAGGGTCTGGATGTCGCCAGGAAGAAGGTCGCGCTCACCGCCGCGGCAGCCGGCCCGTGATACTCGTGAGGCCCCGCGAAGCACGAAGGTGTCGAGTGGTGGGAGCACCTCGAGCTCGTGGTACTCGAAGGTGTCGACATCCCAGAGCCAGCCCGCCGTGCGGTCGCAGACCACCGCGTCCGGACTGACCACGAGCCGGGCTGCCCAGGCTCGGTGAAGCGTCGTGTCGGGCACGTCGGCTCGCTGGTAGACACCTCGAAGGACGCGCCGCACCTTGCCTGTCGCGACGAGCTCGCGAAGGCGCTGCCGGGGGATGTCGAGCTGGGCGATCTGCTGATAGGTGAAGGGCGCGTCGGGTACGTCGGACGGAACGGTCATACCGCAAGGCTCGGACAGCGGCAGCGCCCCGACCGGCGACGCTCGCTGTCCTGTGGACAAGCCAGGGGGTCGGGTCAGCTGGGGACGGGTTCCGGCCGGACCTGCACCACAACGCGCGGATCAACCCACCACAACCCGCGGGTCTACCCACCACAACCCGCGGATCAACCCACCACAACCCGCGGGTCAACGCACCACAACCCGCGGGTCGACGTCAGAGGGTGCCGCGCTTCTCGGCGACGGCGTACAACGTGACCGAGGCGGCCACCCCGGCGTTCAGCGACTCCAGCGAGTTCACCATCGGGATCGACACCAGCTGGTCGCACGTCTCGGCGACCAGCCGGGACAGCCCCTTGCCCTCGGAGCCGACCACGATCACCAGCGGGCCGTCGGCGAGCTCGAGCGCGGGCAGCGAGACGTCGCCGTCCGCAGCGAGGCCGACCACCATGCACCCGGCCTCCTGGTACGCCTTGAGCTGCCGGACCAGGTTCACCGCCTGCGCCACCGGCACCCGGGCCGCCGCGCCGGCGGAGGTCTTCCAGGCGGCGGCGGTCATGCCCGCGGCGCGGCGCTCGGGGATGAGCACCCCGTGCGCACCGAACCCGGCGGCGGACCGGACCACCGCGCCGAGGTTCCGCGGGTCGGTGACGGAGTCCAGCGCCACGATCAGCGGCTTCTCGCCGACCTCCGCGGCCCGGTCGAGCAGGTCGTCGGGGTGGGCGTACTCGTAGGCGGGGACCCGCGCCGCCAGCCCTTGGTGGACCGCCCCGCTGGTCAGCCGGTCGAGCTCGAGCCGTGGCACCTCCAGCAGCGAGACGCCCTGCTCGGCGGCGACCCGGAACACCTCGCGCAGCCGGCCGTCACGCTCGGCCCCCTCGGCCACGTAGACCGAGGTGATCGGCATCCGCGCGCGCAGCGCCTCCACCACCGAGTTGCGCCCCGCGATCCACTCCGAGTCGCCGCCCTTGGCGACCGGGGCGCGCCTGGGTCGCTTCGCCGCGGCGCGCTCGGCCTGCTGCCGGCGCTTGTACGCGATGTGTCCTTCGCGGTCCTTGGCCTTGGGCGTGGGGCCCTTGCCCTCCAGCCCGCGCCGGACGCGACCGCCCGACCCTGCGGTCGGGTTGCCCTTGCCGGACTTCTTGACCGCGCCACGACGCGAGGAGTTGCCTGCCATGAGTGAGATTCGCCTTCAGTTGGGGGTGATCAGATGGACCACTGGGGTCCGCTGGGGGTGTCCTCGAGCTCGATCCCGGCAGCCTTGAGCTGGTCCCGGATCGCGTCCGCGGTGGCGAAGTCCTTCGCCGCGCGCGCCGCCGCCCGCTGCTCGAGCAGCCCGGCCACGAGCGCGGACACCGCCTGGGTGAGCTTCTCGTCCGAGCGCCCGGTCTCCGCCGCCCAGTGCGGCTCGTAGGGGTCGAGGCCGAGCACGTCCAGCATCGCACGGACCGACGCGAACGCCCCGCGCAGTGCCGCGGAGTCCCCGCCGGCGAGCAGCTTGTTGCCCTCGCGGACGGTGTCGTAGATCGCGGCCACCGCGGCGGGCGTGCCGAGGTCGTCGTCCATCGCCTCCACGAACTCCGCGCACAACGTGCCCTGGGAGACGGAGGGTACGTCGGACAGGGCGGCCGCCGCGCGGTGCAGGAAGTTCTCGATCCGCCGGAACCCGGCGGCCGCCTCGTCGAGCGCCTCGAAGGAGAACTCGACGTGCGAGCGGTAGTGCGCGGCCACCATGTAGAACCGCAGCTCGATCCCGCGGACCCGCTCCAGGACCGCCGGCACGACCAGCGAGTTGCCGAGCGACTTCGACATCTTCTCGCCGGCGGTGGTGATCCACGCGTTGTGCATCCAGGTGGACGCGAACGGGTGCCCGGCCGCGCGGGACTGAGCCTGCTCGTTCTCGTGGTGGGGGAACCGCAGGTCCACGCCGCCGCCGTGGATGTCGAACGCGGTGCCGAGGTACTTCAGCGCCATCGCGGAGCACTCGATGTGCCAGCCGGGGCGCCCCGGCCCCCACGGGGAGGGCCAGGCGGCGGTCGCGGGCTCGGTCTCCTTCTTGTGCCCCTTCCACAGCGCGAAGTCGCGAGGGTCGCGCTTCCCGCGCGGATCGGCGTCCTCGGCGGGCTCCATGTCGTCGACCCTCTGCCGGGACAGCTCGCCGTAGGCCGGCCAGGAGTGCACGTCGAAGTAGACGTCCCCGGACCCGTCCGCGGCGGCGTAGGCGTGCCCCTTGGCGATCAGCGCCGAGATCAGCTCGATCATCTCCGGGATGTGCCCGGTGGCCGCCGGCTCGTAGGTCGGCGGCAGCACGTTCAGCGCGTCGTAGGCGGCGTCGAGCTCGCGCTTCATCAGGTAGGCCAGGTTGTACCAGGGCCGGCCCTGCTCGGCGGACTTGACGAGGATCTTGTCCTCGATGTCGGTGATGTTCCGGATGAACGTCACGTCGTACCCCGACCTGGTCAACCAGCGGCGCAGCACGTCGAAGTTGACGCCGGAGCGCACGTGGCCCACATGCGGCTCGGACTGCACGGTGAGACCACAGACGTAGACACCCGCCTTGCCCTGCTCGAGCGGGACGAAGTCGCGGACCGCACGCGTGGCGGAGTCGTAGAGCCGAAGAGTCACCTGCCAATCGTAACGAGAACGGACATCTGATTTCCTGTGGCGTTTGCGCACTCCTGTGACGGTTGGTAGTTATCGTTTTCGGGTGCGAACTCGGATGACCCGCTCCGTCCTCTCCCTCGTGACCACCGCCACCCTCGCCGCGGCGGCGCTCCCGGCGCTCTCCCCGGCCCAGGCGGCCTCGTCCCTGTCGGGCCAGTCGGGCCCGCGGCAGGTAGCCACCCGCGTCGCCGAGGCCGGCGACCGGATGATCGCCTACCGGCAGTGGACCACCGACCGGCAGCTCGACCGCGGGCAGCTCGCCGGCGTGAAGCAGGTGGCCGGCTCGCTGCGAATCGCCAAGCCGGTGAGCACCCGCCGGTACGTCGACCCGCACGGCAAGCCCACCAAGCGCTACGACGTCGGCCACTGGACCTCCCCGTGGGCCGCCCCCGGCTTCGGGCTCAACGAGCTGATCGCCTCCTGGGACGCCACCACACCGCGCGACACCTGGATCGAGGTGCAGGTGCGCGGGCGCAGCGAGGACGGGCGCCGCAGCAGCTGGGACACTCTCGGCCGCTGGGCCCAGGGCGACGCCCGGTTCTTCCGCACCAGCGTGCCGCGGCAGGGCGACGACATCGCCACCGTGGCCACGGACACCTGGCGCACCCAGTACAGCCTGGAGATGGTGTCCTACCAGCTCCGCGTGAAGCTGATGCGCCGCACCGGCACCCGTGCCACCCCGGTGGTGGACACGATCGGCGCGATGGTGTCCAACCTGCCCTCCTACACCGACGTGCGCACCTCGCGGACCGGCATGCGCAGCCGGACGGTGCTCGACGTGCCGCGCTACTCGCAGATGATCCACCGCGGCGACTACCCCCAGTACGGCAACGGTGGTGAGGCGTGGTGCTCGCCCACCTCCACGAGCATGGTGCTGGGGTACTACAAGCGGCTGCCCGCGCCGGAGCAGTACGCGTGGGTGAAGCACTCGCACCCGAACCGGTTCGTCGACCACGCCGCCCGGATGGTCTTCGACCACGAGTACGACGGTGCCGGCAACTGGCCGTTCAACACTGCCTATGCGGCGAACCACGCCGACTCCGGGTTCGTGACCCGGCTCCGGTCCCTGCGCGAGGCCGAGCGGTTCATCCGCGCCGGGATCCCGGTGGTCGCCTCGATCTCGTTCGGGCCCGGTGAGCTCACCGGCGCCCCGATCCGGTCCACCGCCGGCCACCTGCTGGTGATCGTCGGGTTCGAGGCGAACGGCGACGTGATCGTCAACGACCCCGCCGCGGCGCGGAACAAGGGGGTACGTCGCACCTACGACCGTGGGCAGTTCGAGGACGCCTGGCTGCCGAAGTCCGGCGGACTCTCCTACGTCATCCGCACCGCCAACCGTCCCCTTCCCCCTCGCAATGGTGTACAAAACTGGTGATGCGGCACATCGTCTACGAGGGCTGGCGCACCGGCGTCGAGCTCGACAAGGGCACCCACCGCGGCACCACCATCCGCGGTGAGGTGCTGGTCCTGGACGAGCCGACCGGCGAGCGCGACTACACCGACCCGCACGGCGACGGTGCCCCGGTCCGCTACGAGGAGGCCACCTGGGTCTCGCCGGACATGACGCCGAGCTTCCCCGTCAGCGAGGTGATCCCCTCGTGGAACGCCGCCACCCCGCCCGGGACCTGGATCGAGGTGGCGGTGTCGGCGACGACGTCGGCCGGCGCCGCGACGAAGGAGTACGTCCTCGCCCGGTGGGCCGAGTCCGACCGCGACATCCACCCGACCTCGGTCCCCGACCAGAGCGACGAGCACGCCCGGGTCGCCATCGACGTGCTCCGGGCCGCCCCGGGACACACCTTCGCGACCTTCCGGCTGCACGTGCGGCTGCTGCGCCGGGTCGGCCCAGAGATCGGCCCAGAGATCGACTCCGAGATCGGCTCCGACATCGACTCCGGGGCAGGTGCGGAGACCGGCCCGTCGGTGTCGCTGGTCGGGGCGATGGCCTCGAACCTGCCCCGGCACGCCGCCGTGGAGCCGTCGGCCGGCGCGGGTGCGCACGGACAGCTGATCGACGTACCCCCGCTCTCCCAGCAGCTGCACCTCGGGGAGTACCCGCAGTGGGGCAACGGCGGCGAGTCGTGGTGCTCGCCGACCGCGACCACGATGGTGCTCGCGCACTGGGGTCGGGGGCCGCAGCCGGAGGAGTACGCCTGGGTGGAGCCGCACTGCGAGGACCGGGTCGTCGACTTCGCCGCGCGGCACGTGTTCGACCACAACTACCAGGGGCCGGGCAACTGGTCGTTCAACACCGCCTACGCGGCCCGCTACGGGATGCGGGCGTTCGTGACCCGGCTGCGCAGCCTGGCCGAGGCCGAGGAGTTCATCAAGGCCGGGATCCCGCTGATCGTGTCGGTCTCGTTCACCCGCGACCAGCTCGACGGGGCCGGCTACGACACCCAGGGGCACCTGCTCACGATCGTCGGGTTCGACGAGTCCGGGAACGTGATCTGCAACGACCCGGCCTCGCACAAGATCCCCAGCAACGGCGAGGTCCGCACCACCTACGCCCGCGAGCAGTTCGAGCGCGTGTGGCAGTCGCCGTCGGGCGGGCTGACCTACGTGATCCACCCGCCGGAGAAGGCGCTTCCGGAGCGGACCGAGCAGCCCAACTGGTGAGCCCCTGCTCGTGAGCGCAGCCCGGGAGCCCCGCCTCCGGTCATCCCCTCGCGTCGAGCTCGATGGTGTGCCAGCCGGTCGCGCCGTTGGGCACGACGTCGGTCTCGACGCTGGTCTGGGTGTACCCGCCGGCGTCGGTGGCACGCACCGCCAGCGTGTGCGGCCCGGGTGCGAGGTCGACGGTCGCGGACCACTGCACCCACGTGTCGACGCCGGCGACCCGGCCCAGCGTGGCCTCGGCCCAGGCGTCGCCGTCGAGGCGGTACTCCACCTTGTCCACGCCGGTGTGCTGGGCCCAGGCGGTGCCGCCGATCCGGCGCCGCCCGGCGGGGACGTCGGCGCCGTCGCGGGGTACGTCGATCCGCGACTGCGTCTTGATCGGCCCCTGCGGCGACCAGCCGCGCTTGGTCCAGTAGGCGGTGAAGTCGTCGAACCGGCTGACCTCGAGGTCGACCAGCCACTTCGTCGCGGACACGTAGCCGTAGAGGCCTGGCACCACCATCCGCACCGGGAACCCGTGCTCCACCGGCAGGGGCTCGCCGTTCATCGCGACCGCGAGCAGCGCGTTGCGGTCGTCGGTGAGCACCTCGATCGGCGTGCCGCAGGTCCAGCCGTCCTCCGAGGTCTGCAGCACCGCGTTGGCCTCGGGCCGGACACCGGCCTCGGCGAGCACGTCGGCGATGCGCACCCCGCTCCACCAGGCGTTGCCGATCAGGTCACCTCCGACCTCGTTCGACACGCAGCACAAGGTGACCCAGGCCTCGGACAGGCCACGGTCGAGCAGCTCCTGGTAGCTGAGCACCAGCTCGTTGTCGACCATGCCGTGGACCCGCAGCCGCCACTCGGTGGGGTCGATCGTCGGCACGACCAGCGCGGTGTCGATCCGGTAGAACTCCTCGTTGCCGGTGCGCCAGGTGGGCATCCCGGGCAGCTCGACCTGCGCCCCGTCCGGCGCACCGCCACGGGTGATCGGCAGCCGCAGCAGCTTGCGCGCGGTCTCCACGCTGCGCCGGGTGCGGCCTGCCCACTGGCCCACGGCCCCGACCACGAGCGAGGCCGCGGCGACGGTCCCCGCCCAGACCAGGAACTCCCGGCGCGCGACGTCGGCCTGCTCGGCGGCGCGGTAGGACCGGGCCAGCCGCTCGACGAGCACCGAGAGCACGATGATCCACGTCACCGTCCCGGCGACGACCGGCAGCACGTCGTACATCGACGCGCCGGGGCGGGTCCACACCGCGACCCCGCCGACCGCCCCCATCACCAGGAAGATGAGCACCGGGATCCCCTGCCCGCGCCGGCTGAGCACGCCGGCCCACGAGGACAGCGCCAGGATGCCGAGCGAGACCCCGGTGATGAGCAGCGGCTTGTCGAGCTGGCCGACGGCCTGGATCAGCTCCTCGGCGAGCGCCCCGGGGGTGTGCTCGATGATCGCCTCGGCGACCGCGAGCAGCGGCGTGGCGCGGATCGTCAGCAGCATCGTCACGGTGTGGCTGACGGCGATCCCGGCCAGGCCGGCGACCAGTCCGGCGAGGGCGTACTGGCTCGCGGGGGCGGTCCGGGCTGCTGCGTCGCTCACACTCCTATGTTCGCCCATCGGACAACCGCGGACGGGGGTGCGGCATGATCGCCTGCGTGACCCAGACTCCGCGCATCGGTATCGGCACCGACGTCCACCGGCTCACCGACGGCGTCCCCCTGCACCTGGCCGGGCTGGCCTGGCCGGACGAGCCGCAGGGGCTCGAGGGGCACTCCGACGCCGACGTGGCGGCTCACGCGGCGTGCGACGCCCTCCTGTCCGCTGCCGGGCTCGGGGACCTCGGGAGCAACTTCGGCACCGCGGAGCCGGAGTGGTCCGGCGCGTCCGGCGCGACCCTGCTCGCCGAGACCGCCCGGCGGGTCCGCGAGGCAGGGTTCGACATCGGCAACGTCGCGGTCCAGGTGATCGGCAACCGCCCCAGGCTCGGCCCGCGCCGGGCGGAGGCCGAGGCGGCGCTGTCGTCGGCGGCCGGTGCGCCGGTGACGGTCTCGGCGACCACCACGGACGGACTCGGGCTCACCGGCCGCGGCGAGGGGGTCGCCGCGGTCGCGACCGCGCTCCTCCTCCCCCGGTGAGAGGTCGGGCCGGGTCGGTCAGGCGACGCGGACCCGGGCCGCGGTGACCTGCCGGGTGGCGGCCAGGTACCGGCGCGCCACCAGCTCGGCGACCAGAGGGTGCGGGCCGAGCACGTCGGCGACGGCCACGGCGCCGTTCACCTTCGCCAGCACGTCGGCCTTGGTCGCGAAGTAGCCCGGTGCCAGGAGGTACGGCACCGCGGCGATCCGGCGGTGCCCCTGCGCGCGGAGCTCGGCCATCGCGTCGGGCACGTCGGTTGCAGACCCGCTGAGGTGCCCCACGACCACCGGCGCTCCCCAGTGGGCCTGGAGCATCCGGCCGGCCACGTAGGTGTCGACCGCGGCGTCGGGGTCGGACGAGCCGGCCGCGATCATCACCACCGCGTCACCGCGCCGGGCCCCGGCCGCACGCAGCCGCAAGCCCATCACCGCCGCGAGCAGAGGGTGCGGCCCCAGCGGCCGGGTCAGGGTCACCTCGTGCGGGCTCAGCGCCGCTGACTCGGGCAGGTCGGTCGTCACGTGGTAGCCGGTCGACAGCAGCAGCGGCACCACCACCGAGGGCGACTCCGAGGACGTCATCACCGAGGAGAAGGAGGGCTCGACCAGCTCGACGTAGGACTCCGCGACGTCCACGCTCGGCAGCCGCCGGCGCACCTGCCGCACCAGCGCCCGCACCACCTCCGGCCCTGCGGCGTTGCGTGTGCCGTGCGCGACCGTGACCAGGCGTGCCCTCATGTGTCCTCCTCAGCCTGTCGGCAGGCGGTAGCCGCGCTTGACCACCGTCTGCACGAGACGAGACCCGACCGCCGAACGCAGCCGGGCTACCGCAACCTCCACTGCGTGCTCGCTCCCGGCGAGCCCGCTCGGCAGGTGAGCCATCAGCTCCCTGCGCGACACCACGTGACCCGGGCGCTCGGCCAGGGCGAGCAGGACCGCCAGCGGCGCCGGGGACAGCGCGACCGGCTCCCCGTCCACGCTGACCTGGTCCCCGCGCAGCAGCAACCGGTGACCGGCCACGTCCAGCACGGTGCCCTCCCGGCGGCTGGGCAGCTCCACCTCGAGGGTGCGCACCATCGCCGCGAGCCGGGCGCGCTCCGGCTGCACCACCGGCACGCCCCACAGCCCGAACGGGGCGGCGGTGACCGGCCCGACGCAGGTGGCCAGCACGTCGTCGCGGAACGCCTCCACCACCTCGCCGCGGCGGCCGCTGGCCGCGGCCACGGAGAGGAGGATCTCCGCGGCGGGAGCGCTGGTGAAGGTGACCGCGTCCACCTTGCGCTCGGCCACCAGGTCGACCATCCGGAACATCGCGGACTGGTCGTCGGCGGGCAGGCACCGGTACAGCGACACCACCTGCACCTCGGCGCCTTGCCGGCGCAGCGCGTTGGCCACCACCGACAGGGACTGGCCGTGCTCCTGCACCACGATCCGCCGGCCCTGCAGCGCGCTGCCGCGGAGGTAGGCGAGCACGTCCTCGAAGCACTCCGACGGCGGCGACCACAGCTCACGCAGGCCCTGGGCCCGCAGCGCGCCGACCGCCTTGGGCCCCCGCGCGATGATCTGCGCCGGCCGCAGCGCGGCCACCAGCCGCTCCCGCATCCCCCACGACTCCGCGGCCTCGAACCAGCGCCGCATCCCCACGCCGGTCGTGGCCACGAACAGGTCCGGGGGTACGTCGACCAGGGCCTGGGTCGCCGCGCGCAGCTCGGCGTCGTCCACGTGCGACTCGATCGACATCGCCGGCGCGGACTCGACCTGGGCACCCCGGCGTTCGAGCAGCCCGGTGAGCTCCTCGACCTTGCGGGCGGAGGTGATGCCGATGCGGTACCCGGTGAGCGGCTGGTCGGTCATGGTGGGCTCTCAGAGGTTGAGGCGGGGCCCGACGAGGACGACACCCTCGACCACGCGGACCTCGTAGGACGGGACGGAGACCGACTCGTCGTCCAGGCAGCGCCCGTCGCGCAGGTCGAAGCCGTGCTTGTGCATCGGCGACGCCACGAACGGGACGTCCCCTCGCGTGCCCACGATGCCGCGGGCGAGGACGCTGGCCTTGGAGAACGGGTCGTGGTTGCCCAGCGCGTAGACCTCGTCGTCGTACGTCCGGAAGATCGCGACCGCCTGGCCGTGCACGAGCGCGGTGGCACCGCGCTCGACCTCGAGCTCGACGAGCTTGCAGACCGGGGTCCAGGTCTCGGTGGTCATCGGGCGCCCACCGGGATGTCGGCGCCGGCGATGACGACCGGCCCGTCGTCGACCTTCGGCTGGATCTGGCCGCGCTCGGTGGTGAACGAGATGTTCGGGTCCGGGGTGCCGGGCGCGTTGACGAAGGAGACGAACCGGCTGAGCTTCTCCGGGTCCTCCAGGGTGGCCCGCCACTCGTCGAAGTAAGTGTCCACGTGCCGCGCCATCGCCGCCTCCAGCTCGGCGCCGAGCCCGAGCGCGTCGTCGACGACGACCTCACGGACCCGGTCCAGGCCGCCGTCCAGCGAGGCGATCCAGGTGCTGGTGCGCTGCAGCCGGTCGGCGGTGCGGATGTAGTACATGAGGAACCGGTCGACGTACCTCACCAGGGTCTCGGTGTCGAGGTCCTGGGCCAGCAGCTGGGCGTGCGCCGGGGTGGCGCCGCCGTTGCCGCCGACGTAGAGGTTCCAGCCCTTCTCGGTGGCGATCACGCCGAAGTCCTTGCCGCGGGCCTCCGCGCACTCGCGGGCGCAGCCGCTGACGCCGGCCTTGATCTTGTGCGGCGAGCGCAGCCCGCGGTACCGGTTCTCCAGGTCGATCGCGAGCCTCACCGAGTCCTGCACGCCGTAGCGGCACCAGGCCGAGCCCACGCAGGACTTCACCGTCCGCAGCGACTTGCCGTAGGCGTGGCCGGACTCGAACCCGGCGTCGACGAGCTTGCGCCAGATCTCCGGAAGCTGCTCCATCCGGGCGCCGAGAAGGTCGATCCGCTGACCGCCGGTGATCTTGGTGTAGAGCTCGAACTCGCGGGCGACCTCCCCGATCACGATCAGCTTGTCCGGGGTGATCTCCCCGCCGGGGATCCGCGGCACCACCGAGTAGGTGCCGTTGCGCTGGATGTTCGCGAGGTAGGCGTCGTTGGTGTCCTGCAGCGCCACCGTCGACGTGTCGAGCACGTGCCCGTTGAGCTGGCTGGCCAGGATCGAGGCGACGGCCGGCTTGCAGACGTCGCAGCCCCGGCCACGGCCGTGCGCGGTGACGATGTCGTCGAAGGTGCGGTAGCCGTGCACCGCGATCACGTCGAAGAGCTCCTGCCGGGACAGGTCGAAGTGCTCGCAGATCCCGTGCGCGACCGCCACACCCGACGCGGCCAGGCGCTCGTCGAGGAGGTTCTTCACGACGGGGACGCAGGAGCCGCAGGTCGACCCGGCGCGGGTGCACTTCTTCAGGCACGCGACGGTGTCGCACGACCCGGCGTCGACCGCGCCGCAGATCGTCGCCTT
>DATIBI010000208.1:0-34205 GCA_035457605.1 Nocardioidaceae bacterium
CGCGTGGGCGGCGGTGCTCTTTTACGCGCTGTTCGTCGCCGGCCTGGTGCACTTCGTGGTGACCCGGTCGCTGGCCGAGCGGTCGCTGCGCCGGGCGCTGCTCGACGGGGCGTTCTTCGGGCTGGTCACCTACGCGACGTGGGACCTGACCAGCCTGGCCGTGCTCGACGGGTTTCCGGCGGCCTTGGTCCCGGTCGACCTGGCCTGGGGGACGGTGCTCGCGGCCACGGTCAGCGGGGTGACCCACCAGGCCTGGCAGCGCCTCGTCGACAGGACACCTCGGACCCCGTGAGAGGTCACTGCGGCTCGGGGGCGAGCACCTGCAGCGCGCTCGGGCGGACCCGCGCCGTCACCGGCAGCGGGCCGAGCCGCTCCCCGTCGCCGTAGCCGAGGACCGGGTCCGACGTCCCCACCGACACCTCACGGCCGCGCAGCACGACCACCTCGTCGAGCTCCACGTGGCTGCCGTCGTAGAGCCGCGGCAGCGACCGCAGCAACGCCCGCCTCGACGCCGCCCGGATGACGACGACGTCGAGCAGGCCGTCGTCCAGCACCGCGGAGGGCGCGATGCGCATGCCCGAGCCGTAGTAGGCGGAGCCGGCCACCACGACCGTCGCGGCGCGGAAGGTGTGCGACTCGCCGTCGACCAGCACGTCGTAGTCCGCCGGCCGGTGCTCCAGCAGGGCCCGGACCGCGGCGTACGGGTACTGCAGCGCACCCGGCAGCCGGTGCGCCCGGTCGACCAGCTCGGACGCGCGCGAGTCGACGCCGGCGTACACGCTGCCCACCACCGTCCGCGCGCCGACGTGAGGGCCGGTCACCTCGATCACGTCGACGGACCGCGCCGGCGCGTGCAGCAGCATCTCGGCCAGTGCCTCGGCCGCGGAAGGGCAGCCCAGCGCGCGGGCGAAGTCGTTGCCGCGGCCGCTCGGGGACACCGCGAGCGTGCCCCGGGCCTCGACCACCGCGCCGGCCAGCGAGGACACCATCCCGTCCCCGCCGACGGCGACGACGACCGCACCCGCGCCGACCGCGTCCCGCACGAGCCGCGCACAGCCGCGCGGCCCGGGGCTGTAGGACACCTCCACCGCGGCGCCGGCGTCCCGCAGCAGCCGGGCCAGGGGTACGACGGACGCCGGAGCCCTCCCGCCACCGGAGACCGGGTTCACGATGCAGTGGAAGGACCTCACGGTACGAGCACGCCGGGGTTGAGCACGCCCTGGGGATCCAGCCGCTGCTTGACCGCACGCAGGATCTCCACGCCGACCGGACCGATCTCCTCGGCCAGCCACGGCTTGTGGTCCTGCCCGATCGCGTGGTGGTGGGTGATCGTCGCACCGGCGGCGATCATCGCGTCGGAGGCGGCCGTCTTCGCGCCGGCCCACTGTGCCAGCGGGTTCTCGTCCTGCTTCGCGGCGACGGTGAAGTACAGCGACGCACCGGTCTCGTAGACGTGCGAGATGTGGCACAGCACCAGCGGGGACCCGCCGAGGCTCTGCTCGAGGGCGGTGCGCACGGCGTCGTAGAGCCGTGGCAGGTTCGACCAGAACGTGGCGGTCTCCAGCGTCTCCACGAGGACCCCGACGTCGAGCAGGGAGTCGCGGAGGTACGGCCCGTGGAAGCGGCCCTCGGCCCACGCCCGACCCGGCTCCTCCCCCAGGCACTCACCGCCCAGGGACTCCAGCCGCGCGGCGGTCGCCTCCCGGGCCGCCCGCACGGTGCCCGGCTCGCCCTCGTGGCCGACCACCATCTGGCAGCCCCCGGACGCCTCTCCGCCGACCTCGCTCGGCCGGGACAGGTTCACCGCGGTCTCGTTCTCGTCGGAGAGCCGCAGCACCGCGGGCGTCGAACCGGACTGCGCCAGCGCACGCAGGGCCGCGGTCCCCTCGGCGAACGAGTCGAACCGCCAGGTCTCGTAGACCCGGCTGGTCGGGCGGGGCCGGACCCGCACCCGGACCGACGTGATCACGCCGAACGCTCCCTCGGAGCCGAGCACCAGCTCGCGCAGGTCCGGGCCCGCGGCGGTGGCCGGGGCGCTGCCCAGGGTCAGCGTGCCGACCGGGGTGGCCACGGTGAGCCCGACCACGAGCGCGTCGAACCGGCCGTAGCCGGCCGAGGCCTGCCCGCTGGAGCGGGTGGCGGCGAACCCACCGATGGAGGCGTACTCGAACGACTGCGGGAAGTGACCCAGGGTCAGCCCGTGCTCGGCGAGCAGGGCCTCCGCCTGCGGTCCGAGCAGGCCGGCCTCGAGCACGGCGGTGCCGGACACCGTGTCCACCTCGACCAGACGGTCCAGCCGGCGCAGGTCGAGCGCCACCACCCCGGCGAACCCGTCCCGCCGGGCGACGAGGCCGCCCACCACCGACGTCCCGCCGCCGAACGGGACCAGCGCCACCCGGTGCTCGCTGCACCAGGCGACCACGGCGGCGACCTGGTCGTGGCCGGCCGGCGCGACCACGACGTCCGGGGCGTCGGACCCGTCGCCGGCACGCATCCGCAGCAGGTCGGGCGTGGACTTGCCCCGGGTGTGCCGGACCCGGGACTCGTGGTCGGTGCGCACGTGCTCGGCGCCGAGCAGTCCCTCCAGCCCGGCGAGCAGGTCGGCGGCCAGCCCGGGCTCGGGAAGGCGGACCTGCTCGAGCGCGACGGACGGCTTCTCCTCCAGGCCGAAGGCCAGCTCGACCAGCCCGCGGGCGGTGTCCGGCAGCGGCTGTGCTCGGTCGGGGTCGCCCCATCGGGACCAGTGCATCGAGGTCGTCATGCGTTACACTGTGACACATGACGTCAATTCGTCACAACGATGGTCCGGACGACGCCCTGCTCGACGCGGCCCGGCGGTGCATCCTCGACGTGGGCTGGAAGCGCACGACGCTCACCGACGTCGCCCGACGAGCGGGGGTCTCGCGGATGACGATCTACCGCCGCTGGCCCGACATGCAGACCCTGCTCGCGGACCTGATGACCCGGGAGTGGACCGGGGTGGTCTCCGACGCCGCCCTGACCACGGGGACGGACCCGCTGGCCCGGCTCGCCGACGGGGTCGCCGGCACCGTCGCCGGCCTGCGCTCCAACGACCTGTTCCGGCGGATCGTCGCGGTCGACCCGGAGCTGTTGCTGCCCTACCTGCTCGACCGGCGCGGCCGCACCCAGGACTCGGTGCTCGGCCTGCTCGAGGCGGCGATCGGCGAGGGCCAGGCCGCCGGGGCCGTCCGGCCGGGCGACCCGGCCCTGCTGGCGCGGAGCCTGGTGCTCGCCGCGCACGGGTTCGCCCTGTCCGCACAGACCATGGCCGCCGACGGTCCGGACGAGGGCGAGCTCGTCGCGGAGCTGCGCGCGCTGGTGGAAAGCTACCTGCGGCCATGACGGCGACCCCGTGGACCGGGCCCCGCTCGACCTCGCTGCACGCCGCCCGCCGGCGCCGCGAGCTCGCCGAGGCCACCGACGGCCGGACGGTCGACCTGCTCGTGGTGGGGCTCGGCGTGACCGGCGC
The DNA here is from genome assembly GCA_035457605.1 of Nocardioidaceae bacterium. Taxonomy (GTDB): domain Bacteria; phylum Actinomycetota; class Actinomycetes; order Propionibacteriales; family Nocardioidaceae; genus Nocardioides_C. The sequence goes on from DATIBI010000208.1 coordinate 3,491, forward strand.
GGGCGTGGCCCTCGACGCCGCCGCTCGCGGCCTGGACGTGGTGGCCGTGGACGCGCACGACCTCGCGTTCGGCACCTCCCGGTGGAGCTCGAAGCTGGTGCACGGCGGGCTGCGCTACCTGGCCAAGGGGCAGATCGGCGTGGCACGGGAGAGCGCCGTGGAGCGTGGGGTGCTGATGGGGACGACGGCCCCGCACCTGACCCGGCCGCTGCCGATGCTGCTGCCCCTGCTGCCGATGGTGTCGCACACCCAGGCCACCCTGGCCACGGCCGGCTTCCGGGCCGGTGACGCGCTGCGGATGTCCGCGCACACACCGCGGCGCATCCTGCCGCGGCCACGTCGGCTGACCGGTACCGAGGTGGCTGCCCTGGCGCCCGGCCTGCGCGACCAGGGGCTCCGCGGCGGCCTGCTCTCCTGGGACGGCCAGCTCGAGGACGACGCCCGGCTGGTGGTGGCGCTGGCCCGCACCGCCGCCGGCCAGGGCGCGCGGGTCCTGACCCGGGCCCGGGTGACGACGCTGACCGGTGACGGCGCCACCGTGCGCGACGAGACCACCGGGGAGAGCGTCACGATCCGTGCCCGGGCCGTGGTCAACGCGGCCGGGGTCTGGGCCGGCGACCTCGTGCCCGGCGTGCACCTGCGTCCATCGCGCGGCACCCACCTCGTGCTCCGCGCCGAGTCCCTGCCCGGCCTGTCGGTGGCGGTCACCGCACCCGTGCCCGGCGAGAGCAACCGGTTCGTGATGGTGCTGCCGCAGCCCGACGGCCGGGTGTACGTGGGACTCACCGACGAGCCGGCGGAGGGCCCGGTCCCCGACGTGCCCGAGCCGACCGAGCCCGAGATCGGCTTCCTGCTCGACGTCGTGGGTGCGGTGTTCGAGCACCCGGTCCGGCGCACCGACGTGGTCGGCGCGTTCACCGGGCTCCGGCCGCTGCTCGACTCCGACGGCCGCACCGCCGACCTGTCCCGGCGGCACGCGGTGCTGACCTCGCCCGACGGGGTGGTCACCGTCGTCGGTGGGAAGCTCACGACCTACCGGCGGATGGCCGAGGACGCGGTGGACGCGGCGGTGCGCCGCAGCGGCCTGCGGGCCGGCCCGTCGACGACGAGGCGGCTTCCGCTGGTCGGCGCCGCGCCGCGGGAGGTGCTGGCCCGGCTCGAGGCACCCGAGCGGCTGGTCCGCCGCTACGGCACGGAGGCCCCGCGGGTGCTCGCGGCGGCCCAGGGCGTGGTGGACGACCCGCTCGCACCGGTGGCGAAGGGGTCACCGGTCACGACCGCCGAGCTGCTGTGGGGCGTGTGCGAGGAGGGTGCGCTGGACGTGGGCGACCTGCTCGACCGTCGTACCCGGATCGGGCTGGTGCCGGCGGACCGGGCGGCCGCGCAGCCCGCAGCGGCTCGCTCGCTCGACCTCGTGGGCCGGGCGACCCGGCCGGGCTGACGCCTCGACAGGTCTGACCCTCGACAGGTCCGGGGCGCCGCCTCAGCGGAGGGCGACGGTGAGCAGGAACGCCGAGTCCGTGTGGGCCACCACCCCGTGCCTCCGCGGGGGCACCGGGATCAGCTGGCCCGGGTGGACGGTCTGCTCCCGCTCCGAGGTCCGCAGGGTCACCTTGCCCTTGATCACGAACAGCGTGGCCGCGGTCGGTGCGTCGTGCTCGGCCATCTCCGCGCCGTCGGCGAGTGCGATCACCACCGCCCGCATCGCCGAACCCGTCAGCACGGTCTTCGCGCACCGGCCCGCGGGATGGTTGGGCAGGTCGGCGATCAGGTGGTCGGCGAGCTCGGACAGCACCACCATCTCGTGGCTGCTGTGCTGCTCCTGCTGGGCGACTCGTTCGGTGTTCTCGCTCACTTGATCCGCTCCCATCCTCGTCGGGGTGTGTGGCTGCCCAGCTGCTTGTCGTCCCGGCTCCGGTACACGATGTAGGGCCGGGTGAGGTAGCCGAGCGGTGCGCTGAAGACGTGCACCAACCTGGTGAACGGCCACAGCGCGAACAGCGAGAACGCGACGAGCGCGTGCAGCTGGAAGCCCAGCGGGGCCTCGGCCATCAGCTCGGGCGCCAGGTCGAACCGGAAGATGCCGCGGAACCACACCGACACCGACTCGCGGTAGTCGAAGTGGCCGAGGATGTTCGAGGCGACCGTGTTCCACAGCCCCAGCAGGATCACCGTGGCGAGGAAGGCGTACATCACCTTGTCCATCACCGTGGTCGCGGAGAACACCGGGCCGACGGTGCGCCGGCGGTAGATCAGGATGGCCATGCCGACCACGGTGCCGAAGCCCGCGACGGCGCCGACCGAGACGGCCAGGAAGTGGTACAGGCCCTCGGAGATCCCGACGGCCTCGGTCCACGACTTCGGCACGCCGAGGCCCATCACGTGACCGAGGAACACCGCGAGGATGCCGAAGTGGAACAGCGGGCTGCCCAGGCGCAGCAGGCGGTCCTCGTAGAGCTGCGAGCTGCGCGTGGTCCAGCCGAACTTGTCGTAGCGGTACCGCCAGACGTGGCCGACCACGAAGGTGGTGAGGCAGATGTAGGGGAAGACCACCCACAAGAACGTGTCCATCAACGGGCTCCCATCAACGCTTTCCGGGCGTGGTGAGCAGGGTCGGCATCGGCAGCGGCTCGGGTCCGGCAGGTGCCGCACCGGGCGCCGCGGGCCCGGGGTCGAAGCCGGGGGTGGCGTACGGCGTGAGGCCGACCTCCTCCTCCGGCGGTCCCTCGGCGGCGAGCCTGCGCACGGCGTCCCGCTCGTCACCGCGCAGCGGCGGGAGCGTCCCGCAGACCACCTCCACCGCCCGGGCCCAGGGGGAACCGGCGTCACGCAGCGACATCCGCAGCAGCTCCAGCCCGGCCCGGTGGTCGAGCAGCAGCCCCCAGCCGAGCCCCTGGTCGACGGTGGCGCCGAACTCGAGCACCACGCACAGGTGGTCGGGCAGCTCACCTCCGGCGTCGGCGGAGGCGTCGAGCACGTACCCCGAGCGCAGGTAGGTCTGCTTGAACCGGAGCAGGGCCACCCCGCGCTTGCGGGTGTCCCCGTGCGCGAAGTAGGTGAGGAACAGGCTGTTGCGCCGACGCGAGTCGAAGGTCTCGACGTACTCCGCCTGGGCCTGGGTGAGCGGGGTCGAGCCCAGGTGGTCGGCGAGCGCGCGGACCGGCTCGGCGAGCTCGACCGGCAGCTCCCGGGACGCGACCCGGACCAGGTCGAGGTCGTCGAGGAGCCGCTCGTCGGGGTAGCCGAGCAGCAGCGACGCGGACTGCCACGCGACGGCGAGCTGGTGCGGCGGCAGCGCCGGCTTGGGGCGACGGTTGCTCATCGCAGGTCCGCCCCGCCGGTCGTGCCCGAGGTGCCCCCGGGTCCGTCGGTGGGCTCGCCGGGTCTGGCCGGGTCCGCGTCCCGGGGCGGGAACAGCCCCTGCGGCACGCCCTTGCCGTCCCAGTTGAGCAGGTTCACCCGACCCGACTTCGACGACGGCGCGGCCAGGGTGTCGGCGGTCTGCCGGTCACGCAGCATCGCGAAGTTCTCCACCGCGATCGGCGTCGGCGCGCCCGAGCCCTCACCGAACGGACCGGAGCCGCCCATGCCCGGGCCGCCCTCGTAGTCCAGCGCGCACTCGGTCGCGAGCTCCTCGAGCGCGTGGGCCTGCTCGGCGTGCGCGGGCGGGATCACGTACCGCTCGTCGTACTTTGCGATCGCGAGCAGCCGGTACATGTCGTACAGCTCCTCCTCGGTCATCCCGACCGACTCCGGGATCGAGGCGTTCGGCTCCCGGCCGAGGTTGATGTCGCGCATGTAGGAGCGCATCGCAGCCAGCTTCCTCAGCACCCGGTCCACCGGCGCGACGTCGCCGGCGGTGAACAGCTCGGCGAGGTACTCCACCGGGATCCGCAACGCGTCGATGGCCGCGAACAGGTTCCCCTTGTCCTCGGCGTCGTAGCCGGTGTCCTTCACGACGTCGACCACCGGCGACAGCGGCGGGATGTACCAGACCATCGGCATGGTGCGGTACTCCGGGTGCAGCGGCAGCGCCACCTTGAACCGGTTGATCAGGGCGTGGATCGGGGACCGCTGCGCGGCGTCGATCCAGTCCCGCGGGATGCCCGCCCGCTCGGCGGCCGCGACCACGGTCGGGTCGTGCGGGTCGAGGAACACCTCCCGCTGCGCCTCGTAGAGCCCGTGCTCGTCGGGGGTCGACGCGGCCTCGAGCACCTTGTCGGCGTCGTAGAGCACCAGTCCGATGTAGCGCAGCCGGCCGACGCAGGTCTCCGAGCACACCGTCGGCAGGCCGACCTCGATGCGCGGGAAGCAGAAGGTGCACTTCTCCGCCTTGCCGGTGCGGTGGTTGAAGTAGACCTTCTTGTAGGGGCAGCCGGAGACGCACATCCGCCAGCCGCGGCAGCGGTCCTGGTCCACGAGCACGATGCCGTCCTCGGAGCGCTTGTAGATCGCGCCGCTCGGGCACGACGCTGCGCAGGACGGGTTCAGGCAGTGCTCACAGATCCGCGGCAGGTAGAACATGAACGTCTGCTCGAACTCGAACTTCACCTTGTCGGCGATGTTCTTCAGCATCGGGTCGTGCTTCGCGGTGGCCGCGGACCCGCCGAGGTTGTCGTCCCAGTTCGAGGACCACTCGATCTTCATGTCCTTGCCGGTGAGCAGCGACTTCGGCCGCGCCACCGGGGTGTGCTCCTGCGCCGGCGCGTCGGTGAGCGTGGCGTAGTCGTAGGTCCACGGCTCGTAGTAGTCCTGGATCGAGGGCATCTTCGGGTTGGAGAAGATCGTCGCCAGCTTCTTCAGGCGACCGCCGCCCTTGAGCTTGAGCCGGCCGCGCTTGTTCAGCGTCCAGCCGCCCTTCCAGGTCTCCTGGTCCTCGTACGTGCGCGGGTAGCCCTGGCCGGGCCGCGTCTCGACGTTGTTGAACCAGACGTACTCGGTGCCGGTGCGGTTGGTCCACGCCTGCTTGCAGGTGACCGAGCACGTGTGGCAGCCGATGCACTTGTCGAGGTTCATCACCATCGCCATCTGTGCCATGACGCGCATCAGCGGCCCCCTTCCTCGCCGAAACCTGGGTCACCGTCCGGTCCGCCCACCCAGGCGGACGGCGGGCACGCGCGACCGACGGGACGGTCGGAGGGGCGGCGCAGCCGTGGCGGGCCTGGCGGGAGGCCGAGCGCAGCGAGGCCGGATGGTAGGCAAGCCGCCCCTCCGAATGGCCGGGCGGCCCCAGACGAGGCGGCCACAGGCCGGGTGCCCCCGGACGAGGCGGCCACGGTGGTCGGTGTGCTCATCAGTACTGGACCTCCTGCGAGCGCTTGCGGATCACGGTCACCTCGTCGCGCTGGTTACCGGTCGGCCCCAGGTAGTTGAACGCGAAGGCCAGCTGGGCGTAGCCGCCGATGACGTGGCTGGGCTTGACCAGGATCCGGGTCAGCGAGTTGTGGATGCCCCCCCGCTTGCCCGAGGTCTCCGCGATGGGTACGTCGATCAGCCGGTCCTGGGCGTGGTGCATGTAGACCGTGCCCTCGGGCATCCGGTGCGACACGATCGCCCGCGCCACCACGACACCGTTGCGGTTGACCGCCTCGATCCAGTCGTTGTCCTCCACGCCGACCTTGGCGGCGTCCTTGTCGCTCATCCAGATCGTCTGCCCGCCGCGCGAGAGGGAGAGCATGAACAGGTTGTCCTGGTACTCGGAGTGGATCGACCACTTGTTGTGCGGGGTCAGGTAGCGGACCGTGACGCCCAGCTCACCGGTGGAGCCGATCTCCGGCTCGCTGAACAGCGCACCCATGTTCAGCGGTGGACGGAACACGGGGAGGTTCTCCCCGAGCTCGCTCATCCAGTCGTGGTCGAGGTAGAAGTGCTGGCGGCCGGTCAGCGTGTGCCACGGCTTGAGCCGCTCGACGTTGATCGTGAACGGGGAGTACCTTCGCCCGCCGGACTCCGAGCCCGACCACTCCGGTGAGGTGATCACCGGCACCGGCGCGGCCTGGGTGTCGGCGAAGGTGATCTGCTTGCCCTCGTGCTCGGCGGCGAGGTCGTGCAGCCGGGTGCCGGTGCGTTTCTCCAGGGTCTTGAAGCCCTGGGTGGCCAGATGCCCGTTGGTGGTGCCGGACAGGGCCAGGATCGCCTCGGCGGCGTGGACGTCCCGCTTCAGCGCCGGCCTGCCGTCGGCGGGTCCGCCGCGGACGACGCCGTTCTTCTGGCGCAGGTAGTCGATCGCGGCGGTCACGTCGTAGGTGATCCCCTTGGTCGTCGTACCCAGCTTGTCCAGCAGCGGCCCGAGCGCCTGCATCTGCGCACCCACGGAGGCGTAGTCGCGCTCGACCTCGACCAGCTTCGGCATGGTCACCCCCGGGACCGGCTCGCACTCGCCGTGCTTCCAGTCCTTGACGATGCCGTGCGGGTTGGCCATCGCGTCGGGGGTGTCGTGAAGCAGCGGCACCGCCACCACGTCCCGGCGGGTGCCGAGGTGCTCCGCGGCGAGCTCGCTGAACCGGGTCGCGATCGCCTGCCAGGCATCCCAGTCGGTGCGGGTCTGCCACGGCGGCGCGATCGCGGGGTTGAACGAGTGCACGAACGGGTGCATGTCGGTGGTGCTCAGGTCGTGCTTCTCGTACCAGGTCGCGGCGGGCAGCACGACGTCGGAGAACACGGTGGTACTGGTCTGCCGGAAGTCCAGCGTCAGCAGCAGGTCGAGCTTGCCCTCCGGCGCGGCCTCGTGCCACTCGACCTCGCGCGGGCGGCTGCCCTCCGGGGACTCCGCGGCCCGCAGCGAGCTGTCGGTGCCGAGCAGGTGCTTGAGGAAGTACTCGTTGCCCTTGCCGGAGGAGCCGATGAGGTTGGCCCGCCAGATCGCCAGCACGCGCGGGAAGTTCTCCGGCGCGTCGGGGTCCTCCGCGGCGAACCGGAGCTCGCCGGAGCGCAGCCGGTCGACGACGTGCTCGGCGACCGGGCGGCCCTCGGCGGCGGCCTCGTCGGCGAGCTCGAGCGGGTTGCGGTTGAACGTCGGGTAGGACGGCATCCAGCCCATCCGCGCGCTCTTGGCGATGACGTCGGCGGTGCTCATCCCGGCGAAACGGCCGGATCCGGTGCTCGCGGAGAGCACGTCGGCGGAGAAGTGGTCGTAGCGGAACTGGTCGGTGTGCAGGTACCAGTACGCGGTGTGGATCATCTGCCGCGGCGGGCGCCTCCAGTCCAGCCCGAACGCGAGCTGGGCCCAGCCGGTGATCGGGCGGCACTTCTCCTGCCCGACGTAGTGCGCCCAGCCGCCGCCGTTCACGCCCTGGCAGCCGGTCAGCGTGGTGAGCGCCAGGAAGCTGCGGTAGATCGTGTCGGAGTGGAACCAGTGGTTGGTGCCGGCACCCATCAGGATCATCGAGCGGCCCCGGGACTCCTCGGCGTTCTGCGCGAACTCCCGGGCGATCCGGGCGGCCGCGACCGCGGGGACGCCGGTGATGCCCTCCTGCCAGGCCGGGGTGTACGGCGCGTCGGCGTCGTCGTAGGACGCCGCCCACTCCCCCGGGAGCCCGTCGCGGCGCACGCCGTACTGCGCCAGCATCAGGTCGAACACGGTGGTGACCAGGCGTCCGCCGACCCGGCGGACCGGGACCCCGCGGCGCAGCGACCCGGGCTCGCCGTCGACGTTGTCGAACCGCGGCAGCTCCACGGTCGCGGTGTCGTGCGTCGTGTCGATGAGGGTGAGCGCGGGGTCGACGCCCTCGAGGTCGAGGTTCCACCGGCCCGCGCCGGTCTCCCCGAACCGGTGCCCGAGCGCGCCGTTGGGGACCACCGGCTCGTCGGTGCGCGCGTCCATCAGCACCGTCTTGAACTGGGCGTTCTCGACGTGCTGGTGCGCGGGCAGGTCCGCGGCGGTGAGGAACTTGCCGGGGCGGCACACGCCGTCAGAGGTCTGGTCGAGCACCACGAGGTAGGGCAGGTCGGTGTACTTCTTGGTGTAGTCGGCGAAGTAGGGCGCCTGCCGGTCGACGAAGAACTCCTTGAGGATCACGTGGCCCATGGACAGCGCGAGCGCCCCGTCGGTGCCGGGCGCGGCCGCGAGCCACTCGTCGGCGAACTTCACGTTGTCGGCGTAGTCGGGGGCGACCACGACCACCTTCTGCCCCCGGTAGCGCGCCTCGGTCATCCAGTGCGCGTCGGGGGTCCGGGTGACGGGGACGTTCGAGCCCCACATGACCAGGTAGCCCGCGTCCCACCAGTCGCCGGACTCGGGCACGTCGGTCTGGTCCCCGAACACCTGCGGCGAGGCCACCGGGAGGTCGGCGTACCAGTCGTAGAACGACAGCATCGAGCCGCCCACCAGCGAGGTGAACCGGGCTCCGGAGGCGTGCGAGACCATCGACATCGCCGGGATCGGCGAGAAGCCGGCGACCCGGTCCGGCCCCCACTTCTTGATCGTGTGCACGTAGGCGGCGGCGACCATCTCGGTCACCTCCTCCCACGTGGCGCGGACCAGGCCGCCCTTGCCGCGGGCGGACTTGTAGGCCTTCGCGCGCAGCGGGTTGTCGACCACGTGCGCCCAGGCGAGGACCGGGTCGCCGTGCTGCGCCTTGCCCTCGCGGTACATCTGCAGCAGCACGCCGCGGACGTAGGGGTAGCGGACCCTGGTCGGGGAGTAGGTGTACCAGGAGAACGCAGCGCCCCGCGGGCAGCCGCGGGGTTCGTACTCGGGCTTGTCCGGACCCACCGAGGGGTAGTCGGTCTGCTGGGTCTCCCAGGTGATGATGCCGTCCTTGACGTACACCTTCCACGAGCAGGAGCCGGTGCAGTTCACCCCGTGCGTGGAGCGCACCACCTTGTCGTGGCTCCACCGGTCCCGGTAGAAGTCGTCGGCGCCCCGGCCACCGGTCCGGTGCAGGCTGCGCAGGTCATCGGAGACCTCCGCCCTGGTGAAGAACCGGCGGCTGCGCACCAGCGCGTCGCTGAGCCCCCCGTCCAGCCCGACCTCGTGCTTGCTGTCCGGCGTGGTCCCTGTGCTCAACGTGTCTCCTCTGCTCGCGCGTGCTCGGTGGGTGGGGGGGTTCAGTGCGAGAGGGCCTCCCCGGCGTGGCCCTGGGCGGTACGTCGGACGACGGTGGCCGTCAGCACCAGCGTGAGCGCTGCGGTGACCGACAGCAGGGTCAGCCCGATCGCGTAGGAGTCGGTGCGGCCGTAGACGTAGCCCATCACCAGCGGCGGCACGAACCCGCCGAGGCCGCCGGCCGCGCCGACGAGACCGGTGACCCCACCGACGCGGGAGGGGTCGGTGACCTTGGCGATCAGCGCGAAGGTGGCACCGCTGCCCGAGCCGAGCGCGGCGGCCATGGTCAGGAAGGCGACGGTGCCGACGTGCTCGAGGATCGGGGTGGTGGCGGCGATCGCGGCGCCGACCGTGACCACGGCGTACCCGCCGATGAGCACGGGGATCGGACCGAACCTGTCGGAGAGCCAGCCGCCGACCGGGCGCATCACGACCGCGACGACCACGAAGCCCGCCATCCGGTTGGCCGCGTCGGCCGGGGTGAGCTCGTAGGCGGTCTTGAGGTAGGCCGGCAGGTACACCGAGAACGCGACGTAGCCACCGAAGGCGACGGCGTAGAGGATGCAGGCCTGCCAGGTGATCGGCAGCCGGAGGTTGGCGTTGATCCGGCTCAGCAGCGACGTGCTGGGCACGGTCCGGCCCGGCGCGTCGCGCAGGACCAGCCAGGCGGCGACGGCGTAGATGCCGAGCGCGGCGGCGGTGATCACGAACGGGGCGGTGCTGCCGAGGTTCTCGTAGAGCTTGACCGTGGTGAGCGCGCTGATCGCGGTGCCGCCCATCCCGGCGCCGAAGACGCCGACCGCGAGACCGCGCCGCTCAGGCGGGAACCAGGCGTTGACGAACGGCACGCCGACCGCGAACGCGGTGCCGGCGATGCCGAGGAAGAAGCCGCCCACCAGGATCGCGGTGAAGGAGTCCTGCGCGAAGAAGCCGAGGAACAGCACCGGGACGATCGTCGCGGCCGAGACCAGCGGGAACATGACCCGGCCGCCGAGCTTGTCGGTGAGGGCGCCGGCCACGATCCGGCCGAGCGACCCGACGATCACCGGGACGGCGACCATGAGGGCGACGTCGGACTCGCTGAGCGGACCGAGCGTGCCCTCCTCACGGAACAGCGGCCCGAGCGGGCTGAGCAGGGCCCACGCCCAGAAGTTGACGGCGAACCCGATGGTGGCCATCGCCAGCATCACCCCGGGGCGTCCCTGGGTCCGTTCCCGATGTGTGGAAGGTTCGCTGTTCGTCCGGCTCATCGGTCCTCCCCCTGTGCCTCACGGCTCATGGCTTCCGTCCTATCGGAAGAAACCTCCCAGGACCACCCCCACGCCGGAAAAGGTCGAAGGTCCCCCCTTCACCCCCGTTGGTCCCGAGGACCGGCCGCGGCCCCGGCACCACGTGCGTCGGCGCCGTGCGGGGTGGGTGGACGCGACGAGGGGCACCTCCGGTCCGGAGATGCCCCTCGCGCTGCTGCGGGTGTTACGGGAGTACGTCGATCCGCTCGGTCCCCTGCGGGGTGTAGGGGCTGTTCGCGGTCAGGTAGGCGGCGAGCGCGTCGATGTCGAGACCGCCGATGTACTTGTTCGTGCCCTGGGCGAAGACACCGAAGCCGTCGCCGCCGTCGGAGAGGAACGAGTTCGCGGTGACCCGGTAGGTCCGCGCCTCGTCGATCGGCTCACCGTTGACCAGCACGGTGTCCCGGACGACCTTGGCCCCGGCCGGGGCGGACTGGGACCAGGAGTACTCCAGGCCGGAGACCTGAAGGATCTTGGCGGAGGCGGCGTTGACGCCGGTCCACTGCTGCTCGAGCAGGGCGAGGACCTGGGCGCCGGTGAGGTCCATGGACACGTCGTAGTTGTTGAACGGCTGGGTGGCGAAGGCAGCGCCGTAGGTGACCTCGCCGGCCGAGTTGGCCTGCAGGTCGGCGCGGATGCCGCCCGGGTTCATGAACGCGATCTCCGGGGCCCGTCCGTCCACGACCGTGCTGGTGTCGGCCTTCTGCGCGTCGGCGATCAGGTTGCCCAGCGGGGACTCGCCGCTGGTGTCGTTCGTGCGGGACACCACGGTGGCGCCCTCGGCCAGGTGACCGATCACGGTCGACTCGATCGGCGCGACCAGCTCCTTGTACTTGCCGATGAGCTGGCTCATCAGACCCGACTTCTCGACGTCGCGGGTGACGATCCGGTTCTGGGCCACGGCGGAGGTGCGGTCGACCTCGCCGGTGCGCTTGTCGATGCTGAGGTCCACGTCGGTGACGATGCGGCCCACGCTGGACGCGCTGGTGACCAGGCGGGGGGCACCGTCCGGGTCCACCAGGCTGCAGTTGTAGGCCTGGTGGGTGTGCCCGGTGAGCACCGCGTCGATGCGGGGGCTCAGCCCGCTGTTGATCTCGACGATCGGCCCGGAGATGCCCGGGCAGGCGTTGTAGGCGCTCGGGTCGGCCGGGAAGCCACCCTCGTGGACGAGCACGACGATCGACTTGACCCCCTGCCGGTCCAGCTTCTGCGCGAGCGCGTTGGCGGTCTCCACCTCGTCGGTGAACTGCAGGCCCTCGACACCGGCCTTGGTGACGATGTTCGGCGTGTTCTCCAGGGTCATCCCGATGAAGGCGACCGGCACACCGTCGTACCGCTTGATCTCCACGCCCGGAAGCACGGTCTTGCCGGAGTCCTGGTGGAAGACGTTGGCGGACAGGTACTGGAAGTCCGCACCCGCGAACTCGCCGTCGGGGCAGGAGTTCTGGTTGTCCTTGCCGTCGCCGTCCTCGAGGCAGCCACCCTTCTGCATCCGGACCAGCTCGCGCCACCCCTCGTCGAACTCGTGGTTGCCGACGCTGGAGATCTCGAGCCCCATCTGGTTCATCGCCTCGATGGTGGGCTCGTCGTGGAAGGCGGCGCTGAGCAGCGGGGTGGCGCCGATCAGGTCACCGGCCGCGACGGTCACCGAGTGGCGGCCCTCCGCAGCCGCCTCGGCGCGCAGCCGGTCGAGGTGGGTGGCGAGGTACTCCGCGCCACCGGCGGGGGTCGAGCCGATCCGACCCGACGAGGTCTTCGTCGGGTCGAGGGCCTCGAGCTGGCCGTGGAAGTCGTTGAGCGACAGGATCTGCAGCTGCACCTGGCGCGGCTTCTCCGACGCGGTCGGCGTCGCCTCGGGTCGGGCGACGGCCGCCGTCGCAGCGCCGCCGGCGGCGAGCGCAGCCACCGAGGTCACGGCGGCGGCACCGAGCGCGGCGACGCGGGTGAGTCGTCCGCGGGTCACGGAACGGGTCATGGATGGGCTCCTCGTGGGACTCGTGGCGCCGACAACGGGCATGGCGCACAAACGCTGACATCCTCACCCAGACCCGACGAGTTTGCCCAGACTTCGCGGATAACAGTTCGTGTCTTCTCAGCGACCCAACGACGGGACCACCTCGGCGCGGGGCAGGTCGCCGAGCCGGTGCCCCGGGAGCAGGAGCTTGGACCGGCGTACCCCGCTGCCGATGACCGCCACGTCCACGGTGAGCACGGCGGCGTCGACCAGCACCCGCCACTCGTCCGGCAGGCCGAGCGGGGTGATCCCGCCGTACTCCATGCCGGTCTCCTCCACCGCGCGGTCCATCGACAGGAAGGAGGCCTTGCGGACGTCGAGGGTCCGCTTGACCAGGTTGTTCACGTCCGCGCGGGTGTCCGCCGCAACCACACAGCCGGCCACCCGCTCCTCGCCACCCCGGCGCCCCGCGACCACCACGCAGTTCGCGCTCGACTGCAGCGGCAGCGCGTACGCCTCGGTGAGTGCGGCCGTGTCGGCGAGCGCGGGGTCGATCTCGACGACGGCGACCTCCTCGGCGTGCGCCCAGCCCTTCAGGGCGGCGGCGACCGGGGGCGCGAGCAGCTCGGGGTGGTCGGTCGCGGGGAGGGAGTCCAGGGTTCCGATCGAGGGGAGGTCCATGGCCCTCAGGGTAGGCACCCACCGGAACGACAGCGCCCCCGGAAGGCCGACGTTCCGCGCGAAGGGTGTCGGCACCTCGGGCACAATGCCGGGTGTGAGCCACACCCCGCAGTCCTCAACCAGCCGTTCGTTCGGGGAGCTCCTCACCCTCCTGGTCGGCGCGACGCTGACCGGGACGTGGTCCCTGGTCGGGCTGCGGGTGATGACGGCGGAGGAGCCGATCTCGGTCAACGGGCTCGTAGCATCCCTGGCGTTCGCGGTCGCCGGGCTCGGTGCGGGGGTCCTGCTCGCGAGCCTCGGAGCCGGTCACGCCCGGCGTCGGGGACGCACGGTTCCGTCACCGGGGTCGGAGAACCTGGGCCCGTTCTTCCTGCTCCTGGGGCTGGTGAACATCGGGTGGGGCCTGGAACCAGCGCTCCAGCCGACCCCGTCGGCCTGGGCCTGGCTCTCGCTCCTCTTCTCCGTCGCAGGCGGCGTGCTCATCGGCTTCGCCCTCGCCCTGGGCACCCGTACGACCGAAGGGCAGTCGGGCGAGGTGCCCGGTCAGCACCCGCCCGGCCACCACTGAGCTGCGAGCTCACGGGCCGGGGCCAAGCGCCGGCTCCTCCACACGGGACCGGCGCCTGGGGCGGCCGCGCGCTCAGGCGTGGCTGACCTCCTTGCGCAGCCGCAAGCCGGCCAGCGACGCGGCCAGCAGGGTCACGCCGGCCACGAGCAGGGCACCCGCCGGCCCGAGCGCGTCGTCGAACCAGTCGAGCAGCGCCTCGGGGACGACCAGGGTCAGCGCCACGACACCGGCAGCCAGGTAGGGCCATGCCGGCCGGGCGACGTACATCCCGAAGGCCGCGACCGCGACCGCGGCCAGCACCAGGTAGCCGAACCAGCTGGTGCCCTGGTCGGTGAAGACGGTCATCTGCGCGCCGATCACGGCGAGACCGCACCCGATGACCCGACCGGTGGCGACCTCGCGCCAGATCCCGCGCTCGGCGAGGAGCAGCCAGAGCAGGCCGACCCCGAGCACGCCGAAGCCCATCGCCGTGCCCGAGCCCTCCCCGAAGGTGTCGGTGGCGAGAGGAACCAGCATGAACGCACCCCAGGCCATCGCGACCTGGCTCGCCATGGTCGGGGCGAGCAGGTAGCCGACCAGGGTCAGCGCGACGAAGGTGGCCATACCGAGGAGGACCCCGGTCGGCTGCATCGGCTCGGTCAGCGGCTCGGACCAGATGCCTACCGCGGCACCGGCAGCGCCGGCCGCACCGATGAGCAGCACGCTCGTCAGCCGGTGCCGGACGGGCTCCGCGCCCTCACGCATCCGGGCGAAGCCCGGGCCGGTCATGCCGAGCGCGACCGCCGCGGTCGCGAGCAGCACGGCGATCCCGGCGAGCAGGCCGACCTGCTCACCCCGGGACAGGCTCTCCCACTGGGAGGCGAAGAAGATGCCGCCGGCGGCCACGACGAACGCGCCACCGACGTACCCCGCGAGCTCGGCGATCCTGCGCCGCACCGGGGCCGGCAGCGCCTCCTGCCCGCCCAGTGTGCGGTCGACCACCGCCGCCGCCTCCGCCTCGCGCTCGTGCGGGACGAGCCCCTGCTCGACCAGCGCCGAGACCAGGGCAGCGGTCCGCGCGTCGCGCGCGGGTCGCACCTCGAATCCGGTCATCACGACACCTCACAGGTCATCGGAGGGCCCACTGCCCTCATCTCGATCTTCCTGCGGGCCCCCAGTGGGGAGCAGAGTCGTTGTACCCACCCGGGTACTCAAACGGCCCGAACCGGGCCTGAGTACCTAGCCGAGCGTGCCCGGGTCGGCGGGTACGTCGACCGCGTGCTCCTGCAGCAACGCGAGCGGGACCATGTCGAGCGCCCGCTCGTGGGTGGAGGCCAGCACCACCGGCGCGGCGACCCCGTCCTGGTAGGCCTGCAGCCAGCGGGCGGCGACCACGCACCAGCGGTCTCCCGGCCGGAGCCCCGGGAACCTCCACTCCGGTCGCGGGGTGGACAGGTCGTTGCCCACCGCGCGCTGGTGCTCGAGGAACTCGCGGGTCACGACGGCGCAGACGGTGTGGCTGCCGACGTCCTCGGGGCCGGTGCTGCAGGAGCCGTCGCGGAAGAACCCGGTGAGCGGGTCGGTGCCGCAGGGCTCGAGGGGGCCGCCGAGCACGTTCCGCTCGGACGGATCCGGTGCCGGGTCGGAGGTCATACCCCCACCCTGTCACGGCTCGGTTTCGGCAGGAGCACGACGACGCAGGTCTGCCGTCCGTCCTCGAACCGGATCCGGGCGCCGAGCGAATCGGCGGTCTCCACCGCGTGCGTGAGGCCACCGCCAGGGCGCCGGGTGAGCAGGCCCGGGCCGGGCGCCGCCTCCCCCTGGTCGCTGACCCGGACCTCCACGTGGGTGCCCACGTCGTCGACCTGAACGGTGATCGCGCCCGCGCCGTGGCGCACGGCGTTGTCGAGCAGCACGTCGAGGATCTCGGCCACCGCCCGGTGCGGCAGCCGGACCGGCACCACTCCGGCGACCCGGTCGGTGACCGCGCGACCCGGTGCACGCGACCGCCAGCGGCGAACGGTGTCCCGGGCCAGCGCGGAGACGTCGATGTCGGAGCTCTCGGCCTCCCGGCCGGCCCGCGCGCCGTCCAGCATCCCGTCCACGGTCTCGCTGAGCCGGTCGACCTGGCCGAGTGCGCGGCGCATCGCCGCCGCCTGCTCCGGGCTGGTGTCCCGCGCGAGCAGCAGGTCCTCCAGCTCCAGGCGCAGCGCCGTGATCGGGGTGCGCAGCTCGTGGGAGGCGTTGGCCGCGAACGCCCGCTCGCGCCGGACCAGCCCGTCGAGCCGGGTGGCGCTCTCGCGCATCGCGCTGCCGATCGCCTCGGCCTCCGGGATCGCGTGGTGCGGGATGTCGATGTCGAACCGGCCCCGGCCGATCTCCGCGGCCGAGGACGCCAGGTCGCGGAACGGGCGGGACAGCCCCCGAGCCGCCCACCAGCCCAGCAGCACGGCGGCCAGGACGAGCCCGACCCCGAGCAGCACGTTGGGCAGCAGCTGGTCCTCGATCCGCTGGCTGACGATCTCGCCCGACCGGGACAGCCGGACCTCGCCGCCACCGGCGACGGGAAGCGACTCCATCAGGTCGCCGGGGGCCTGGCCGGCCCGGTCCCCACCG
The DNA here is from genome assembly GCA_035457605.1 of Nocardioidaceae bacterium. Lineage (GTDB taxonomy): Bacteria > Actinomycetota > Actinomycetes > Propionibacteriales > Nocardioidaceae > Nocardioides_C. The sequence continues at coordinate 19,624 of DATIBI010000208.1, forward strand.
GGTGCGGTCGCCTCGACGAGGCTGCCGTCCGCGTCGACGTACTCCACGTGCTCGCCCTCGTTGAGCAGTCCGGTGAGGAACGCCGGCGTGACCGGCGTCCCGGCCTCGGCCCGGTCCCCGAGCACGGCGGCGAGGAGTACGGCGGACCGTTCGATCTTGCGCTGCTCCTGATGACGCACCAGGTCGGCGAGGGCGTAGGCGTTCCAGACCGCGAACACCCCGAGCACGAGGACGGTCAGCCCGACGAAGGCCGCGATCAGGCGCTCACGCATCGGGAGGGCCGTCCTCGAGCCGGAAGCCGACTCCGCGCACGGTCACCACCCGGGCGGGGGCGTCGTGGTCCTCCAGCTTCTGCCGCAGCCGGCCGACGGTGACGTCGAGGGTCTTGGTGGACCCGAACCAGTTCTCGTCCCACACCTCGTCCATCAGCCGTTCCCGGGTGATTACGGCACCGCGGTCCTGGGCGAGCAGGGCGAGCACGTCGAACTCCTTGGTCGTCAGCGGGATCTCGCGCTCGCGCGTCCACACCCGTCGCGCGGTGGAGTCCACGTGGAGCCGGTCGACGTCGCCCGGGGCCTCGCCCCTGGTCGCGGCCGCGGCTCCGCTGCGTCGCAGCAGCGCCCGGGTGCGCGCGAGGAGCTCGGCCAGCCCGAACGGCTTCTCCATGTAGTCGTCGGCGCCGACGTCGAGCCCGACGACCCGGTCGAGCTCGCCGCCCCGCGCGGAGAGGATCAGGATCCCGCCGTCGTACCCTCCGCCGCGGACCTGGCGGCACACGTCGAGGCCGTCCATGTCGGGCAGGCCGAGGTCGAGGATCATCAGGTCCACCCCGCCGTCGAGGGCGCGGTCGACCCCCGCGGCTCCCTCGGTCTCGCGGACGACGGCGTACCCCTCCCGGTCGAGCGTTCGCACCCGGGGGATCGCGATCCCCTCATCGTCCTCGACCAGCAGCACGGTGTGGCTCATGGCTACAGAGCATAGGGCGACCTTTCGGGCGCACCGGGGCGAAAGCGACGGCTGTCCAGGCCCAGCGCCAGGAGCGCGAGCACACCGAGCAGGGCGCTGAGCGCGGCCGGCCCGAACGACCATCCGGGACTCACCTGGCCCGGGAGGCCCGCGGTCGCCCTGAGCAGCTCGCCACCGACGCCGACCGACACCACGGCCGCGGTGACCGCACGACAGGCCCAGCTCGCCACGAACCAGAGCCGCCAGCCGCCCAGCAGCGCGAGCGCCGCCAGCAGCCCCACCAGCACGCCGAGGTAGCCGGCCTCGGTCGCCGCGGACCTGACGCACCAGAGCAGGGTCAGGCCCTGACCCCCGGCGAGCACGCCGGCCGCGCGGGCGAGCGGGGGCGGGGTCCGGCCGGCCATCAGAAGTCCCTGTCGTTGGTGCCGGGCTCGGTCACCGCGGTGGTCGAGCAGGCGATGCCGTTGACGTCGCGAGCGGCGGCCGACGGCGTCCACACCAGCCTCGCCGGGGAGGTGGTCGTTCGCAGCCCGGTGGTGCTCGTGGGCGTGCCGAGCGTGATCCGGACGACAGTGCGCGGCACCCCGCCGGAGCTGTCGGTGGTCGCGGTCATGGTGCTGCCGTTGAAGCTCGTGGTCGCCGTGACGTGGTTGGCGCGGAGGTTGACCGTGCCGAGGTTGACGGCGGCGCCTGCGGCGGTTTGCACGCTGAGGCCGTCGCTGTTGCCGCTGTTGGTGACGCGCACCGTCACCCCGGAGGCGCTTCCGGTCCAGCCGCTCATCACCGTCCCGAAGGCCACGGCGTCGCTGTAGGTCAGGGTCAGGGTGTCGCCAGTCTCCAGCCGGCCGAGGGTGGCCGCGCCGTTGGCCGCCTGCACGTCGAGCCCGCGCAGCGGGCTGTTGTCCACCTGGCGTGCGGCGACCACCGCGGACCCGAGCGTCACGCCGTTGGCGTCGGTCAGCACCGCGCGCAGGTCGTAGGCGCCGTCGGTGACGGTCGTGGTGTCCCAGGCGCAGGTGTACGGCGCGGACGTGTCGGTGCACACCGGGGTCCAGGCGCCCGACGGCGAGGTCCGCCGCTCGACGGTGACCGAGGCGACGCCGTAGGGCGAGCTGGCGGCGGCGTTGAGGGCCACGGTGCCCGACAGCGGGCTGCCCGGGTCGGCCAGCGAGACGGAGGCGACCGTGTTGTTCACGTCCCGGCGGACGGAGGCCGATGCGGTGGAGTTCCCGGCCACGTCCGTGGCGACGGCGCGGAAGTCGTAGGAGCCGTCCGCCAGCCCCAGCGTGTTGAACGCGCAGGCGAACGGGTCGGTGTCGCTCACGCACATCGTGGTCCAGCTGCCGGTGCCGGCGGGCGCGTACTGGAAGGCGACCGCGGCGACGCCCGAGTCGGCGTCGCTGGCGGTGGCGGCGAAGATCCGGGTCCCGCTGAGGAGATTGCCCGGGTCGGTCAGGGTCACGACCGGGGAGGTGTTGTCGACGAGGATGTCGGTCAGCAGGGAGGTGTGGGTGGTGCCCGCGACCACGGCCTGGGCGCGCAGGTCGTAGAACCCGGTCAGGGCGCCGGTGCTCCACGCGCAGTCGAGCCGGGGCGCGTTGGTGGTGGAGCAGATCGTCGTCCAGGCGCCGGTGCCGGCGGTCCGGCGCGCGATGGTGATCGAGGTGGCGGGCGCGCCTCCGGTGACGATGGCGGAGACCGGGACGGTCCCCCGGAGCGGGTCGCCCGGGTCGGCCAGGGTGACGCCGGCGGAGTTGAGGACCGTCGTACCCACCAGACCGGAGGTGGCGCTGTAGCCGGCGCCGTCTGTGGCGCGGGCGCGCAGCAGGTAGCTGCCGTCGGCCACCGCGGTGGTGTTCCAGGAGCAGGTGTGGGGCACGGCGCCGGTCGTGCACAGCGGCGTCCACGGACCGGCCGAGGTGGTGGCGCGCTCGATGGTGACGGAGGCGAGCCCGCTCTCCCCGTCGGTCGCGGTCGCGGTGACGGCGACGGTGCCGGAGACGAGCGCGCCCGGGCTGTTCACGGTCACCGTGGGAGCGGTCCAGTCGGCTGCCGCGGAGACGGTGCCGGTGTTGCCGGTGCTGGCGGTGTACGCGGCCGACGAGGTCCCGTTCGTCCCCACGCCGAGCAGCGCGACGGCGAGCGTCACGAGCAGCAGGAGGGAGGAACGGGGAGCCATGGTGAGTCAGAGTCCTAGCGGCTGGCGGGAACGGGTTGGGGCAGGGACTGTGCGGTGGGGCCCGGGCCGGCAGCCGGGCCGGCAGCCGGGCCGTCGGCGGTACGGCGGGCACGGGCCCGGGACCGCGCCGCGGCCACGAGCTCGCCGAGGCTGTAGAGCCCGACCAGTCCGGCGGGGACGCCGACCAGCAGGACACGGGTGTCCCGGTCTGCCAGGGCGAGAAACAGGTAGCCGACGTAGGGAACGGTGAGCTCCACCCGCGGCTGGGTCGCCGCGTAGAGGCGGAACCGCCACGGGTCGGGGTCGGGGTTCGCGTCCCCCTGGGTGCGGAAGACCAGCTCGCCGTCGGCGGTGACCTTCCGCGTCACGATCCGGTGCGTGACCAGGGTGGTCAGCCCGCTGTCGGCCGGCGGCTGGTAGGTGATCACGTCCCCCACCTCGAGGTCCTCGACGGCGACCGTCTTCTCGAACGCCACGGAGCCCTTCTCGAAGGTGCCCGACATGGATCCGCCGGTGATCACGTAGCGCTCGTAGCCAAGCAGGCTCGGAAGGATGAACGCCAGGGACATCACCATCACGCCGGCGAGGGCGATGGTGCCGGTCAGGCGCAGCAGGCGGGCGATCAGGGAGTCGCGCACCTGCTGCGGGAGCGTGGTCATGTCGGGCACCTTCGGGGCTCGGGCCCTCGGCAAGGTCACCTCCCACCCTGTGGTGGCCTTGCCGAGGAGTCGGTGGGGTTACTGGTCGAACGTCTGGCCGTCGAGCTGGACGGAGTGCCATGTGTAGGACGCCGAGGCGGTCTTGCCCTGGTCGGTGTTCGGGGTCGTGGTCGCGAGGTGGACCTTGAACTCGAAGGTGTTGGCCTCGGTTGCCGCCCACTCGCCCAGGTCCTGTTCCTCACCGTCGGCCAGTCCACCGAAGGTGCCGTCGTAGACCACCTCACCCGTGGTGGTGTTCGTGATCCTCAAGCTGAGGTTGGCGCCGGCGAACTCGTTCGCTGAGACGGTCTCCTTCAGGCTGAACGTCGCGGGCAGCGTCCCGGTGTTGGTCAGCGTCAGGGTGCTGTTCACGGTGTCGCCGGGCTTCATGTTCGGGATCGTGAAGATCGCGGCGTTGGCCTTGGAGTTGCTCTGCTTCAGTGTTCCGGAGGTCACGGCGCTCGAGCTGTTCCCGCTCTCCGAGGTGAAGCTCGCGCCCGAGCCGACGGCGATCGCGCCGGCAGCCAGCATGGTCGCCAGCGGGACGAGAACCTTGCGGCGGGAGGTGGTCGTGCTGGTCATGGTGATCTCTTCTCGGTCGTTGGTGCGTCGTCTGGGAAAACGCTACGAATCGCCGCACCACGCCCAGGCAACGTCGAACACACCCCTTCTCCACACCTCGGTAACAAACGACGAACCCGACCGGGGACGGTCCCGGTCGGGTTCGTGGACGGCCGGCTCCCGCCCTGCGGACGGAGCGGAGTGCCGAGGTCAGCTCACGTGGAGATCGCGGTCTGATCGGGGTGCTCCGTGCCGGTGATCTGGATCTTGCGCGGCTTGGCCTTCTCCGCGACGGGGATCCGCAGCGCGAGCACGCCGTCGCGGTAGTCCGCGGTCACCCTGTCCAGGTCGAGGTTGTCACCGAGGACGAGCTGCCGGCTGAACAGACCCCGCGGCCGTTCGGAGGCGAGCATCTCCCAGTCACCGTTGCGGGCCGGCCTCTCCGCCCGGACGGTCAGCACGTTGCGCTCCACGTCGATGTCCACGGCGCCGGGGTCCACCCCGGGGAGGTCGAACTCCACCACGAACGTGTCACCTTCACGCCAGGCGTCCATCGGCATCACGGCAGGGCGCGAGGTCGTGCCGAGGACCTGCTGCGCGAGCCGGTCGAAGTCACGGAACGGGTCGGTGCTGCGCATCAACATCATGTCCACCTCCATGTTCTTCATGCTGTGCGCTTCCCAGCGACCTATATCAGCTGGTATAGATTTCATATAGCACCGTGAGCAATCCATGGCAAGGGCCACAGGCCACGTCCTGGCGAGAGGAGGGGGTGATCCGGGGATGACCGGGAGACCAGGTCCCACCGTAGGGGTCTACGGCATCTCGGTGGCGGCCTCCCTGGTGGGCACCGGGGTGCAGAACCTCCGCGCCTACGAGCGCAGGGGCCTGCTCGAGCCGGACCGGACCGACGGCGGGACCCGCCTCTACAGCGAGCAGGACCTGACCCGGCTGCGCCGGATCGCCGAGCTGCTGGAGGCGGGCCTCAACCTCGCCGGTGTCGCGATGGTCCTCGAGCTCGAGGAGGACAACGCCCGACTGCGTCGCCGGCTCGGGCAGTGACCCAGCCGGCGACCCAGCCGTTGACCCAGCCGGTGACGCAGCCGTTGACGCAGCCGGTGACTCAGCCGGCCTGCTCGCCGGCCTTGAGCTTGCGCGCCACCTCCACGGCCCGCTCGGCCATGTGGTCGAGCGCGTCGTGCTCGGTGCTGCCGAGCGGCTCGTCGTTCTCCGCGCCCGTCACGTGCCCCACGCCGTAGGGGTTGCCGTCGGCGAACTTGACCGCATCGGTGTACCCCGGCGAGACGATCAGGCCGCCGAAGTGGTGGATGGTGTTGTACAGCGCGAGCAGCGTCGACTCCTGACCCCCGTGCGTGGTCTGCGAGGAGGTGAAGCCGGCGTACACCTTGTTCGCGAGCAGACCCTGACCCCACTGCGGGCCGAGCGAGTCGATGAACTGCTTGAGCTGGCTGGCAACGTTCCCGAACCGGGTCGGCGACCCGAGGAGCACCACGTCGGCCCACACCACGTCGTCGGGCTGGGCGGTCGGCTGGTCCTTGACCGACTCCAGGTGCTCCCGCCAGGCGTCCTGCGAGTCGACGACCTCCCGGGGAGCCAGCTCGGCCACGTGCCGCACCCTCACCTCCGCACCGGCCTTCTCCGCCGCCTGGGCGAGCCGCTGCGCCATCTCGTGGGTGGTGCCGGTCGAGGAGTAGTAGATGACTGCCACGTTGACCGTGCTCATGCCTGTTCCTCCAAGTGGTTGAAAGTTTGACGCTTTCAGCGAGGGGTAACCGATCCCCGGGCGCCCAAACGGGCGGCCGCTAGCCTTCTGACGAGGGCCGAGGGATCCGACCAGCGCCTCCGGGAGGGGAGATGAGCGCCGACGTCGTCTACGCGCTGGCCGGCGCCTCCCTCCTGCTCGCGGTCGTGCTGCCGGTCGCGCTGAGCCGAGCCGCGGTCTCCGCGCCGATCGTGCTGCTGCTGCTCGGCGCGCTCATCGGACTGCTCCCTCTGCCCGAGGGCGTCGCGGTCTCACCGGTGGCGAACCGCGTCTTCATCGAGCACCTGACGGAGTTCACCGTGCTGATCGCGCTCATGGGCGTAGGTCTCGCGCTGGACCGCCCCCTGGACCTGAGGTCGTTCGCGACCTGGCGTCGCTGGGGCGCAACCTGGCGGCTGCTCGGGATCGCGATGCCGCTGTGCATCGTCGGGACCGCGCTGCTCGGCTGGTGGGTGATGGGGCTCGCCCCCGCCGCTGCCCTGCTGCTCGGGGCCGTGCTCGCCCCGACCGACCCGGTGCTGGCCTCCGACGTCCAGGTGGCGGGACCCACCCCCGCCGAGGGCGAGGACCAGCAGGAGATCGACGAGAGCGACGAGGTCCGCTTCGCGCTGACCTCCGAGGCGGGGCTGAACGACGGGTTGGCGTTCCCGTTCGTCTACGCGGCGATCTTCCTGGCCACGCTGGGGCCGTTCAGCGAGTGGGGGCTGCGCTGGTTCGCCTGGGACCTGGTCGGCAAGACCGTGCTCGGTGTCGCCGTCGGCATGGCGGTCGGCTGGATCCTGGCGAAGGCGGCGTTCCGCGCGCCCCGGCCGTCCCTGAGGCTCGCCGAGACCGGCGAGCCCCTGCTCGCACTCGCCGCCGTGCTGCTGTCCTACGGGGTGTCGGAGACGGTAGGCGGCTACGGCTTCCTGGCCGTCTTCTCCTGCGCGATGACCCTGCGCTCCGCCGAGCGCGGCCACGACTACCACGTGCACATGCACGAGATCATCGAGCGCCTCGAGCGGCTGCTCACGCTCGCGGTGCTCCTGGTCGTGGGCGTGGCGATGACCAACGGGCTGCTCGACTCACTGACCTGGCCCGCGGTCGTGCTCGCGGTGGCGCTGCTGCTCGTCGTGCGCCCGGTCAGCGGGATCCTCGCCCTGCGCACACGGTCGGCCGAGTGCACGGTGGGCGACCACGTGCTCACGCCGCGTGAGCGCCTGGCCACGGCGTTCTTCGGTGTCCGCGGAGTGGGGTCACTGTTCTACCTCGCCTACGCCACCGGCAGCGCCGACTTCGGCGACCACCAGTTGCTCTGGTCGACGGTGTCGTTCACGGTCGTGCTCTCGGTGCTGCTGCACGGCATCTCGGCGACCCCGGTGATGCGCTGGCTCGAGGGGTCCCGCTCACCGTGACGGCCAGGGTGACGGCCGGGCTGGCGGCCAGAGTTGGGGCCAGGGTGACGGCCAGGTTGACGATCAGAGCACGTGGTGCCCGTACATCTCCCCGAGCGGGTCGGCGATCAGCTCGATCCGGGCGCCGTCGGGGTCGGTGAAGTAGACCGAGACCTCGCTGTGGATGACGTACTGCACCCCGACCTCGTCGAACCGGTCGACGATCGCCTGCCACTTCTCGGGGGCCACCGAGATCGCCACGTGGTGCAGCCCGCCGAGCACCTCGGCGTAGGGCCCCACGTCGAGGCCGGGGAAGTCGAAGAACGCGAGCAGGTTGCCGTTGCCGATGTCGAAGAAGAAGTGCGAGGAGCCGGGGTAGTCCCGGTTCTCGATCAGCTCGGTCAGCGGGAACCCGAGCAGGTCCTGGTAGAACCGGATCGTCTGCTCGACGTCGCTGCTGATCAGCGCGGTGTGGTGCAGCCCGCGCGCGGTCGACTGCGGACGCTCCGCAGCCGGCTTCAGGTGCGCCTCGCGGATCCTGGCGCGCTCCGCCTCGATCGAGGGCAGGTCGATGTCGGTCATGGCGCCAATCATCCGGGAGCCGGCGACCCCCGACAAGGAGCCCGGACCTGCTCACCGCTGGTGCAGGCAACCTCGTGCCGCGCCGAGCTTCGCCAGGCCGGCCAGGTCGCCGCGGCCCCACCGCGCAGGGGTGTCCTGCATGAAGGGGTGCATCAGCTGGCGCCGGTCCTCGACGTGGGCCAGGCCCATGGCGTGCGCGCTCTCGTGCATGAGCAGCTCACCGCGCGTCTTGCCCCGCCCGAAGCCGGCCGGCGTGCGTGACTGCTGGGACGAGTCGATGACCACATATCCCCGGACGATCCGCGAGACCGTCGTACCCCTGGCGTCGCGGTAGCCGAGCTGCCACGCCGCGCCGCCCACCCCCATCGCACCGGTGCTCCTGCCGAGCACGAGGGACTGCCCCGGGCGGGCCCAGGCGATGACCAGCTGGGTGTCCCGGGGGTAGCCGTCCTCCCAGGACTGCGGCACCAGCCGAGTGGTTCCGCGGTAGGCGAAGCGCAGCCCGGTCGCCTGGTGGACCCGCCGCAGCGCGCCCTTGACGTCGCGGAGGGCACCGGGCCTGGCCTGCCGGGCGTTCACGCGGTAGCCGATGACGCGGCAGGGGTCCCAGCGGGCGACCGGCGAGGGCGAGGCGAGCCGGTGCGCGGTCGCGACGCCGGGCGGGTCGTAGGACGGGACCACCCGGACGGTGGCGACGTCGGACCAGCCGACCGTCCCGCCCCGGGTGGTGACGCGCACCCGGTAGCGGAAGGAGCCGTACCACGTCGTCGGCACGCGCCCCGCGAACCGGCCGTCGTCCAGCCGCAGCCGGGCCACCGACCTCCAGCCGTCCGGGGTCTGGCGCTGGAGCACGGCCGCTCGGAGCGAGCGGGCGCGGGTCACCGTGCCGCTGACCCGGGCGGCCTGGTCGGCCTCGAACCGGGTGCCCGACCAGGTGGCGGACACGGCCGGGGACGCCGCGGCGCCCGAGGCCGGCGGGGGCGCCGCCAGTGCCTGCGCGACGAGGACCAGGATGCCGGTGACCACACCGAGGACCGGGCGACGGAAGACCATGGATGCCTCCGCAGGAGACGGCGCGCCGGCGCCGGCCGGCCTGGCCCCTCCATGGTGGCAACGTTCAGGACATGTCGGATCAGTTCCCGGAAATCCGGTTCGCCCTGGTGCGGCGCGGACCGGTTCTCACCCGGACCGGCTCAGCGGACCGCCATCTCCCCCAGCTCCGACCACTCCTCGCCGGGAACCGTGAAGTTCACGATCCGCGGCGTCTCGGCCAGATGCGGCGGGAGCGCCTCCTGCGCGGCCTTGAAGTGCGCGGACTGCACGTGCGCCGCACCCGCCTCGTCGTCGCGGAACGCCTCCACCAGCACGTACTCCGTGGGGTCGTCGAGGCTGCGCGACCAGTCGAACCACAGGCAGCCCGGCTCGGACCGGGTCGCCTCGGTGAAGTCCCGGGAGATCTCGGGCCAGCGGTCGGCGGACTCGGGTCGGACGCGGAACTTGGCGGTGATGAAGATCATCGGGGTCCTCTCTGGTCGACGGACCAATCCCGCCGGACGGCGGGATCGGTCCCCGGTCGGGAACACCGTCGATGCTAGGCAGGCGGCTGGTGCGCCCACCTCTGCGGACCCCGGAGGGTCGGTTTTGACTGTCCGTGCCGCCGGTGGTGTGATCCGTGAGGCGTTGCGCACTGGTGGACACGGGGAGAAGTGCTGATGACGAAGCTGGGCAAGGGCGGTACGGCGGCGTGCATCGCGCTGCTCATGGCAGTCGGCACCGGGTGCACCAACGGCGAGGACGAGGCACGGACCGCAGCCGAGCAGGTGGCGAAGTCGCTCACGGCGGTCGAGGTCGACGTCCCGCTCGACGGCACGACCCCCGAGGACGCCCAGGACGAGCTCGACCGGATCGCCGACGCCCTGACCGGGGATGAGGCAGCCCCGACGGTGACGGTCGGCTCGGTGACGTTGACCGAGGAGGAGGAGCAGGCCCGGGTCGCGCTGCGATGGGCGTGGGACCTGCCCGGCACCGACCGGGCCTGGCGCTACGACACCGAGGCGGTCCTCGTCGAACGCGACGGCGAGTGGCGTCTGCGGTGGAGCCCGCGGGTCGTCGAGCCCTCGCTCCGGCAGGGCGAGGCCCTGGAGCTCGCTCCCCTGACGCCGCGGCGCGGGGACGTCCTCGGCGCGGACGGCGCCCGCCTCGTCACCGACCGACCGGTGTTCCGGTTCGGCCTCGACAAGGCCAACACCCCGCCGGCCGAGCAGGTCTCCTCCGCGCGGGACCTCGCCAGGCTTCTCGACATCGACGCCGACGCGTTCGCCGACCGGGTGGAGCAGGCCGGCAAGGCGGCGTTCGTGGAGGCGCTCGTGCTTCGCGAGGAGGACGTCACCGGCGGGATCACCAACCAGTACCGCCAGATCCCCGGCGCCGTCGCGCTGGCCGACGAGATCCCGCTGGCCCCGACCCGCGACTTCGCGCGTGCCGTCCTCGGCACCGTCGGGCCGGTCACCGCCGAAATGGTCGAGGAGCCCCGCAGCACCTACCGGGTCGGGGACGAGGCGGGGCTGTCCGGCCTGCAGCAGCGGTACGACGGGTCGCTCCGCGGCAAGCCCGGGCTCACCGTCGAGGCGTCGACCCCCGAGGGCGAGGACCGCGAGCTGTTCACCGTGGAGGCCGAGCCCGGCACGGACCTGCGGACCACGCTCGAGCCGAGCCTGCAGCTGCTCGCCGAGGAGGCGCTCGCCGGCGTGGCTCCGCCGAGCGCCCTGGTCGCGGTCCGACCCTCCGACGGAGCCGTGCTCGTGGCCGCCAGCGGCCCGGGCTCGGAGGGGTTGAACACCGCGACCGCCGGTCAGTACGCCCCGGGCTCGACCTTCAAGGTGGTCAGCGCTCTGGCGCTGCTCAGGTCGGGGCTCGGCACCGGCTCGACCGTGACCTGCCCGCGCACCACCGTCGTGGACGGCAAGTCGTTCAAGAACTACGACGACTACCCCGCCGCGCAGCTCGGCCGGATCACGCTGACCACCGCGCTGGCCAGCTCCTGCAACACCGCGTTCATCACCGAGGAGGGCCGGGTCGAAGACGCCGCCCTGACCGGTGCCGCGGCCGACCTCGGGCTCGGCGTGGACCACGACCTCGGCTTCCCGGCCTACTTCGGGTCGGTGCCCTCCCCGGGCAGCGAGACCGAGAAGGCGGCGTCGATGATCGGCCAGGGCAAGGTGCTGGCCTCGCCGATGGCGATGGCGGCGGTGGCCGCGTCGGTGGCCGAGGGCCGGACCGTGGTCCCCTACCTGCTCCCCGAGTCGCGTCCGTCTGCTCCGACCGAGGCCGGGCTGGCGCCGGGTGAGGCCCGCGACCTGGCCGCGATGATGCGCGAAACGGTGGCCCGGGGCAGCGGCGCGCAGCTGTCCGACGTACCCGGGGAACCGGTGCTCGCCAAGACCGGCACCGCGGAGTACGGCACCGGCGACCCCCTGCCCACGCACGCCTGGATGATCGCTGCCCAGGGCGACCTGGCCGTGGCGGTGTTCGTCGAGCGGGGCGAGTCGGGGTCGCGCAGCGCCGGGCCGATCCTGGAGGAGTTCCTGCGCAACGCCCGTTGATGCCTCGTCCGGTCCCTGGTGTCGAGGACGCTCGGACGGACGGGAGCTGACCGGGGCCGTTGCTACGGTCGGTGCATGACCGAGTCAGCCGATGAGTCCAGGATCGCCCGCCGCGCGGAGCTGCTTCCCGAGGAGGAGGCGGTCGGCAGCGACGCCCCCGAGGACCAGGCGAAGGCGATCCTCGAGGAGTCCGACGAGCGGACCGAGCACCCCGAGGAGACCCGGCACGAGTCGACGCAGACGCCGGACTGACCCGCGCGCGACGACCGCTCGGATGTGCTCAGGGTGTCGAACCGTACGGCGCAGGGTCGAGCGCCAGCGTCATGAACGTGTTGTTCGGACCGGGCTCGTAGTCGCCGAACGCTCCACACGGGGTGAACCCCGCCCGCGCGTACAGCGCCCTTGCCGGCTCGAACGCCGACATCGTGCCCGTCTCGAGGCTGACCCGGGCAAGGCCGCGGTCGCGAGCCAGCCCGACCAGGTGGTCCACGACGGCGCGACCGATGCCCCGGCCACGCGCTGCTGCGGCGGTGTGCATGGACTTCAGCTCCGCGTGCCCGTCGCCGAGCCGCTTGAGCGCCCCGACGGCGAGCAGCTCACCGTCGACGCGGTAGCCGACGAACGTGACGTCCGGGTGCACCAGCGACTCCACGTCGAGTGCGTGGACGTCCTGCGGCGGGGAGTGGGTGTTGGCGAACTCCAGGTGCCGCTCCAGCAGCGCGCGGACGTCGTCGGCTCGCGGGTCGTCGATTCCGATCCGGCCCTCTGTCACGCGGGACATCATGGCACCGGTCGCCGCGGAGCGTGACGCCCTGGCCGCGCTGTCCGTGGGTCGGCTCCGGGCCCTGGCGACGTACCTCACGGCTGGTCCGGGCAGGGTCGGCATGACCCTGCACTTCTTTCGCGACAGCTGCGCACGTTGCTCCTCAGTGGGGCCCGCCCAGCCGATAGCGTGACCCGGTGAGCTGTCGATTCGCCATCCCGGCTGCCGGGGTCCTGACCACCATGCTGATGTCGGGGTGCACGGCCGAGTCGCCCGCCCGGCTCGATGGGCCGGAGACGGACACCGGCACGGCTGTGGAATGGCCCTCGGTCGTCTGTCCGGAGGTCCGGCACGACCGCCGGCACCAGACCGCCTTCCGACGCAAGTCGCCGGGCGGCCCCCGGCTCGATGCCGAGATGACCGTGCACGCGGTGAGCCGCCGGAACTTCTGCGTGGACGCGAGTCTCGACGAGGGCACCCCGGCCGGGCGCCGGATCACGTCCTACACGGTGACTCCGGGGGACGACGCCTTCAACTACGGTGAGTCCTACACGACCAGCGACCGCCGGGGCAGCGAGGAGCTGCTGAACTTCCCGTTCGAGTTCCACGTCTACGGACCCTGCCGGTCGGTCACCGGGACCATCGTGGTCACCGACCGCGCGGGGCGCGAGCACTCCTACGTGGCGGCGACACAGGCCGGGCCACGCTGCGACAGGTGACGGCGCCCGCGGCAGGAGCGACCTCCTCGGCGGCCCGCCCAGCACCACGCCCAGCCGGATCATGAGGAGGGCCCGAGGAGAGTCCTGGTTGCTGTGACTCTGGTGGTCGCCCTGACGGGCCAGGGGTGCGGCGCTGCACGCGCATGCACTGGGGTCGGTGGCTTCGACGGCGTCGGGGTCGAGATCCCTCGCGCCCTGTTCGTGCGGTCAGGGAGCGTGGCCTTCAAGGTCTGCGCCGCGAATGACTGCGTTTCCGCACGTCTGCCTCTTGGGCGGGTACCGGAAGGGCCAGTCGGCCGGAGGGCTGGCGTCACCTTCGATGACCTGGGACGGGACTGCGAACCCGGACCAGTGACGGTGACCGTGAAGCTGTCCGGCCCGGACCGGAGGCCCGTTGCCGCAAATCGACAAGAGGTTGAGCTCGTCAGGTCGTACCCCAACGGCAAGTCCTGCGACGGCGACGGGTACGTGAGCGGGCTCCCTCGAGATGCGGGCGGGCGACCACCTCTGAGCAAGGTCGTACGTCACGTGGCCAGTCGGCCGAAGCACGGTCACGAACACGTCCGAGGGTTGCATCCCAGCATGCTGAGCATTTCCGCATCCGACCTCGGTTCGGCGCCGACGCGGCGCGTTGGAACGTTCGTCATGTTCAGCTGAGCATCTGGCTCCCCTACTGGCTCCCGCTTGGCTTCTGCGCCTTCCTCGTCTTGAACGCCGTGGTTGCTTCTTGGTGACCCGCCGCATCGCAATCTGGGAGACCACACCGCCCGTCCGTCGGTCCCACCCGTCGTAGGCAGTCCATCCGAGGCCGCCACGGCGTCGGTCGAATGTGACCGTCGCATGGTTCCCGTGCACCCGCTGGATGTTGCCCACGTGTCGGCCAAGGGGCATGACCGGAGTCCAGGTTGCGGGCAGCGGCGGAGGGGCACCCTGCGGTGGGGCGCGAGAAGGAGCCTCCATCTGCGGCAGGCTCGGGCTGGCACCCCCGTCGGCTACCTGGAACGCGGAACTCGCGCGCGGAGACATGGAGTACCGCAGGGGTCGCATTTCGCGAAAGTACCGGCGGCGAAGACTGCCGCGAGCCGCGTCATAGCCAGGGCAGACCGCCTCGCCATGGTCGATAGTGGGTACGTGGGGAGCGAACAGCTCGCGTGGTCCGGCCGCGACTGGCGGATGCCGGTATGGCTCTGGGTCGGCCTGGCGACGATGTTCTTCAGCGCGCTGCACATCATCATCGACTTCGGCGTCGGCTTGTTCGACCTGCACGGGACGCTGACTCTGACCGAGGCGACAACGCTGGTCGGGGTTGCGCTCATCCAGCTCTGGTGGGCGATTTCCTTCATGGCGGGCGCTCAG
>DATIBI010000209.1:0-11299 GCA_035457605.1 Nocardioidaceae bacterium
GTGAACCCGCTCGGCGACGAGGTGCTCGACCTGCTCGGAGAGTTCTGGGCGTCCGGGCCGTGCGTCACGGTCGAGCCCGCCCCCGAGGACGACACGGCCGGGTCCGGATGACCCGGGTCGCGGCCATCGACTGCGGCACCAACACGATCAAGCTGCTGGTCGCGGACCTGGACCCCGGGACCGGGACCGAGCACGAGCACGTCCGCGAGATGCGGATGGTCCGCCTCGGGCAGGACGTCGACCGCACCGGCCGGCTGGCCGACGCGGCCCTCGCGCGGACCTTCGCCGCCGTCGACGAGTACGCCCGGATCATCGAGGGGTACGACGTGGCGGCGGTCCGGTTCTGCGCCACCTCGGCCGCCCGTGACGCCGCGAACGCCGAGGAGTTCATGCGGGGTGTGCAGCAGCGGCTCGGCGTGGTGCCCGAGGTGGTCACCGGCGACGCCGAGGCGCAGCTGTCCTACGACGGGGCGACCCGACGGCTCGCCGGGCGCGACCTGCCCTCGCCGTTCCTGGTCGTGGACATCGGCGGCGGCTCCACCGAGCTGATCCTGGGTGACGGGCACGGGCACGTCCGCAGCGCGCGGTCGCTGGACATCGGCTCGGTCCGCATGACCGAGCGCTGCCTCCGGTCGGACCCGCCGACGGAGCCGGAGGTCGCGGAGGCGGTCGCGGTGCTCGACGAGGCGATCGGCCGGTCCGACGTACCCCTGGAGGAGGCGCGGACCGTCGTCGGCGTCGCGGGCACGATCACGACCACGGCGGCCGGGGTGCTCGACCTGCCGGCGTACGACCGCGCAGCGATCGACCAGGCGGTGCTCTCGACCGAGGCGGTGCACGCGATGGCGGAGCGGCTGCTGCACCTGACCCGCGAGCAGCGGGCGGCCCTGCCGTACATGCATCCCGGCCGCGCGGACGTGATCGGGGCGGGGGCGCTGATCCTCGACCGGGTGCTGCGCCGGACGAAGGTGGACACGCTGCTGGTCTCCGAGGCCGACATCCTCGACGGGATCGCCTGGTCCCTCACCCGTTGAGGGGTGGGTCCGGGAGGATGGGCCCCGTGCCCACGAACGACCGGCCCCCCGACGACCGGCCCAACGCCGTGCCGGACCCCGGAGGTCCGCTACCGCACCCGCTGACCGGAGACCCGTACCCGAGCCCGGTGCCTCCGGGTGCCGGTTGGCCCGACGACCCCGCCCGGCCGGACACGCCGGTCGCGGCCACGGCGGAGGACGTGCTCAGGATCGCCGAGACGGCGACCGGGCTGGCGGACCTCTGCGCCGCGGAGTCGGTCTGCCGGGCCTGCCCGCGCCTGGTCGCCTGGCGCGAGGACGTCGCGCACGGCAAGCGGGCCTCGTTCGCCGACCAGCCCTACTGGGGCCGCCCCGTCGCCGGCTGGGGCGACGACGACCCCGCGGTGCTGATCGTCGGGCTCGCCCCGGCCGCGAACGGCGGGAACCGGACCGGCCGCATCTTCACCGGGGACCGGTCCGGCGACTGGCTGTTCGCGTCACTGCACCGGGTCGGGCTTGCCGCGCAGGAGCGCTCCGAGCACGCCGGCGACGGCCAGCGGCTGCTCGGCGCGCGGATGGTCGCGACGGTCCGCTGCGCACCTCCCGACAACAAGCCCACGGTTGTCGAGCGGGACACCTGCGCGCCGTGGCTGCTGCGCGAGGTGCGCCTGGTCGCCGGCTCGGTGCGCGCGGTGGTGTGCCTGGGGCTGTACGGCTGGGACGCCGCGCTGCGCACGTTCCGGGCGCTGGGGTACGACGTGCCGCGGCCGAAACCGCGCTTCGGGCACGGCGCCGAGGCCGTGCTCACCGGACCGGACGGTCGCGAGGTCACGCTGGTCGGCAGCTACCACCCCTCGCAGCAGAACACCTTCACCGGCAAGCTCACCGAGGCCATGCTCGACGCGGTGCTGGGACGTGCCGCGGCGCTCGGACGGGGCATGGAAGGATGACGCCCGTGACTCTGCACGCCATCACCGTCATCGGCCATGACCGCCCGGGCATCATCGCCGAGACCACCCGCGTTCTCGCCGACCTCGGCCTGAACCTCGAGGACTCCACGATGACGTTGCTGCGCGGGCACTTCGCGATGATGCTGGTCTGCGCCGGCGACGTGGACTCCGCCGACGTCGAGTCGGCCCTGGCGGGCCTGACCGCGGACGGCCGGCTGACCGTCTCCGTGCGCGAGGTGCCGCCGGAGCCGGTGCAGTCGGCGCTCGGCCTGTCCTACGTGCTCACCGTGCACGGCGGGGACCGCCCCGGCATCGTCTCGGCGGTCGTCAGCGAGGTCGCCGCGGTCGGCGGCAACATCACCGACCTCACCACGCGGCTGTCCGGCGAGCTGTACCTGCTCGTGGCCGAGGTCGACCTGCCCGCGACCGTCGACGTGACCGCGCTGCAGGCGGCCCTGGAACGGGTCGCCTCCGAGCTGGGCGTGGGCGCCACGCTCCGCGAGGTGGAGAGCGACGAGCTGTGAGCCTCACCTTCGTCGACAACGTCGTCGGCCGCTGGACGGAGGAGGACCTCTCCGTCGAGGGACGGGTGCTCGACGTGGTCCGCGCACCGGCGGCGGTGCTGGCCACCCCCGGCGAGCGCGTCGACCCCGCCGCGGACGAGATCGTCCAGCTCGCGGCGGACCTGGTCGCCACGATGCGGGTCTCCCCGGGCTGCGTCGGCCTCGCGGCGCCGCAGGTCGGGGTCGGGGTGAAGGTGTTCTGCGTCGACGTCACCGAGCACCCCAAGACCCGGACCCACCACGGCACCTTCGTGCTGTGCAACGCCGAGGTCGTCGAGTCCTCCCGCAACGAGAAGGCCCGTGAGGGCTGCATGAGCGTGCCGGACTTCACCGGTGACGTGAAGCGCGCCGGCCGGATCGTGGTGCGCGGCCAGCTCCCCGGCACCGGCGAGGAGGTCGAGCTCAGCACCGACGCGTTCGAGGCCCGCGCGCTGCAGCACGAGATCGACCACTGCGACGGGCTGCTGTTCCTCGACCGGGCCGCCGGCGCGCACGCGATCTACCCCCGCAAGACCTATCTTTGACACACCCCGCCCCCGTATCCCAATGGCAGAGGAAGAGGTCTTAAAAACCTTTCAGTGTGGGTTCGAGTCCCACCGGGGGTACTGAGAAAGCCGCATTTGCGGCATCGGCGCGGGAACACCCGCCGCGACCCGTCCGTTGATCACCACAGGGAACCGTAGGATGGATCTGCGGTACCCAGGCGGCTCCGGGGCGGAGTCGCAACCAGGCCTCTGAGGAGAGACCACAAGATGCACAGCAGCAATCCCGTCTTCGCGCGTTCCGAGGGCTTCACCGGCCGGGGATCGAGCAACGCGTACGGAAATGTGACCTACCCCGGCAACGGCTCCTCCTACCAGGGGTACGGCGGCCAGCCGACCCCCGGCTACAGCGACCCCTCGACGTGGGGCACCGGGGCTCCGCAGGGCCCGACCGCGGTCGACCGGGGCCGGATGACGATCGACACCGTCGTCCAGAAGACCGGCATCACGCTCGGGATCGTGACCGTCGTCGCGGCCATCACCTGGTTCCTGACCGGTCGCCCGGTCAGTGAGGCCGGCGTGGTCGACGAGGCCGTCGCCAGCCAGCTGATGATGCTGTGGATGGCCGGCGCGTTCGTCGGTCTGGGCCTGGGTCTGGTGCTGTCGTTCAAGCGCACGATCAGCCCCGGCCTGGTGATCGCCTACGCGGTCGCCGAGGGTGTGTTCATCGGCGCCATGAGCAAGTGGTTCGAGACGCTGTTCCCGGGCGTGGTGATGGGGGCCGTGATCGGCACCGTGGCCGCGGTCGCGGGCACGCTGGCGGCGTACAAGTTCTTCAACATCTCCGTCAGCCCCCGGTTCCGCAAGTTCGTGGTCGCCGCGGCCTTCGGCTTCGTGGCCGTGACCCTCTTCGACTTCGTGCTCGGCCTGTTCGGCAACGCCATCGGCTTCAACGGCTTCGGCACGCTGGGCCTGGTGATGAGCTTCGTCGGCCTCGCGCTCGGCGTGTTCATGCTGATCCTCGACTTCGACTTCGTCGAGCGGGGCATCGCGGCCGGCCTGCCCGAGGTGGAGTCCTGGCGTGCGGCGTTCGGCCTGACCGTGACGATCATCTGGATCTACATCGAGATCCTGCGCATCCTCGCGATCCTGCGCGGCAACGACTGACCTGAGTCCCCGCTCGACGCGACGAGGGCCCCTGGGAGACCAGGGGCCCTCGCTGTGTCTGTGCCTGTGTCCCGGGGGAGTCAGGTGCGCGCCGCCGCGTCCGCGTCCGGGCTGTCGGCGGTCGGCTCGGTGTCGTCGTCGACCCCCTCGTAGTCCGGCTCGGGCTGGCGGCGGCGGTGGCGCAGCAGCA
Organism: Nocardioidaceae bacterium; assembly: GCA_035457605.1. Lineage (GTDB taxonomy): Bacteria > Actinomycetota > Actinomycetes > Propionibacteriales > Nocardioidaceae > Nocardioides_C. The sequence continues at coordinate 4,366 of DATIBI010000209.1, forward strand.
CCCAGCGTCCGCGGGCGCCGCGCTTGACCCCGCCGACCTCGGTGCCGTCGATCTCGGTGCCCGGCGTCCTCGCGGCCTCCACGGCGGCGTAGGAGATCGGGAGCACGCCCTCTCCGCGGAACGCCTCGGGCTGGAGGTCCTCGTCCGGGATCACGCCGACCGCGGCGAGCACCGAGGGCAGCAGCACCGACGCCAGGCTGGAGTAGCCGGCGGCCGAGGGGTGGAACCGGTCCTCTCCGAAGAACAGCTTGGGGGAGGCGCTGAACTCGGGGCCGAGGATCGAGCCGAGCGAGACGGTCCGGCCGCCGGCCTCGACCACGGCGATCGTCTGGCCCGCGGCGAGCCGGCGGCTCCACACCCGGGCGAGCTGGCGCAGCGGTGGGGCGATCGGCTCGACCGTGCCGAGGTCCGGACACGTCCCGACCACCACCTGCGCGCCGGCGTCCCGGAGTCGACGCACGCCCACCTCGAGCAGGCGGACCGACTCCGAGGGGCGCACGGTGTGGGTGACGTCGTTGGCGCCGATCAGGATCACCGCGACGTGCGGCTCCATCGGGAGCGCCTGCTCGATCTGCGCGGACAGGTCGCTGGTCTGAGCCCCCACGACCGCGAGCGAGCGCAGGTAGACGCGCCGGTCGGCGCCCTCGGCCAGCCCGGAGGCGACGTGCGCGCCGGGGGTCTCCTCGACCTTCGACACGCCGTAGCCCACCGCGCTGGAGTCGCCGAGCCAGGCCACCTTCAGCGCCGGGCCCGGGCGGCCCTTGCCGTACCAGCCGGTCGCGTCCGGGGCGGGGTCGTCGAGCGGGCCGCCGATGGTCTTGCGGGCCAGCTTCGCCTCCGCGGCGAGAACGCCGTAGACCGAGGCGCCCAACAGAGAAAGGCCACCGCCGCCATAGGCGGCGGCGGCCGCGAGACGTCGTGCCGCAGCAGCCTTCCCCACGACCTCCATGGTACGGATGCGCCCTAGACTGACGGCGTGCACTACGTGAACTCACTCCTCGACCTCGTCGGCAACACCCCGCTGCTGCGCCTCTCCAAGACCACCGACGGCGCCAAGCCACTGGTGCTGGCGAAGGTGGAGTACCTCAACCCGGGCGGCTCCGTGAAGGACCGCATCGCCCTGCGCATGGTCGAGGCCGCCGAGGCCGACGGCTCGCTCAAGCCGGGCGGCACGATCGTCGAGCCGACCTCTGGCAACACCGGCGTGGGGCTGGCGATGGTCGCGCAGGCCAAGGGCTACAAGTGCGTGTTCGTGTGCCCGGACAAGGTGAGCGAGGACAAGCGCAACGTGCTCAAGGCCTACGGGGCGCAGGTGGTGGTCTGCCCGACCGCGGTGGCGCCGGAGCACCCCGACTCCTACTACAACGTCTCCGACCGGCTGGTCCGCGAGATCGAGGGAGCCTGGAAGCCCGACCAGTACTCCAACCCCAACAACCCGCTGTCGCACTACGAGAGCACGGGCCCGGAGATCTGGGAGCAGACCGAGGGCAAGGTCACCCACTTCGTGGCCGGCGTGGGCACCGGCGGCACGATCAGCGGCATCGGCCGCTACCTGAAGGAGAAGAACCCCGACGTCCAGATCGTCGGCGCCGACCCGCACGGCTCGGTCTACTCCGGCGGCACCGGCCGGCCCTACCTCGTCGAGGGCGTGGGCGAGGACTTCTGGCCGGAGACCTACGACCGCGACATCGCCGACCGGATCATCGAGGTCTCCGACGGCGACTCGTTCGCGATGACCCGCCGGCTCGCCCGCGAGGAGGCGCTGCTCGTCGGCGGCTCGTCCGGGATGGCTGCCTTCGCGGCGATCCAGCTCGCGCACGAGCTCGACGACCCGGACGCGGTGATCGTGGTGCTGCTGCCCGACTCCGGGCGGGGCTACCTGACCAAGGTGTTCAACGACGAGTGGCTGGGCCAGTACGGCTTCCTGCCCGCCCAGGGCCCGCAGACCGTCGGCGAGGTGCTGCGCGGCAAGAGCGGCACGCTGCCGGACCTGGTGCACACCCACCCCGGGGAGACCATCGCCGAGGCGGTGCACATCCTCCAGGAGTACGGCGTCTCCCAGATGCCGGTCGTCCGCGCGGAGCCGCCGATCGTCGCCGCGGAGGTGGCTGGCTCGGTCTCCGAGCGGGCCCTGCTCGATGCGCTGTTCGCCGGTCACGCCAAGCTGACCGACTCCGTCGAGCAGCACATGGGGGAGCCGCTGCCGACCATCGGCTCCAACGAGCCGGTGTCCGAGGCGGTGGCCGAGCTCGAGGACGCCGACGCGCTGCTCGTGCACGAGGACGGTCGCCCGGTCGGCGTGGTCACCCGGCAGGACCTGCTGGCCTACATCGCGCGGGCCTGACCCACCGGCCCACGCGAGGTCTGCCCCGGTCGAGGCCGGTCAGCGCACCTGCCTGGCCAGCCTCGGCGCCGGGGGCGCGGCCGCCCCGGGGTGCAGGATCCCGGCCAGGGCCTCCACACCGTCCACGAGGCGCGGCCCCGGCCGTGCGAACGAGGCGTTGGCGTCCACCGCCCACACCGGCACCCGGTCGGAGAGCACGTCGGACGCGACGACTTGCTCGGCCAGGGCCATGGACTGCTCCAGGCCGTAGCCACAGGGCGCGCACACCACCACCTCAGGGGTGCTCGCGCGCACGTCGTCCCAGGTGACCCGGAACGACTTCTCACCGACCGTCCCGAGCACCGGGTCGCCGCCGGCGAGAAGCACCATCTCCGGCACCCAGTGCCCGGGCGCGAACGGCGGGTCGGTCCACTCCAGGACCAGGGTGCGGGGCCGCGGACGGTCCGTGGTCCGCCGTACTACGGTGTCCAACCGCGCACGCAGGGACGCCACGAGCTGCTCGGCGTCGGCCTCACGCGAGGTCGCCCTGCCCAGGGTCAGCACCGATCCGAGCACCTCGTCGAGGGTGTGCGGGTCGATCGTGAGCACCTCGGCGGTGCAGCCGAGGTGGGCCAGCGCGTCGTCCACGACCGAGACGTCCACCGCGCACACCGCGCACAGGTCCTGGGTCACCACCAGGTCCGCGTCCAGACCGGAGAGCGCCCCGGCGTCGAGGTGGTAGAGGTCCTGTCCGGCCTGCATCGCCTCGGCCACGAACGTGTCGATCTGCTGCGGCGTCAGTCCCTCCGGCATCGCGCTGGTCGACACGATGGTCCGGGACCTGGCCTCGGCGGGGTGGTCGCACTCGAAGGTCACCCCGACCACGTCCGGCCCGGCGCCGATGTCGAACAGGATCTCGGTGGTGGAGGGCAGCAGGGACACGATGCGCATGCTCCGATGTTCTCAGCTGTCGCCAGAGGATGCTGCGCCCTGTCGTCGGGAACGCGTCACGAGGAGGCTGGCGGCTAGCGGGCCACGGAGGGCGCGTTCACCGGCAGGTTCACCTGGAATCGAGCGCCGCCGTAGGGCGAGTCCGTGACCCTGACCGACCCTCCGAGCTCGGTGACGATGCCTTTGACGATGGCGAGACCGAGACCGACCCCGCCGGCGTCCCGGTCGCGGGCGGTGTCGAGGCGCGTGAATCTGTGGAAGACCTCGGCCCTGGCCTCGGGTGGGATACCCGGGCCGTCGTCATCGACGGTCAGTACGGCGTTCGCCCCGGACACGGTCAGCCCGATGTGCACCGCCTGGTGCGCGTACCGAAGCGCGTTGTCGAGGAGGTTGCGCACGACCTGCTCCAGAATCCCGGACTCCCCGGTGACCTGCACGGGCTGCACCCTGGTCGTGTCGACCCTTACGGCGGTTCCGCCTGGCTCTGTACGCCGCGCGGTGACGACGGCGGAGACGACATCGTCCAGGTCCACCGGTTCCGAGAGGCGGCCAACCGTGCCTGCGTCGCTCCGGGCAAGAAGCAGAAGCTGGTCCACCAGCGTCTGCAGGCGGATTGTCTCGGTGAGCAGGTCCGCGACCTGACCCGTGTCGGGGGTGGTGGACCCCCGCATGGTCTCGAGCTGGGCGCGCAGGCTCGTGACCGGGCTGCGAAGCTCATGTGCTGCGTCGGCAAGAAACCGCTTCTGCTCGGAGGCGGAGGCGTCGAGGCGGGCGAGCATGGCGTTGATGGTCCGCGCGAGCCTCCCGATCTCGTCCATGCGGGTCGGCTCGGGAACCCGGTCGGACAGGCGCGCGGCTGTGATCCGCTCGGCGCGGCCGCGGATGGCCTCCACCGCCGCGAGCGCCCGACCTACCGCCAGCCACAGCAGGATGCTGATCGGGACCACCATCATCACCAGCCCCACCCCGCCCGCGGTCATGGCCCTTCCCACCACGTCATCGAGGTCCTCGGTCGACACCGCGACGAAGACCGTCGCGGGTCCGCTCAGCGTCTCGACACCAACGACCGCCGCCTGGAAGGGACCGTCGCCTCCACCCGGAACCGTGCCGACCTCGAACATCTGGGAGGCACCGGGCGTCATGTGTGGAAACTGGGCGATCTGCTGGGTGGCGCCGGCTGTGCTGCTGATGATGACGTCGTCCTGGACGACCTGAGCGACGACCTCACCCTCGTCCTGGGCCGGCAAGATGGTGGGCAGGGGGGCGACTGACGCGATCTGGGCCAGCTCCTGCGCCCGGTTCTCGGCCATCGTTCGTGCCTCGTCGAGGAACTCGTTCTCCACTGCGCGGATCGCCAACGCACCCCCGACCGCGTCGAGGGCGATGACCGCCACCGCGGTGGCCAGGACTACCCGGACGCGCAGGGACACGTGCCATCGGCCGCCGATGGCCCTGAACCGGGTCACGGCTGCTCGTCCCCGACCATGTAGCCGTATCCGCGCACCGTCTTCACGACGTCCGTCCCGAACGGCTGGTCCACCTTGCGCCGTAGGTACCCGATGTACACCTCGACCACGTTGGGGTCACGCTCGGTGGTGTCGCCCCAGACCTCCAGGAGGATCTGCTCCTTGGAACACACCTGCCCGCAGTGACGGACCAGGAACTCGAGCAGCGCGAACTCGCGAGGGGTGAGCGGGATCGGCTGCTCCCCCCGGCGGACGCTCCGCCGCCTCGGGTCCAGCACCAGGTCCGCCACACGACGCTCGGCCGGCATCACCGCCGGCCCGCGTCGCGCCAAGGCACGGCAACGGGCCACCAGAACCGCGAACGAGAAGGGCTTCCGCAGGTAGTCGTCGGCCCCGGCGTCGAGGCAGTCGGTCTCGTCGGACTCGCGGTCCAGGGCCGTCAGCGCGAGGATCGGCATCCAGAACCCCTCGGTCCGGAGCTTGCGGGTCACCTCCAGACCGGACATGCCGGGCAGCATGATGTCGAGAACGACCGCGTCGAAGGCGGACGCCTTCGCGAGGCTGTAGCCGGTGCGGCCGTCGTGGGCCAGCACCACGTCGAAACCACGATCCGCAAGGCCCCGCTCGATCGCCGAGGCCAGCCGTTGCTCGTCTTCCACCACGAGGACCCGCACTGTTGACCCCTCCGCTCCACGACTGCGCCGGAGGGCGCCGTGGTCAGGCCTCCGCATCCCCCCGCTGCGTCGGGACCAGCACCCGCTCGGCGCGGCTCTTGGCGAACCGCAGATAGAGCGAGGGTACGACGAACAGGTTGAGCAGCGTGGCGGTTATAAGTCCTCCCAGGATCACCACCGCCATCGGGTGTTCGATCTCCTGTCCGGGGATCGACCCGGCAGAGACGAGCGGGATCAGTGCCAACCCGGTGGTGAGCACCGTCATCATGATCGGCACCAGCCGCTCTTGTGCGGCGCGGATCACCAGGTCGGGTCCGAACCGCTGACCCTCGACGTTCTCGAGGTGCTGGGCGTGGCTGATCAGCATGATCCCGTTGCGGGCGACGATGCCGAACACGGTGAGGAAGCCGACCAGTGACCCGAGGGAGATCACACCGCCACCGAACACGTACGCCGCGATCACGCCTCCCACCAGGGCGATCGGCAGGGTAAGGAAGGACAGCACCGCCAGCCGCCACGACCGGTACGAGGCCTGGAGCAGCAGCAGGATCACGATCGCCGCCGCACCGGCGGACCAGAGCAGCCGTTGCGATGCCGCCTGGCGCTCGGTGTACTCGCCGAGGAGCTCGGCGCGGAACTCCAACGGCCACTCCACCGCCTCCAGCTGTTCCTCGACGTCGTGGACGACCGCCCCGAGGTCTCGCGAGTCGTCGATGTTCGCACCGACGTCGATGCTGCGGAACAGGTCGTTGTGGTGGATCACGTTCGGGACCGGAAGGATCTTGATGTCTGCGATCTCGGTGAGCCGGACGTGGCCGCCGTCGGGGGTGTCGATCAGCAGGTTCTGCAGGTCACTCAGGCTCTGCCTGGCCTCCGGCGGGCTCCAGACCTGGACGTCGTACGCCCGCCCTGCCCGGTAGATGTCGCCGGCCTCCTCGCCGGCCATGATCCAGGAGGCGGCCCGTCGTACGTCACCAGGCTTCACACCGTGCTCCCTGGCCGCATCGAGGTTCACCTCGACCTGGAGCTGGGGGACCGTGTCCTGGAACTCCACGTGGTTCTCCACCACGCCGGGCACGGAGCCGACCAGCTCGTTGACCTCGCTGGCCTTCTGCCGGAGCAGGTCCAGGTCGGTTCCCGAGATCCGGATGGTGATGGCGTCGCTCGTGCCGGTGAGCACCTCGCGGATCCGCTCCTTGAGGTAGGTGAGGACATCACGGTAGATGCCGGGATAGGAGTTGACGACCTCCTGCACGCTCTCGCGGGTCTCGTCGTAGTCGACCGACCTGTCGACACTGATCCAGTTCTCCCCGAAGTACACCCCGTAGGGCTCGTCGCCCAGCAGCGCGTTCCCGATGTGAGAGCCGGCGTTGCGCACTCCGGGGATCTCCAGGAGCTCGGCATTGACCAGCTTCGTCGTGCGCACCTCCTCCTGGAGGGAGGTGTCGGGCTTGGTCAGCCAGTGCATGAGGAAGTCGCGTTCCTTGAAGTTGGGCAGCAGCGACTGGCCGAGCAGGGGC
>DATIBI010000210.1:0-4976 GCA_035457605.1 Nocardioidaceae bacterium
TACGAGGCCCCGGCCCGGATCCGGGAGACCGTGCTGCTGCGCAACCCGTGCTGCCCGTTCCCCTGGTGCTCCAACCTGTCCCGGGCCAAGGACCTCGACCACGTCACCGCCTATGTCCCACCGGAGCAGGGCGGCGGGCCGGGGCAGACCGGCCCCGGCAACCTCGCCGCACCCTGCCGGCGACATCACCGGCTCAAGACCCACGGCGGCTGGAGCTACACCATGCCCGAGCCCGGCATCTACCTGTGGGTGTCCCCGCTCGGCCGGCGGTACCTGGTCGACCACACCGGCACCACCCTGGTCACCCACGCAGCCTGACCAGGAACAAGCACCGCGGCGCACCGGCCGAGCAAGCCCCAGCACGAAACACCGCGGCGCACCCTGCCGCGGCGCTTCGTGCTGCCACGCGGCTCCTAACTCGCGTGCGGTCGGCCAGCTCCGTAGGGACACTGTCTGCTCGTGACCACGTCCGCTGAGTTCTTTGCCCTGGTAGACCGCCACGTGACGGGACCGATTGCAGCGGTCGGCTACGCCCGGATTGGCGGTTCTGACGAGTGGAGCGACAGTTCTCGGCCGGTGCCGCTCCGGGCGGTTCACTCGACGTGGTCGGGGCCGCGTCGCTGGCCGGGGCGCATCCGTAGCTTCAGGCTGCTGTCACCTCGGGGCGGGTCTCCCGACGAGCATGTGTTCACCGTGGGCTACGAAGGCGGCGAGCGCGGTGAGGACGACGAGAAGTGGGTTCGCTACTATCCGGACTCCAACGAGCTCGATATCCGGGACTGGAGCGGTGCGCTGGTCGGGCACGCCGACTGGGCCGTGCGGAACAACCTGGACGTCACCGAAGCGGAGGAGCTCGAGAGGCGGCTGCAGGTCCTCGGTCGTGCCCACACGCAGCGCTGACCCGGACGACCGACGTCTGACGACGTCGGTCGGGTTCTTCGGACCGGCGGCGTCAGACGCGGTGCCACACGACGAGCCGGCCGGGGGCGCGCTCGACACAATCGGGCCTGTGGCACACCCGGCCGCGAGCAGGCCGACTGGTCAGGACCGTCACGAGAACTCGACGTCGCATGCGATGCCCGCCATGTGCGCCGGCCTGCTCGACGGGGACCTTCGTCCCGAACACAACACTGCGCCTTTCAGCCGCGAGGGTCCACGGCACGAGGTCCCCCGTCCAGACAGACCATGGTCCCGTCCTCGCACCCACCCGCGGGCGGACCGGGATGCAAGATGTCCGCAAGGGGCTCACGATCCCGGAGTTAGGCTCGCAACGCCCAGCCCGACCTGTTCATGCGAGACGACCCCCGAGAATCGGCCACGAGACGAGGAGAGCGCGATGGCCCACCGCCGCGAGACCATCGCCATGCGCGCCGGCCTGTCCGAGGGCGTGGTGCGGCTCGCGGACGGCGTCGAGCAGGCCACCGACCCCGCGGCGAACCTCGAACGCCCTTCGGCAGTGGGCAAGTAGAGGTGACCACCCTGCGCCACGACCCCTCCTCGGTAGGACGCACCACTACCGAGCAGGTCCTCCTGTACACCGAGGCAGACCCGTTGGTGCTGGCCAGCGGGCGCGAGCTGGGTCCGGTCGAGGTGGCCTACGAGACCTACGGCAAGCTCTCGCCGGAGCGGGACAACGCCATCTTCGTGTGTCACGCCCTCACCGGCGACGCCCATGCGGCTGGGTACCGCGAGGGGGCGGACAAGCCGGGCTGGTGGGACAACCTCATCGGCCCCGGGAAGCCTCTGGACACGGACCGGTTCTTCGTCATCTGCCCCAACCTCCTCGGCGGCTGCCAAGGCACGACCGGTCCGCTCTCGACGAACCCGGAGACCGGGAAGGCGTACGGGCTCGACTTCCCGCTGCTCCAGATGACCGACTTCGTGACCGTCCACCGACGGCTCCTCGAGCACCTCGGCATCGAGCGCCTTCACGCGGCGGTCGGAGGCTCCCTCGGCGGCATGCAGGTCCTCCAGTGGACCCTCGACGCGCCCACCCAGATCGAGAACGCGGTCATCGTCGCGGCGTCCTCCCGCCTGACCGCGCAGAACATCGCCTTCAGCGCCGTCGCCCGCGAGGCGATCATGCGCGACCCCGACTTCAGGTCCGGTGAGTACATCGGCACCGACCGGGCGCCGCATCTCGGCCTGTCCATCGCGCGGATGATGGCCCACATCACCTACCTGTCCGAGGAGGCTATGTCGGAGAAGTTCGGCCGGCGCCTCCAGGGCGACGAGCCTCCGGGGAGCCGGATGGGGCTCGGCGTGGACTTCCAGGTCGAGAGCTACCTGAACCACCAGGGTGAGGTGTTCCTCGACCGGTTCGACGCGCTGTCCTACCTCTACCTGACCCGCTCGATGGACTACTTCGACCCCTTCGCCGACCCTGGCGCGGCCGCGCGAATCGCAGAGGGCGGCACTCGCTTCCTGGTGATCTCGTTCGACACCGACTGGCGCTTCGACACCTCGCACTCGCGTCGCATCGTGCGCACGCTCGAGGACGCCGGAGCGTCGGTGACGTTCCGGGAGATCCGATCGGCCTGGGGACACGACTCGTTCCTGCTCGTGGTCCCGGGCTATCACGAGACGGTGAGCGCGTTCCTCAACGCCGACGGCCGGTACCTCCGCGCGGGTGCACCGGTGCACGTGCCCGGCCGTCCCGACCTCGAGGTCGTGGCCCGCCTGGTCCCGGAGGGGTCACGGGTCCTCGACATCGGGTGCGGTGACGGCGACCTGCTCGCCCACCTCGTGCACGAGCACGCCTGCTCCGGGACCGGCGTGGAGATCGACCCTTCTGCGGTGCTGGCGGCGATCCGCCGCGGCGTCCCGGTGATCGAGGTGGACCTCGACGAACAGCTCGACGAGTTCGCCGACAACGCGTACGACGTCGTCGTGATGTCCCAGACGCTGCAGGCGACCCGCCGGCCGGCTGACGTGCTGCGCGAGATCAGCCGCGTGGGGCGCCGCTGCATCGTGTCGGTGCCGAACTTCGGCCTCTGGCGACACCGCATGGGGCTGCTGCTGCGCGGTCGGATGCCGGTCTCCCGGGAGCTGCCGCACCCATGGCACGAGACCCCGAACATCCATCTCTCCACGCTCGCCGACCTCGAGGCGCTGTTCGAGCACCTCGGGCTCGTGGTGGAGCAGCGCATCCTGCTCGACGAGAAGGCCCACCCCATGCGGTCCTCCCATGCCGCGAACCTCCGCGCCGGCGCCGCGGTGTACGTCCTCACCCGCTGACGGTCGCCACACGGGCCGGGTGCGGCGGCGGGGGGTCGGGCGGGCGGCGTACCGGCGGCGGGTGGGCGGTCGGCGTACCGGCGGCGGGCGGGGTAACAGGGCCTGGCGCGTGGATCGGTTCGGCGTGTGGTGATCTCTGGCTGCGACGAGCGCGAAATGAAGCAAGTTGGCTGTCCCGGGGGCCGTTCGAGGTGCAACTTGCTTCAAATGAAGCGCGGTCCGGCCGCGGTCAGGCCTGCGCGGTCGGTCCGGCCGCGGTCAGGCGCACCAGACGGGTAGTCCCGCGGCGGTCAGGCGCACCAGCCGGGCAGTCCGGCGGTCAGGCGGGGGTGCGCGGGACGGCGAGGCGGAGCGCCTCGAGGGCCGCGGGCTCGGCGGCGGTGCGGTCGGCGGGGACGAGCCCGATGCGTGTACGACGGTCGAGCAGGTCGTCGAGGTCGAGCGCACCCTCGTGGGTGACGCCCCACAACAGCTCGGCCAGCGTGACGGGACTGCCCTCTGCGACGGGGCGCATCGGGTCGGCGCCGAGCGAGGCCGCGGCGGCGAGTACCTCCGGCGCCTCGGCCCCGAAACGTCGCACGAGCCGCGCCGGCGCCTCGACCGAGTAGAGGGCGTCTCGCGGCGCGGCCCCGACCAGCGGCAGGTGCTTCGTCCGGCACGGGCCGGCCAGGAGTCCTCGCTGGGCGACGGCGGCGTCGACCGCGTCCTGCGCCATCTGCCGGTAGGTCGTGAGCTTGCCGCCCACGACGGTCACCACCCCGGTCGACGAGGTCAGCACGGCGTGCCGGCGCGACAGGTCGGCGGTCCGCCCCTCGGAGTGGAGCAGGGGCCGCAGGCCCGCGAACGCACCCGCCACGTCTGCCCGGTGCAGCGGGCGTTCGAAGACGGCACCGACCACGTCGAGCAGGAAGCCGATCTCGCTCTCGGTCGGCTCGGGGACGTCGGGCACGGGCCCGTCCGCGGGCTCATCGGTGAGCCCGACGTACACCCGGCCGTCGGGCTGCGGGAGCACCAGCACGAAGCGGTTGCTCTCCCCGGGGACGGGTGCGGTGACCGCGACTGAAAGGCCGGGCAGCGCATCGCCGTGGAGCACGAGGTGCGTGCCCCGGGACGGTCGCAGCGTCACCTCCGGGACGAGGCCGCCGGCCCAGACGCCGGCCGCGTTGACCACGGCGCGGGCCCGGATCGTCGAGGTCTCGCCGGTGAGCTCGTCGCGGATCTCGGCGCCGCCGCCGGTCAGGGAGAGGACCCGGGTGCGGGTGAGGATCCGGGCACCGTGACCGGCTGCCGTCCGGGCGATCGAGACGACCAGGCGGACGTCGTCCTCGAGCTGGCCGTCCCACGACAGCAGCCCCCCACGGAGGCCGCGGCTGCGAAGGGCAGGGGCCATCGAGAGGGTCTCGGTCGCGGTGAGCCGCCGGGGGCGGGGCAGCACGTCGCGAGGCGTGCGGGCTGCGACCCGGAGCAGGTCACCGGCACGCAGGCCGCCCGCCACGACCCGTGCCTGGGCCGGGGTGACCATCGGGACCAGCGGGGTGACCATTGGCAGGGCGTGCGTGAGATGCGGGGCGGTCCGGGTCATCAGGATGCCGCGTTCGCGAGCGCTCTCGTGGGCGACGCCGATCTGGCCGTTGGCGAGGTAGCGCAGCCCGCCATGCACGAGCTTCGAGCTCCAGCGCGACGTGCCGAAGGCGATGTCGTGTGCGTCGACCGCGACCACGTCGAGCCCTCGTGACGCC
>DATIBI010000211.1:0-18257 GCA_035457605.1 Nocardioidaceae bacterium
CGTCGAGGACGACGCGGTCGCCGTAGGACTTGGCCACGTCACGGGCGACGAGCGGGGCCAGGGGTGAGGAATGGGTCAACGTCATGAGGGACACCGTGCTCTCGTGAGAAAGGGGGCACTCGCCGGGCAGGTCCTGACGGGCAGGAGGCCTCGGGCGCGAGTGGGGGCGGGTGTCAGCTCTTCATGGCGGGCAGCATCCTGCCCGGGGTCCGGATGCGCGTGCAACAGGTTTTTCTCCGGCCGCTGCGTCGTGGACTTCCGCCGGCTGACCGCGTCGGGCCGTCCCGCGCACGGTTCGCGGATAGCCTGTCCCGCATGAAGCTGCGCTGGCCGGTTCTCGGCCTGCTCCTCGTCGCGCTGCTGGTGCCGGCCTGGATGGTGACGGTCGCCCGGCTGGCCGAGCCGGAGGGCGGCACCTGGGTCCGCCTCGTCTCCTTCACACCGTTCGCGATCGTCCCCTACGCGCTGTCGTGCCTGCTGCTGGTGGTCGTGGCGGTGGCCGCCCGGGGCAGGAGGCGCACGACCGCGCGGGTGTCGCTCGCGGTGACCTCGGTGCTGCTGGGGCTGCACGTGTTCTGGGCGAGCGGGCCGTACGTCGGACAGGACGCCGCCCAGGCCGCGAAGGGCGATCCCTTCACCGTGCTGACCGCGAACCTGTTCTGGGGCAGGGCGGACGCCGCCAGGATCGTCGACCTGGCGCTGCAGAACCGTGCCGACGTCCTGGTGTTCAGCGAGATCACCCCGGCGGCGCAGAGCCGGATGGAGGCGCTCGGGCTGCGTCGCGTCTACCCCTACGAGGCGGGGGAGGCCCTGGACGGGGTGGGCGGCACCATGGTCTTCGCGACCGGACCGGTGCGCGAGGTGAGGCAGCTGGACACGAGCTTCGGGGGCTACCGGATGCGGGTCGCCCTCCCCGACGGGGAGATCGACCTGGTCGCCGCCCACCCGTTCCCGCCCACCGGTGACGCCGACCGGTGGCGCGCCGACCACCGGGCGGTGCTGCGCGCAGCGACCACCGCCGAGGGCCCGACCGTGGTCGCGGGTGACCTGAACGCGACCGTGGACCACCGGCCGCTGCGCACCCTGCGCGAGGCGGGTTTCGTCACCGCGAGCGAGGCGGCCATCTCGGGCTGGCAGCCGACCTGGCCGGACACCGACCGGCGCGGGCCGCTCGGGATCGGGGTGCCGCCGCTGCTGCAGATCGACCACGTCCTCGTCGGCGAGGGGGTCCGGGCACTCGACACGCAGTCGGTGACCGTGCCCGGCAGCGACCACCGGGCGCTGGTGGCCGTGCTGGAGCTGCGATGAGCCTGGTCTGGGAGCCCGACGCCGAGGACCTGGCCTTCCACGCGGTGTACGGAGCCTGGCAGCCGCTGACGCCGGAGGAGCTGCAGGAGCTGATGGACGGCTTCGCGAGGCCCTGGTGGCTGGTCGGTGGGCACGCGATCGAGGCGTTCACGGGCGTGCGCCGGGCCCACGAGGACGTCGACCTGGTGGTGTTCAGCCGCGACGCCGACGAGCTCCGGGCGCACCTGGGGGACCGGCTCCACCTGTGGTGCAACCACGGCGGCACGTTCCGGGTCTTCGACGACGAGCACCCGCAGCTGCTGGACCCGCTGTGCCAGATCTGGATGCGGGAGAACGCCCAGAGCCCGTGGCTGGTCGACTGCATCCTCAACCCCGACGTGGAGGGCCGCTGGCAGTCCCGGCGCTATCCCGACCACGTCGCCGACCTGGAGGAGGTCACCTGGGTCGACGGACGCGGGATCCGGTTCGGCACGCCCGAGCTCGTGCTCTCCTACAAGGCCAAGCACGACCGGACCAAGGACCGTGTGGATCTCGAGCACACCTTGCCGCTGCTGGACCGGCACCAGCGCGCGTGGCTGGCCGCGGAGTTGCGTCGCCGCCACCCCGGACACACCTGGCTGTCGCTGCTGGAGGGGTAGCGATCGCCGCCCGGCGACAGCGGGACGCTGAGATGTCCTGTTCAACCGCATCCGCCTGCCACTATCGTGAAGACATGAAGCCAAGACCGCCAACGCCTGGCTCGCAAAGTTCATTGCGTGAAGCCAACAGGGGGCGGGTCCTGGCTGCCATCCGCGAGCACGGAGCGATGACCCAGGTCGAGCTGGCCGAGCTGACCGGGCTGTCGGCGGCGACGGTGTCGAACATCGTCAAGGAGCTCGCGGCCGGGGGACTCGTGGAGCTGTCCAGCACCACCCGCAGCGGACGCCGCGCGACGCAGGTGAGCCTGGCGCGGGCCGCGGGCGTCGTCGCCGGGGTGGACTTCGGGGAGCGGCACCTGCGGGTCGCGCTGGCCGACACCAGCCACGAGGTGCTCACCGAGCAGCGGCTGCCGCTGGCGTCCGACCACCGCGGGGACGCCGAGCTGGACCGGGCGGCGCTGCTCATCGCCGACCTGCTGGACAAGATCGGGGCCGAGCCCCACGAGCTGCTCGCGGTCGGTATCGGTCTCCCCGCCCCGATCGACACCGTCTCCGGCCAGGTCGGCTCGACGACGCTGATGCCGGGGTGGACCGGCATCGCGATCGCCGACGCCTTCGCCGGCCGCACCAAGGCGCCGGTGTTCGTGGACAACTCCGCGAACCTCGGGGCGCTCGCCGAGCACCGGTACGGCGCGGCCCGCGGTCGCAGCAACGTGGCCTACATCGAGGTCTCCTACGGGATCGGCGCGGGCCTGCTCCTCGACGGCCGGGTGTTCCGGGGGAGCACGGGCACCGCGGGCGAGATCGGGCACATGACGCTGGACGAGAACGGCGCGATCTGCAAGTGCGGCAACCGCGGTTGCCTGGAGACCTATGCCTCCGCCGAGGTGCTGCTGCACTCGCTGCGGGTCAGCCACGGCGCCCTGTCCCTGCGCGACATGCTGCGCCTGGCCGCACACGGCGACGTCGGCTGCCGCCGGGTGCTCAGCGACGCCGGCCGGCACGTGGGCACGGCCGTGGCCAGCCTGTGCAACCTGTTCAACCCCGAGCTGGTGGTGGTCGGCGGCGCACTGGCGGCCGCGGGTGAGGTGCTCACCCACCCGATGCGTGACGTGGTGGACCGGTTCGCGATTCCCTCGGCCGCGGCGAGCGTCGAGGTCGTGGTCGGCGAGCTCGGCGAGCGGGCGGAGCTGCGGGGTGCGATCGCCCTCGCCCTGGCCGGAATCGACACGACGAGTTTCTTGGCTTCAAGTCTTGACGACAAGGTCTCTTAGGGCTTGAATCACTCTCGTGACCGGTAACACGGGGGAAACACTCGGGAAGCCGGACTCGCTGTTCCTCGCCGGACGCCGGAGCCGTTCCTGGGCACCCAGCCACGGCCACCCCGGCTGCGCATCCACACCACATCGACTTCACGAAACGAGGACCTCATGGCACGCAACCTGATGGCCACCACGCGGCGCACCGCCGCGTTCGGTGCCGTCGGCATCCTTGCCGTCACCGGTCTCGCCGCCTGTGGTGGCGACGACTCCGCGGGCGGTGGCGGCGGTGACGGCAAGACGATCGCCCTGCTCCTTCCCGAGTCCACGACCGCGCGGTACGAAGCGTTCGACCGGCCCTACTTCGAGGCCAAGGTCAAGGAGCTGTGCTCGGACTGCGAGATCCTCTACAGCAACGCCGACCAGGACGACGCCAAGCAGCAGGAGCAGGCCGAGGCCGCTCTGACCAACGGCGCCGACGTGCTGGTCCTCGACCCGGTGGACTCCAAGGCAGCCGCCTCCATCGTGTCGAGCGCGAAGGGCTCCGACGTACCGGTCATCGCCTACGACCGGTTCATCGCCGACGCCCCGATCGACTACTACATCTCCTTCGACAACGTGAAGGTCGGCGAGCTCCAGGGCACCGCCCTCGTCGAGGCGATGAAGGCGGCCGGCAACGAGTCCGGCGACATCGTGATGATCAACGGGTCGCCCACCGACAACAACGCCGGCCAGTTCAAGGAGGGCGCGCACAACGTCCTCGACGACTCCGGCTACGACATCGCGGCGGAGTTCGACACCCCGGAGTGGAAGCCCGAGAACGCGCAGAACTGGATGGACCAGCAGCTGACGGCGCTCGGCGACAACCTCGTCGGCGTCTACGCGGCCAACGACGGCACCGCCGGCGGCGCGATCGCCGCGATGAAGGGCGCCGGGGTCGACCCGCTCCCGCCGGTCACCGGTCAGGACGCCGAGCTCGCCGCGATCCAGCGGATCGTCGCCGGTGACCAGGCGATGACGGTGTACAAGGCGATCAAGCCCGAGGCCGAGAAGGCCGCGGAGCTCGCGGTCTCGCTGGTCGAGGGCGAGCAGCCCGAGGGCGACACCGAGGTCGAGGGCGTCGCGTCGTTCCTGCTCACCCCGATCGCGGTGACCAAGGACAACATCAAGGACACGATCATCGCCGACGAGTTCTACACCGTCGACGACATCTGCACCGCCGAGTACGCCGACGCCTGCGCCGAGGCAGGGCTGTCCTGATGGCCACGACCACCTCACCGGCCGACTCCGCAGTCCTCGAGATGCACGGCGTCGGGAAGCGGTTCGGCGCCGTCCAGGCGCTGAGCGACGTCTCGCTGACCGTGCACGCCGGTGAGGTGGTCGCACTCGTCGGCGACAACGGTGCCGGCAAATCCACCCTGGTCAAGACCATCGCCGGCGTGCACCCGCCGGACGAGGGCAAGGTGAGCTTCGACGGCAGGACCGTGCGCATCGAGTCCCCGGCTGCTGCGCAGCGGCTCGGCATCGCCACGGTGTTCCAGGACCTCGCCCTGTGCGACAACCTCGACGTCGTCGCCAACCTGTTCCTGGGCAACGAGTCCAAGCACCTCGGCACGCTCGACGAGGTCTCGATGGAGAAGAAGAGCTGGGAGCTGCTCCGGCAGCTGTCGGCCAAGATCCCCTCCGTGCGGATCCCCGTCGCCTCGCTCTCGGGCGGTCAGCGGCAGACCGTCGCGATCGCCCGCTCCCTGCTCGGCGACCCCAAGGTCGTGATGCTCGACGAGCCGACAGCCGCGCTCGGCGTGGCCCAGACCGCCGAGGTGCTCAACCTCGTCGAGCGGCTGCGGGACCGCGGGCACGGCGTGATCCTGATCAGCCACAACATGGCCGACGTGATGGCCGTGGCGGACCGTGTCGTCGTCCTGCGGCTCGGCCGCAACAACGGCGACTTCCGCGTGGCCGACACCAACACCCAGGAGATCATCGCCGCGATCACCGGCGCCACCACCAACGCAGTCTCCGAGCGCGCCGCCCGCAAGGCAGGTACGTCGGACGCCGACCTCCAGACCGAGGAGACCCCCTCATGAGCACGACCTCTCCGGTCGACCTCCAGGACGAGCGGCTGATCGCCGAAGGCGGCGTCATCGGCCGGCTCAGCCACCTGTGGTCGCGGGTGCGCACCGGCGACCTCGGCTCGCTGCCGGTCGTCATCGGCCTCGTGGTGATCTGGGGGGTGTTCGCCACCGCCAACGAGAACTTCCTGACCCCGCGGAACATGACCAACCTGGCGCTGCAGAGCGTCGCGGTCGGCACCATCGCCATCGGCGTGGTGCTGGTGCTGCTCCTCGGCGAGATCGACCTGTCGGTCGGCTCGGTGAGCGGTCTGGCCGCCGCGGTGCTGGCGGTGCTGCTGGTCAACCAGGAGATGAACCTGTTCGTGGCCATCGCCGCGGGCATCCTCTCCGGGACGGCGGTCGGCCTGTTCTACGGCGTGGTGTACACCAGGTTCGGCGTACCAAGCTTCGTGATCTCGCTGGCAGGTCTGCTGGCCGTGCTCGGTCTGCAGCTGCAGGTGCTGGGCGAGGACGGCGCGATCAACATCCCGTTCTCCTCCGGGCTGGTGCAGTACTTCCAGAAGTTCCTGCCCGAGACCCTGTCCTACGTGCTGTGCGTCGTGGTGGTGGCCGCGATCGCCGGGTTCAACTGGTTCCAGGCCTCGCGGCGCAGGGCCGCCGGCCTCAGCGGCCGGTCCAACCTCGACATCGCGCTCGGCGCCGGGCTACTCCTCCTCGCCCTGGTCGTGCCCACGCTGGTGTTCAACCAGTACCGCGGCGTCCCGGTCCCGTTCGTGGTGTTCGTGGTGATGGTCGCGGTGACCAACCTGGCGCTCCAGCGGACCCGGTGGGGCCGCTCGGTCTACGCCGTGGGCGGCAACGTCGAGGCGGCCCGCCGCGCCGGCATCGCGGTCCGGCGGGTGTACATCTCCGTGTTCATGCTCACCGCCACCTTCGCGGCGATCGGCGGCGTCCTCGCCGCGGGCAAGCTGAACGCGGCGAACCAGTCCAGCGGCACCGGGGACACCAACCTGAACGCGATCGCGGCCGCGGTGATCGGCGGCACCAGCCTGTTCGGCGGCCGGGGCAGTGCCTACTCGGCGCTGCTGGGGATGCTGGTCATCGGGTCGATCAGCAACGGCCTGGCGCTGCTGAACCTCGACTCGCCGGTCCGGTTCATGATCACCGGCGGCGTGCTCCTGGCCGCGGTGACCATCGACTCGATCGCCCGGCGGACCCGCAAGGCCAGCGGGCGCGAATAGCCTCCCGCGGCCGGGGCCGTACCCTGGTAGACGCGATGAACGACACCGAGCCGACGCCTGCGGACGCCGCGGCGACCGTGTACCTCGACCACGCAGCATCGACCCCGATGTTCGCCGAGGCGGTCGCCGCGATGACGCAGCAGTTGACCCGCATCGGCAACCCCTCGTCGCTGCACGCCTCCGGGCGAGCGGCGCGCCGGGTCGTGGAGGAGTCGCGGGAGACGATCGCCCGGGCGCTGAACGCACGCCCCGGCGAGGTGGTGTTCACCTCCGGCGGCACCGAGTCGGACAACCTCGCGCTCAAGGGGCTGTTCTGGTCGCGCCGGTCAGGTGACGGCCGTCGTACCCGGATCCTGTCCACCGCCGTGGAGCACCACGCGGTCCTCGACCCGTTGCACTGGCTGGCCCAGGACGAGGGGGCCGACGTGGAGCTGCTCCCGGTCGACGAGGACGGCCGCCTCGACCTCACCGCGTTCCGGGCGGCGGTCGAGCGCGACCCCGCCTCGGTCGCGCTGGTCTCGGTGATGTGGGCGAACAACGAGGTCGGCACCATCCAGCCAGTCCGTGAGGTCGTCGAGGTCGCGCACGCCCACGGGATCCCGGTGCACACCGACGCCGTCCAGGCCGTCGGCCAGGTCCCGGTGGACTTCGCGGCGTCCGGCGTCGACGCGCTCACCCTCACCGCGCACAAGGTCGGTGGCCCCTACGGCGTCGGAGCGCTGGTGGTGCGCCGCGACCTCGAGCTCACCCCGCTGCTGCACGGTGGCGGCCAGGAGCGCGACGTCCGCTCCGGCACCATCGACACCCCGGCGATCGCCGGGTTCGCCACCGCGGTCGAGCTCGCCGTGCAGCGGCAGGCCGAGCACGCGGCCCGGGTCTCCGCGCTCCGCGACGACCTGGTCCGCCGGGTCCGGGAGCAGGTTCCCGACGCCGCGCTCAACGGTGACCCGGTCAGCGGTCCCGAGCACCGGCTGCCCGGCAACGCCCACCTGACCTTCCCCGGCTGCGAGGGCGACTCGCTGCTGATGCTGCTCGACGCCCGCGGCATCGAGTGCTCCACCGGCTCTGCCTGCTCGGCCGGCGTGCCGCAGGCCTCGCACGTGCTGCTCGCGATGGGTCGCGACGACGAGCAGGCCCGCAGCTCGCTGCGGTTCTCGCTGGGCCACACCACCACTGCCGCAGACGTCGAGGCCCTGGTCGAGGCGATCGCGCCCGTGGTCGAGCGAGCCCGTGCCGCCGGGGTCGCCTCGGGCTTCGCCAAGAAGAAGCTGGCGGTCTGAGCCGTGCGCGTCCTTGCTGCCATGTCCGGCGGTGTCGACTCCGCCGTGGCCGCCGCCCGCGCCGCCGAGGCGGGTCACGACGTCACCGGCATCCACCTCGCGCTGTCCCGCAACCCGAAGTCCTACCGGACCGGCGCACGGGGCTGCTGCACGATCGAGGACTCCAACGACGCCCGCCGGGCCGCGGACGTGATCGGGATCCCGTTCTACGTCTGGGACCTCAGCGACCGCTTCCACGAGGACGTGGTCGAGGACTTCATGGCCGAGTACGCCGAGGGACGCACCCCCAACCCGTGCCTGCGCTGCAACGAGAAGATCAAGTTCGCCGCCGTCCTCGAGCGGGCGATGGCCCTCGGCTTCGACGCGGTCGCCACCGGCCACTACGCCCAGCTCGTGACCGGCGAGGACGGACTGATCCAGATGCACCGGGCGGTGGACATGGGCAAGGACCAGTCCTACGTCCTCGGCGTGCTCACCCAGGAGCAGCTCGCGCACTCGCTGTTCCCGCTCGGTGACTCGCGCAAGGAGGACGTCCGGGCCGAGGCGGAGCGGCGCGGACTCTCGGTGGCCAAGAAGCCCGACAGCCACGACATCTGCTTCATCTCCGACGGTGACACCGCCGGCTGGCTCCGCGAGAAGCTGGGGGAGGGCTCGGGCGAGATCGTCGACCACGCCACCGGCGAGGTGCTCGGCACGCACGAGGGGAGCTTCGGCTTCACCATCGGCCAGCGCAAGGGCCTGCGGGTCGGCCGGCCGGCGCCCGACGGCCGGCCGCGCTACGTGCTCGACATCGAGCCGGTCTCCGGCACGGTCACCGTCGGTCCCCGCGAGGCGCTGACCATCGACGAGATCCGCGGGATCCGTCCCCGCTGGTGCGGCACCGTGCCGACCGAGCCGCTGCACGGCACGGTCCAGCTGCGCGCCCACGGCGAGGAGCACCGGGCGGTCGTGCGGGTGATCGACGACGAGGTCGTCATCGAGCTGCTCGACCCGGCACAGGGGATCGCGCCCGGACAGGCCGCGGTCGTCTACGACGGCACGCGTGTCGTGGGGTCGGCGACCATCTCCCGGGCCGTCCGTCGGCAGGTGGCCGCCGGATGAGCCTGGCGGCCACCGGCATCGGATCGATGCCCGGCGACGACGCGCACGCGTTCGACGAGGCGCTGAAGGTCGTCCTCGGCGAGCTCCCCGACCTGCCGCACCTGCCCGAGCTGCCCGGCCGGGGCGCACCCGCGGACATGACCGGACGGGCGCTCGCGGTGATGGCCGAGCTCGGCGCTGACCTGCAGCCGGCCGGTTGGCGGCTCACCGACGCGGCCGGGGTCGACCAGCGGCGGGCGCGCTCGCTGCTCGCGCAGGACCTCGACGCGGTCGAGGAGCAGACCCAGGGCTACTCCGGTCGGTTCAAGGTCCAGGTGGCCGGCCCGTGGACGCTGGCCGCCACCGTCGAGCGCCCGCGCGGGGACCGGGTCCTCGCCGACCACGGCGCCCGGCGCGAGCTCGCCCAGGCGCTCGCCGAGGGCGTGCGCGAACATGTCGCCGACGTCCGCCGACGCATCCCCGGCGCCGAGGTGGTGGTGCAGGTCGACGAGCCCGCGCTGCCCGCGGTCCTGGCCGGGCAGGTGCCGACCGCGTCCGGGTTCCACCGGCACCGGTCGGTGGACCACCCGCAGGCCTCTCCCGCGCTGGAGTGGGTGTTCTCGGCGATCCGCGAGGCCGGGGCCCTGCCGCTGGCCCACTGCTGTGCGTCCGACGTACCGATCGACCTGCTGCTCGGCGCCGGCGCGGGGGGAGTGTCGGTCGACCTGGCGTCCCTGGGCCCGGGCGGGTACGACGCGCTGGCCGGCGCCCTGGAGCGCGGGCACACCGTGCTGCTCGGCGTGGTGCCGACCCGCGAGCCCGCCACGGTCAGCGACAAGGCACTCACCGAGCGGGCGCACCGGTTCCTGGACATGGTCGGACTGGACCCGGCCGGGGTGGCCGGGCGGCTGGTCATCACGCCGTCCTGCGGGCTGGCCGGAGCCTCGCCCGCGTGGGCGCGTCGTGCGCTCGACCTCAGCGCCCGGGTCGCGCGGAACCTCTCCTCCCTCTGACCACCCTCACAGGTCGGCCGCGGACCACGTCCCCCGCTGCTCGTCGAGCAGGCGCGTTCCGATCAGAGCGCCGCAGGCTCCGGCTCCGCGGCGGCGGAGGCAGCCACGGTCGGCGCGGCCTCCAGCGTCGCGTCGAGCGCCTGGAGCAGGTCCACGGTCAGGTCGTCCACGTGCTCGAGGCCGACCGAGATCCGGACCACCCCGGCGCCCGGGCGGGCCTCCGGCGCGACCGGCCGGTGCGTCAGCGACGCCGGGTGCTGCACCAGGGTGTCGACGCCGCCGAGCGAGACCGCGTGGGTCGCGAGGCGGACCCCCTCGACGAACCGGGCGGCAGCCGCGTAGCCGCCGGCCAGCTCGAGCGCCAGGATGCAGCCCCCGCCGTGCATCTGCCGGCCGACCACGCCGTGCGGGTCGGTGCCCGGCAGCCCGGGGTAGTGCACCCCGGCGACCGCGTCGTGGGCGCCCAGCCGGTGCGCGAGCTCGGCCGCCGTCGCCTGCTGGGCACGGACCCGCACCGGCAGGGTGCGCAGCCCGCGGTGCAGCAGGTAGGCGGCGAACGGGTGCAGGATCCCGCCGGTCAGCGCCCGCACCTGGCGCAGGGAGGCGGCCCAGTCCTCGTCGCAGGCCACCACGCCACCGACCACGTCCCCGTGCCCACCGAGGAACTTGGTGGCGCTGTGCAGCACCAGACCCGCCCCGTGCCGGGCCGGCTGCTGCAGGACGGGGGTGGCGAACGTGTTGTCGACGAGGACCGGGACGCCGGCTGCCGCGGCCACCACGGACTCGAGGTCCACGAGGTCGCAGGTCGGGTTGGCCGGCGTCTCCACCACCACCAGGCCGGTGTCCGGGCGCACGGCCGCCGCGACCTCCTCCTGCCGCTCGCACCAGGTGACCTGAGTGCCGAGCAGCCCGGTCGCGAGCACGTGGTCGCTGCCGCCGTAGAGCGGGCGCAGCGCCACCACGTGCGGCCGGCCGCGCTGGACCGAGGCGATGAGGCAGGCGCTCAGGGCGGCCATGCCCGAGGAGAAGGCGACCGCGTTGCTGGTCTGCTCGAGCTCGGCGAGGGCGGCCTCGAACCGGGCCACGCCCGGCTGCCAGAGCCGCTGGTAGACCGCGGTCTGCCCGTCCAGCAGGCTCCCGCCGGTGGCGAGGTGCTCGTAGGCGTCCCCGCCCTCCTCGACCGAGGGCAGCGGGTTCGTGCTCGACAGGTCGATCGTCGGCACGTGCGAGCCGGACTCGGTGACACCGGCCATCCCGGCGTGCACGGCGGTGGTCTCGAGGTGACGGAACGGGGTGGAGGTCATGCGGCCAGACCAGCACCATCTGCGAGTGCTGACAATGTCGGTGCAACGATCAGCGCTTGCCCGCCGTACCATCGAAGAATCTGCAGGACGAGGTGAGGTGGGCCACATGCCGTCGAAGAAACGCGCGCTGGACCGGGTGGACCGGGCGCTGCTGCGCGCGCTGGCCAGCGATGCCCGTGCCCCGGGGGCTGCTCTGGCGGCCGCGGTCGGCGTCGCGGAGTCGACGGTCTCGCTGCGGCTGCGCAACCTGCGCCGCAGCGGACTGGTCCGCGGCTACCGCGCCGACGTCGACCTCGCGGCGATGGGGTTGTCCCTCCAAGCGATGATCGCGGTCCGGCTCGGCCAGCACAGCCGCAAGGAGGTGGACGGCTTCCGGGCCGCCGCGCCGACCTGGCCCGGGGTGCTGTCGATGTTCCACACCGCGGGCGCCGACGACTACCTGCTCCACGTGGTCGCGCGGGACGCCGAGGACCTGCGCGACTTCGTGCTGCGCTACCTGGCCACGCACCCGGCCGTCCAGCACTCCGAGACCAACCTGATCTTCGAGCACGTGGACGGCTCGGGGTGGCAGGAGCTGGTCGGCGAGGAGCGCTGACTACCGGACCGGTCCGACCTCGGAGCCGACGAAGGCGATCGACCGGGAGGCCGCGAACTCGTTCCAGGCCGAGATCCGGCGGAACATGTAGTGCCCGACCGGGCCGATGTCGTGGAACTCCGCCGACGCGGCGACCGACCCCGCCCGGCGTACGAACTCCTCGGTCTGCCGGGCCGAGGTGATCTTGTCCCGGCGACCGTGCGCCGCGGCCAGGTGCCGGCCGGCGAGCGCGCGGTACGGCTCGTCCGCGGGCAGCCACGGCGCGAGCGCCACCACCCCGGTCACGTGGGGGGCGTCGGCGACGGCGACCGCGGTCCGGGCGCCCATCGAGTGGCCGAGGAGCACGACGGGCAGCGGACCGAGCTCGCGACGCGCCTGCTCGAGCGCCCAGCGGGCGTCGGTGACCGGCGCCGGGCCGGCGGGCCCCTGGGCGTTCCAGCCGCGCTGGGCGTAGCGCAGCAGCCACACCGCGAGGCCCTCGCGGTGCAGGCGGCCGGCGATCTGGTCCCGCATCCACGCCGAGCGGCGCCACGAGGCGCTGCGCTCGCCGACCGGCTCGACGCTGTGCTGGGTCCCGCCGTGCAGCATCAGCACCAGCCCGGTCGGCGGGGCCTTCGGGTCGCGGCGGCTGAGCTCGGGAGCGTGCATGCCTTCGATCCTGCCCGCGGGCGCAAAATCCGGGGTTCCGCGACTCGGGGAATGCCGCGAAAATCGCCCGCCCCACGGGCCCTCGACCGCCCTTACGTTGGGAGGGCAAAGGGGCTCACGCCCGGGCGAGGGCGGGGCGCGCCGGTCGAGCGAGGCGGTGGTCCGATGACGAGCACGGTGGCCGATGAGCGGGCGCAGCAGGAAGCGGACGAGGGTGTGGTGCACGTCCTCTGGATGAACGGCGGGCTGAGCTGTGACGGGGACTCGGTCGCACTGACCGCGGCAACCCAGCCCAGCATCGAGGAGATCGTGCTGGGGGCGCTGCCGGGGCTGCCGAAGATCGCCGTGCACTGGCCGCTCATCGACTTCGAGTGCGGGCCCGAGCAGGGCGCGGACACGTTCATCGAGTGGTGGCACAAGGCCGACCGCGGCGAGCTCGAGCCGTTCGTGCTCATCGTCGAGGGGTCGATCCCGAACGAGGCGATCAAGCCGGAGGGCTACTGGTGCGGGTTCGGCAACAACCCGCTGACCGGGCAGCCGATGACCACCTCGGAGTGGCTGGACCGGCTCGCGCCGAAGGCGACCGCCGTGGTGGCGGTCGGGACGTGCGCGACCTACGGCGGCATCCATGCCATGGCCGGCAACCCGACCGGCGCGATGGGGGTGCCGGACTACCTCGGCTGGGACTGGAAGTCGAAGGCCGGCCTGCCGATCGTGTGCGTGCCGGGCTGCCCGATCCATCCCGACAACCTCTCCGAGACGCTGGTCTACCTGCTCTACCAGCTCGCCGGGCAGGCGCCGATGATCCCGCTCGACGAGGCGCTGCGTCCGCGCTGGCTGTTCGGGATGACCGTGCACGAGGGCTGCGACCGCGCCGGCTACTACGAGCAGGGCCAGTTCGCCACCGAGTACGGCTCGCCGCAGTGCATCGTCAAGCTCGGCTGCTGGGGCCCGGTGGTGAAGTGCAACGTGCCCAAGCGCGGCTGGATCAACGGCGTCGGCGGCTGTCCCAACGTGGGCGGCATCTGCATCGGCTGCACGATGCCCGGCTTCCCGGACAAGTTCATGCCGTTCATGGACGAGCCGCCCGGAGCGCGGGTGTCCTCGACCGCGAGCACCCTCTACGGGGCCGCGGTCCGCCGCCTGCGCGGGATCACGATGAGCACCGCCGACAAGGAGCCGCGCTGGCGCGCCAAGGGCAGCGAGCTCACGACCGGATTCTCCAAGACCTGGTGACGAGGGAAGCCATGACCACCACAGCGAGCAAGCCGACCGCGACCAGCGGGCAGTCCACCGACGTCGTGGAGATGGCGTGGGACCCGATCACCCGGATCGTCGGCAGCCTGGGCATCTACGCCACCATCGACTTCAAGGCCAAGGAGGTCCGCGAGTGCCACAGCACCTCGTCGATCTTCCGCGGCTACAGCCTGTTCATGAAGGGCAAGGACCCGCGCGACGCCCACTTCATCACCAGCCGGATCTGCGGCATCTGCGGGGACAACCACGCGACCTGCTCGGTCTACAACCAGAACATGGCCTACGGCATCGCCCCGCCCCACCTCGGCGAGTGGATCATCAACCTCGGCGAGGCCGCGGAGTACATGTTCGACCACAACATCTTCCAGGAGAACCTGGTCGGGGTGGACTACTGCGAGCGGATGGTCAAGGAGACCAACCCCGGCGTCCTCGACCGCGCGAACAGCACCGAGGCGCCGCACGCGGACGTGCACGGCTACCGCACGATCGGCGACATCATGCGCGCGCTCAACCCGCTCGAGGGGGAGTTCTACCGGGAGGCGCTGCAGGTCAGCCGCTACACCCGGGAGATGTTCTGCCTCATGGAGGGTCGGCACGTGCACCCGTCGACGCTCTACCCGGGCGGGGTGGGTACGACGGCCACCATCCAGCTGTTCACCGACTACCTGACCCGGCTGATGCGCTACGTGGAGTTCATGAAGAAGGTCGTGCCGCTGCACGACGACCTGTTCGACTTCTTCTACGAGGCCCTGCCCGGCTACGAGAAGGTCGGCCAGCGGCGCATCCTGCTCGGCTGCTGGGGCTCGCTGAACGACCCCGAGCACTGCGACTTCCGCTACCAGACGATGAGCAGCTGGGGGAAGAAGATGTTCGTGACCCCCGGCGTGATCGTCGACGGCCAGCTGGTCACCAACGACCTTGTTGACATCAACCTCGGCCTGCGCATCCTGCTCGGGCACTCCTACTACGAGGACTGGGCGGAGTCCGAGCGCGAGGTGTTCGTCACCCACGACCCGCTGGGCAACCCGGTGGACCGCCGGCACCCGTGGAACCAGCACACCATCCCCAAGCCGGGCAAGCGGGACTTCGACCACAACTACAGCTGGACGATGTCGCCGCGCTGGTTCGACGGCACCGACCACCTCGCCCTCGACACCGGCGGCGGGCCGATCGCCCGGCTGTGGTCGACCGCGCTGAGCGGGCTGGTGGACTGCGGCTACGTGAAGGCGACCGGGTCCAGTCTCGTGATCAACCTGCCGCGGACCGCGCTCAAGCCGGAGGTCACCTTCGAGTGGAAGATCCCGCAGTGGAGCAACGCCCTGGAGCGGAACCGGGCCCGGACCTACTTCCAGGCCTACTCCGCCGCGCTCGCGCTGCACTTCTGCGACATGGCGCTGGCCGAGGTGCGGGCCGGCCGGACCAAGACCTGGACCGAGTTCTCGGTGCCCGAGGAGGCGGTCAGCGTCGGGTTCACCGAGGCGGTCCGGGGCGTGCTCAGCCACCACATGGTGATCCGCGAGGGCAAGATCGCGAACTACCACCCCTACCCGCCGACCCCGTGGAACGGCAGCGTCCGCGACACCTACGGCACCCCGGGGCCGTACGAGGACGCGGTCCAGAACACGCCGATCTTCGAGGAGAACCCGCCGGAGACGTTCAAGGGCATCGACATCATGCGCGCGGTGCGCAGCTTCGACCCGTGCCTGCCCTGCGGGGTGCACATGTACACCGGAGGCGGCAAGGTCGTGGAGCAGGTGCACGCGCCGTCCATGCCGGTCAAGCCCTACTGAGCCGAGGAGGCGGCGGTGGCCGGCAACGAGGTGCAACGCCTCGCCGAGCGGGTGGACACCCTGATCGCCGAGGTCGAGCAGAGCGCCGTGCCCGCGGTCGCCGAGCGCGTCGAGGAGCTCGTGCGGACGCTGGTGCAGATGTACGGGATCGGGCTCGAGCGCGCGGTGGAGGTGCTCTCCGCGGGACAGGAGCAGGCCCGGGAGCAGATCCTGCGGCGGCTCGCCGGCGACGACCTGCTGGCCGCGCTGCTGGTCCTGCACGACCTGCACCCCGACACCGTCGAGAGCCGGGTGCAGGCGGCGCTGGACGGCGTCCGGCCCTACCTCGGCTCGCACGCCGGCGGGGTCGAACTGCTCGGGGTCGACGAGGCGGCCGTGGTGCACCTGCGGCTGCAGGGGAGCTGCGACGGCTGCCCGTCGTCGTCGCAGACGGTGCGCAACGCCATCGAGGAGGCGATCTGGGCGGCCGCGCCCGACGTGACCGGGATCGACGTGCAGGGAATGGTGGCCGAGCCGCCGCTGCTGCAGATCCAGCCCTTCCGGCCGGCGCAGGCCGAGGGCGGCTGGGAGCACATCGACGTCGACCTGCCACCACGGCAGACCACCCGGCTGCTCGTGGCCGGTGACCCGGTGTTCCTGGCCAACCTCGACGGGACCCTCGTCGCCTACCGGGACCGCTGCCCGGGCTGTCGGGGTGAGCTGTCCTCCGGCAACCTCGACGGCGACCTGCTCACCTGCGCCGGCTGTGCCGGGAGGTACGACGTGCGGCTGGCCGGTCGCGCGGAGCAGGACGGCGCCGCGCACCTCGAACCGCTGCCGCTGCTGCCCGAGGGGGCCGGCTGGAAGGTCGCCGTCCCCGCCGGGGCAGGGGTGGCGCCATGACCGCCGGCGAGCCCAGGCGGGCGGGCCTCGGGGCGCTGCGCCGGCTGGCCGTGCCCGAGCCACCCGCGGCGCCCCAGCCGGAACGGTGCGAGATGTGCGCGGTCGAGCTCGGCGACCGGCACGGGCACCTCGCGGACACCGGCGAGCACCGGCTGCTGTGCGTGTGCCGGCCGTGCTACCTGCTCTTCGCGCCGCGTGGGGCCGGCCGAGGCCGCTACCGCGCCGTGGGCGAGGAGGTCCGGACCGTCGAGGACGTCCGGATCGACGACGCGCAGTGGGAGGCGCTGCGGATCCCGGTCGACCTGGCGTTCGCGTTCCGGCAGACCGGCGCGGACAGGCTGCTGATGTTCTACCCCGGCCCCGGCGGGGCGACCGAGTCCCTGCTCGACCTCGAGGCGTGGTCCGGCATCGCCGAGGCCAACCCGGTGCTGGACGTGCTGGAGCCTGACGTGGAGGCCGTCCTGCTCCGCCGCCACGACGACCGGTTCTCCTGCTACCTGGTGCCGGTCGACGTCTGCTACGAGCTGGTCGGCCTGGTCCGCCTGCACTGGACCGGGCTGGCCGGCGGGCCCGAGGTCTGGCACCGGCTGGACGCGTTCTTCGACGGCCTCGACCGCCGGTCCTCCCGCGTGCACCGGGCAGGCTCCGGTGTCTGAGCAGGGCCTGCCGGGCGGAGGCACCCCGATGGGCGCCCCGTTCGACGTCGA
The DNA here is from genome assembly GCA_035457605.1 of Nocardioidaceae bacterium. Taxonomy (GTDB): domain Bacteria; phylum Actinomycetota; class Actinomycetes; order Propionibacteriales; family Nocardioidaceae; genus Nocardioides_C. Next base: position 17,078 of record DATIBI010000211.1, read on the forward strand.
CTTCACCTTCCTCGGCGTGGAGGCGGACCGGTTCGCGGCCGGGCCGACGGTGGTCTTCCGGATGCGGGTCGAGGAGCACTCCGGTGTCCGGGTGCACGCGCTGGCGCTGCGCTGCCAGGTGCGGATCGAGCCGCTGCGCCGGCACTACTCGGCCGAGGAGGGCGCGGCCGTGGTCGACCTGTTCGGGGACCGGTCCCGCTGGGGGCAGACGATGAAGCCGCTGCAGCTGGCCTTCCTCGCCGAGACCCTGCCCGGGTTCACCGGGCAGCGGGACTTCGAGCTGCGGCTGCCGTGCAGCTACGACGTGGAGGTCGCGGCGCACAAGTACCTCGCCGCGCTGGAGGACGGCGAGGTGCCGCTGCTGCTGCTGTTCAGCGGCACCGTGTTCACCGGCACGGTGGGTGCCCCGGTGGGTGGCACGAGGGGTGGTCCGGTGGGCGGCACCGGCTCCGCGCTGCAGGTGCTCCCGGTGCCGTGGCACAAGGAGACCGCGGTCCGGATGCCGGTGGCGGTGTGGCGTGCCGCGATGGACGCCCACTTCCCCGGCCAGGCGTGGCTGCGACTGGCCCGTCCGACGTACCAGCGGCTGGCGGCCTACCGCAGCCGGCACGGGCTCGTCGGCTGGGACGAGGCGGTCGACCGGCTGCTGCGGGAGGTGGGGGAGTGAACGGGCTGGACTCGGCGCGGGCGGTGGCCGACGCGGTGCTCTTCGAGGGCTACCTGCTCTACCCCTACCGCGCGTCCGCGGCGAAGAACCGGGTGCGCTGGCAGTGGGGCGTGCTGATGCCCGAGGACGTCGCGGCCGCCGACCCCTCGGAGCGGTCGTGGTGCCGCACCGACGTGGTGGTCGACGGGCGGCCGACGGCGCTGACGCTGCGGATGCGGTTCCTGCAGGTGCAGGTCCGCACCGTCGAGCGTGCCGTCGACGGCGGCTTCGCGCGAGTCCCGGAGCTCGACGTCGACGGAGCTCGCCACACCTCGTGGGACGAGGCCCGCGAGCACGAGCTGGCCGTGCCGGTGGACCTGGCGCCGGGCGAGCAGGAGGTGGTCCTCGAGGTCCCCGGAGGCACCGACGTCGAGATGCTCACCCGGCCCGACGGACAGGTCGTCGGGCGGCTGGTGCGCACCCGCCGGCCGCTGCGGCCGGCCGTCATGGTCCGGGTCGAGCGCCCGGTCTCGC
>DATIBI010000212.1:0-3775 GCA_035457605.1 Nocardioidaceae bacterium
TGCCATCCTGTGCCGATGGCGTTGCGGATCAGCAGGCGGGCCCTGCTCGCGACCCCGCTCGCCACCCTGTTCACCACCGGGGTCACCACGGGGCTCGCCGGCTGCGTCAACGACGACTGGGCTGCGTTCCCGGCCACCGACCTCAGCGTGGCCACCGGGAACCCCGGGGGCGTCTTCGCCCGCTACGGCGAGGCGCTGAGCACCGTCCTGGAGCGGCGGCTCGACGGCGTCACCTCCCGCACCCGGCTCACCGACGCCTCGGTGGAGAACCTGCGCATGGTGCACGACGGGACCTGCGACCTCGGCTTCTCCCTGGGCGACACCGCCTCCGACGCCGTCCGTGGCACCGGTGACTTCCCCGTCCCGCTCGACGTGGTCGCGCTCGCGCGCACCTACGACAGCTTCGTGCACCTCGTCGTCCGCGCCGACTCCTCCATCACCGAGCCACGCGACCTCCGCGGACGCCGGGTGGGTCTGGGCGCCGGCGGCTCCGGCACCCGGGTCGTCGCCGAGCGGGTGCTCGAGCTCGGCGGGGTCGACCAGCGCGACATCGAGGTCCGCACGGACCCGCTCGAGGACTCCGCCGACGCTCTCGTCACCGGGGACCTCGACGCGTTCTTCTTCGTCAGCGGCCTCCCCAACCAGGCCGTGGCCGAGCTGTCCCGGCGCATCCCGGTCCGCCTGCTCACGTTGCGGGACATGGTGCCGCTGCTGGTGGAGGAGTTCGGGCCGGAGTACGTCGACGGGCCGATCCCCGCATCGACGTACCGGCTGCCCTCGGCGGTCGACACCGTCAGCGTCAAGAACTACGTCGTGGTCGCCCGCAGCATGCCCGCGGACCTCGGCTACGCGGTCACCCGGGTGATGTTCGAGGCCCAGGCCGCCGTCGACCGGCTCGCCCCCGGAGTGCGGCAGCCCACCCTCGGCGCCGCGGTCTTCACCTCGCCGCTGGACCTGCATCCGGGGGCGCTGCGCTACTACCGGGAGCAGCGCGCCTGAGCGCGACCTCCACCCGCAGCCCCCCACCGTCGGCCCGCGCCACCGTCATCGCGCCACCCACGTCGAGCACCCGCGCCCGCACGATCGCCAGCCCGAGCCCGGTGCCCGCGACGTTCTGGTGCTGCCGCCCGCGGAAGAACCGCCGGCCGACCTTCTCCACGTCCTCGGCGTGCAGCCCGGGGCCGTGGTCGCGGACGGCGAGCACGACCCGCTCCCCCACCCTCACGCTCACCGACACCGGCGACCCGCCGGCGAACTTGGCGGCGTTGTCGAGCAGCGCGTCGAGCACGAGGTCGACCAGGTCGGCCGTGGCCAGCGCGACCGCGGACTCCGGCGCCTCCACGGTGAGCCCCGCGAGCACCGGCCGCCACATCTCGCACCGCTTCCGCACCGCGGTGGCCACCTCGACCTCGACCAGGTCCGGCCGGTGCGCGCCGACCTGGCTCAGGTCCAGCAGCGACTCCACGATCCGGTTCAGCCGGTCGGTCTCCTCCAGCGCCCGGTCGACCCCTGCCACGTCGTCGCAGGAGTCACCCAGGTTCTCGATCCGCAACCGCAGCGCGGTGAGCGGGTTCCCCAGCTGGTGGGACGCGTCGGCAATCAGGTCCCGCTGCTGCTGCTGGGAGATCTCCACGTTGTCGGCCATCTGGTTGAACGACCCGGCCAGCTCCCGCAGCTCCGGCGGGCCGGTCCGGGCCGGCACCCGGGAGCTCAGGTCCCCGCCGGCCAGCCGTCTCGCCGCGACGTCGAGGTCGTGCACCGGGCGCAGGATCCAGCGCACGAACGGCGCCACGACCCCGACCGCGGTGAGCGCGAGGGTGCTCAGCCCCGCCAGCGCGAGCCAGCCGAACCGGACCGCGACGTCGGTGCGCACCGAGTCCGTCGGGGCGACGACCACCACCGCGCCGAGCACCTGCGCGTCCCGGCCGACCGGCGCCCCGAGCACGAACACCTCCTCGCGCCACGGCCAGAACGTCTCCGGCTGGGGCGAGCCGCTGCCGGCCAACGCCTGGTCCACCACGCGCGCCACCTCCGGACGGGTCACGTCCAGGTCGGGCTGCGACGTCGCCACCACCTGGCGGTTGGCGTTGACCACGGCGACCGCACCGCCGTACACCTGCCCGTAGCGCTCGAGGTCGGTGACCAGCCCGCCGGAGCTGCCGCCCTCGAGCGTGTCCTCGGCGAGGACGGCGAACCGGGTCGCGTCGGTGAGCCGGTCCACGAACAGGTCCTGGGTGCGGTCCTCGGCGTAGGCACCGACCAGCGGCGCCATCAGCGCGACCAGCAGCACCCCGACCAGCAGGCCGGCCACCGCCAGCAGGCGCCTGCGCACGGATCAGCCCCGGTCCGGGGCCAGCCGGTACCCGACCCCGCGGACGGTCTCGATCAGCTGCGGCCGGCCCAGCTTCGCGCGCAGGTTCGCCACGTGCACGTCGAGGGTCCGCGACGCGCCGACCCACGCGGTGTCCCAGATCTGCTCCATCAGCGCCTCGCGGGTGACCAGGTCGCCGTCGCCCTGCATCAGCACCTGCAGCAGCTCGAACTCCTTGCGCGCCAGCGCGACCGGCTCGCCCGCCACGAACGCCTGCCGCGCGCCGGGGTCGATCCGGACGTCGGCGAACTCGGTGACCAGCGGCACCACCGCGTGCCCGAACCGCCGCATCACCGCGTCGATGCGGGCCAGCAGCTCGGCCAGGCTGTAGGGCTTGGTGACGTAGTCGTCGACCCCGCTGCGCAGCGCGGAGACCACCATCGTCTCCTCACGCCGGGCGGTCACCGCGATGATGGGTACGTCGGACCGCTCCCGGATCTGCCGGCACAACGCCAGCCCGTCCTGGTCCGGCAGGCCCATGTCCAGCAGCACCAGGTCCGCCTGCCCGAACCGCTCCAGCGCCTCGGCCGCGGTGGCCGCCCGGGTCACGTGCAGCCCGGCCTTGTGCAGTGCAGGGGTGAGCGCCTCGACGACCCGGTCGTCGTCCTCGACGAGCAGCGTGCGCATGGACCTCGGCTCTTGGGGAACGGGAACGTCAAGTCTGTGTTAAGTCTCGGGGTCGCCCCCTGGCTGTGACCCCCGACACGTCCATACGTTACCCGGCATGCCTACCCAGAGCAGACCCGACGTGGAGGCGCTCGTCGCGGAGAACGACGAGGAGCGTCCCTCTCGTCACCTCCCGCCGCGCCTGGACCTGTTCGTGCGGCTGTGGTGCCTGGCGGTGTCGCTGTTCGTGCTCCGCCAGGTGTTCTGGCCTCTGGAGCAGGGCAGCCAGTACTACCTGGTGGTGTTCCTCGGCGTCACCCTGCCGCTGGTGTACCTGTGCTACCGGCCGCGGGTGCGCGGTGCCGACCGGCCGAGCCTCCTGGACTGGGTGCTCGCCGGGATCACCTTCCTGGTCGCGCTCTACCCCGTGCTGCCGCTGCCGCAGATGGCGATCGGCGGAGGCGGCTACACCGGCTTCCTCGACCGGCAGGGCTCGCTGCTCGTCCTCGACGTGGTCGCCGGCATGGTGCTCATGGCGCTGGTCCTCGAGGCCGCCCGCCGTACCACCGGGCTGGTCCTGCCCGCGGTGTGCCTGGTGTTCTTCCTCTACGCCTACTACGGCGGCTACCTCCCGGTCGAGTGGTCGATCGCGCACATCGGCCTGAACGTCGAGCAGATCGTCAACGCCCTCTACAACGAGGCGAGCGGCTTCTTCGGCGTCCCGCTCGACGTGGCCGCGACCTACATCGTGCTGTTCACGATCTACGGCGCGGTGCTCGACCGGATGGGCGCGGGCCG
>DATIBI010000213.1:0-15839 GCA_035457605.1 Nocardioidaceae bacterium
CAGTTCCACGCCGAGTCGATCCTCACCGAGCACGGCTACGAGCTGATCCACGACCTCGTGCTCGAGCTCCTGACATGAACCCGCGGGTGGTCGTCGTCGACCACCACGACTCCTACACCTGGAACCTGGTCCATCTCGTCGCCGCGGTGACGGGAGTACTGCCGACGGTGGTCGAGCACGACGAGGTGGCCGCGTCCACCCTGCTGGACGGGCGGTTCAGCCACGTGGTGCTCTCGCCCGGGCCGGGCAACCCGGACACGCCCCGGGACTTCTCGGTGGGCCGGGAGGTGCTCCGCGCCGCGACGGTCCCGGTGCTCGGGGTCTGCCTCGGCATGCAAGGACTGGTCTCGGAGTACGGCGGACGGGTCCGGCCGGTCACACCCGCGCACGGCGAGGTGGCCGTCGTGCACCATGACGGCAGCGGCATCTTCCGCGGCGTGCCTGACGGGTTCCCCGCGGTCCGGTACCACTCCCTGGCCGCGGTCGCCCTGCCCGCCGTACTCACCGAGACCGCCTGGTGCGAGGGCGAGGACGGGCCGGTGGTGATGGGGGTGGCGCACCGGACGCTGCCGCTGTGGGGCGTGCAGTTCCACCCGGAGTCGGTGCTCACCCGGCACGGCGAGCTGATGGTCGCGAACTTCCTGGAGCTGCGATGACCTGGACCGACCCGGTGACGGCGTTCCGCGACATCGCGGCCCGGCACGAGCGGATGTACTGGCTCGACGGCGGTGGGTCGCGCGACTGGTCCGGGCGGCGGTCCCTGCTCGGCTGGCTCGAGGACGACGACGTCTCGCTGACCTACGACGCCGCCGCCGGGCAGGTGTCGCGGCACACCGGCCGGCGCAGCGAGGTGGTCGGGGACGACGTCTTCGCCGCGCTGGAGCAGGAGATGGCCCGGGACGGGAACCACCCGGGGGTGAGCTGGGTCGGCTACCTCGGCTACGCGAGCCGACCCGACCTGCCGTCGCTGGTCGAGCCGGCGGGGCCCGGGAGGGTGCCGGACGCCGTGTGGATGCGCTCGCCGCGACAGCTGGTGTTCGAGCACCCCGACGACGCGGAGCCTCCCGGCACCGAGCCGCCGGTCGACGGGGGCGGCCTCACGGCCGGGTGGGTCGGGCCGGAGGAGTACGCCGGCTGGTTCGACCGGGTGCAGGAGCAGCTGCGGCTGGGCAACTCCTACGAGGTGAACCTGACCTACCGGCACCGGGTCGTCTCCGACCTGCCGCCGGTCGAGGCCTACCTGCGGCTGCGCCGGACCAACCCCGCGCCGTACGCCGGCTTCCTCCAGCACCGCGGGGTGAGCGTGCTCAGCTCCAGCCCGGAACGGTTCGCCACCGTCGACCGGCGCCGGTGGGTGCAGACCAAGCCGATCAAGGGCACCACGCCGCGCGGCACGACGGCGGCGGAGGACGAGGCGAACCGGGTCGCGCTGGCCACCGACCCGCGCTTCCGGGCCGAGAACCTGATGATCGTCGACCTGCTCCGCAACGACCTGTCGATGGTCTGCGACCCGGGGACGGTCTCGGTACCGGCGCTGATGAAGGTCGAGTCCTACCCGTCGGTCCACCAGCTGGTGTCCACGGTGCAGGGTCACCTGCGCGACGGGGTGACCACGCTCCAGGCGTTGCGGGCGCTGTTCCCGGCGGGGTCGATGACGGGGGCGCCGAAGCTGCGGACGATGGAGATCGTCGCGGACGTGGAGACCAGCCCGCGCGGGGTGTACTCCGGCGCGTTCGGCTGGATCAGCGGCGACGGGCGCGCCGACCTCGGCGTGGTGATCCGGACCCTGGTGCACGCGGCGGGCGGCTACACCCTGGGCACCGGCGGCGGGATCACCGTCCGCTCCGACGCGGAGAGCGAGTACGCCGAGACCCGGTGGAAGGCGGCCCGGCTGCTCGCCGCGCTGGCCGGGTAGCCGGGCTGGCTGCCCTCGCTACGCCGCGCGGACCCGGTGTGACGGGCCGACCGCCCGGGGCCGGCCCGCCACACGGGGGTCAGGAGGACGCCGAGCCCTCGTCGCTGTCGAGGGTGACCTGGACCGTCCGGGTCTCCCCGTCGCGTACGACGGTCAGGGTGACCGTGTCGCCGGGGCGGTACCCGCGGATTGTTGCCACCAGGGACTCCGAGCCCGAGACGGGCTGGTCGTCGACCTTGGTCACCACGTCACCGGGCTCCAGCCCGGCCTCGTCCGCCGCGGTGCCGGACCCGACCTCGCCGATGCCCGCCCCGGTGAGCAGGCCGCTGTCGGTGGCGGCGTCGGAGACGGTCACGCCGAGCCGGGCATGGGTGGGGGTATCGCCCGCGCGGAGCTGGTCCACGATCGGCAGCACCTTGTCCAGCGGGATCGCGAAGCCGAGGCCGATCGACCCGCCCTCGCCCATCGAGCTCGAGCTGCGGATGGAGGAGTTGATGCCGACGACCTCGCCCTGCATGTTCACCAGCGGGCCGCCGGAGTTGCCGGGGTTGATCGCGGCGTCGGTCTGGATCGCGGGGTAGGTGGTGTCGAGGCTGTTGGAGGAGGACTCGCCCACCGACACCGGCCGGTCGAGGGCGGAGACGATGCCGCTGGTGACCGTGGCCTCGAGCCCGAACGGCGAGCCGATCGCGATCACCTCCTCGCCGACGTCGAGGTTCTGCGCCTCGCCCAGGGTGGCCGGGGTGAGCCCGGAGACGTCCTCCGCCTTGATCACCGCGAGGTCGGTCAGCGGGTCGGTGCCGACGACGCTGGCCCGCGCCGCGCTGCCGTCGTTGAAGCTCACCGAGATCGTGCCGCCCTGGGCGGCGACCTCCACCACGTGGTTGTTGGTGAGGATCTCGCCGTCGGAGCTGAGGACCACCCCCGACCCGGAGCCCTGCCCCTGCCCGCCGGTGACGTTGATCTTGACCACCGAGGGCAGCACCGAGTTGGCCACGTCCTCCACCGAGCCCTCGGGGGCGGGGGTGTCCTCGCGGTCGCTCACCGAGGCGCTGGTGACCGGCGTCGTCGCGGTGCTGGTGGGCTGGTCGCCGAGCTGGTCGAACGCGGTGAAGCCGGCCGCGCCTGCGACGCCGGCCAGACCGCCCACGACCAGTGCCGCGACGAGCACGCCGGCCGTGACCGCGCCGCGGGGCCGCGACGGCTGCGGCGGCGGCGTCGGCTGGGCGGGGAAGCCGAACGGACCGGCGTCGTAGTGGTGGGTGCTGGTCGCCGTGGGGATCGGCTGGGTGTGCTCGGTGTCCTGGTTCGCGTCCCGGTTCGCGTCCGGATGAGTGTTCCGGTTCGCGTCCTGGTGCGGGGTCTGCTCGGTCATGCCTCCAGGATGCCGAGCCAACCTGAGTCCGGACTGAGAAGGCGCTACGACTCGGCCAAGAGCCCGGCCGCCGGCCGGTTCACGCCTCGACGGTGTCGTGCGCGGGACGGCCGGGCGACGGCTCCGCCTCGCCGGGCTGCTCCGGTGCGCCGGGGATCTCCAGCCAGAACGCGGCGCCACCGTCGTCCATGCGACCGGCGCGGACCGAGCCGCCGTGGCGCTCGGCGACCTGGCGGACGATGGACAGGCCGAGCCCGGAGCCGGGCATGGTCCGCGACTCCTTGGACCGGTAGAACCGGTCGAAGACGTGCGGCAGGTCCTCGTCGGAGATGCCCTCGCCCTGGTCCGCGACGAGCAGGCTGCCCTCCTCGAGGGTGACCGTGACGACGCCGAGCGGCGGGCTCCACTTGGCGGCGTTGTCGAGCAGGTTGGTGATCGCGCGCTCCAGGGCACCGGACTCCCCGGTGACCCACCACGGCTCCGCGTGCACCTCGAAGTGCAGGCCGGGAGCGCGTCGGCGGACCCGCTCCACGGCCCGGTGCGTCACCTCCGAGAGGTCCACCGGCTCCACCGTGCGCGGCTCCTGGTCGTCGCGGGCCAGCTCGACCAGGTCCCCGACCAGCGTGCTGAGCTCCTCGATCTGGAAGCGCACGTCGGCGAGCAGCTCGGCCCGCGCCTCTGGTGACAGGCCGCCGCGCTCCTCGGCCTGCACCAGCAGGTCGAGGTTGGTCCGCAACGACGTCATCGGCGTGCGCAGCTCGTGCCCGGCGTCGGCGACCAGCTGCCGCTGCCGGTCGCGGGAGGCCGACAAGGCGGCCAGCATCGCGTTGAACGCGGTGGCCAGCCGGGCGATCTCGTCGTTGCCCTCCACCTCGATCGGGTCGAGCTTCTCGGTGCGCGCGATCTCCTCGGCCGCCCGGGTCAGCCGGCGCACCGGCCGCAGCCCGTTCATCGCCACGGCCAGCCCGGCCAGCGTCGCGCCGAGGACGCCGGCCAGGCCGAAGATGAAGAGCACGATGCCGAGCTTCTCCAGCGTGCGCTCGCTCGACTCCAGCGACTGCGCGAGCACCAGCGCCACCCCGGGCTCGCGGGTCGGCACCGCCACCACCCGGTAGCTGCCGTCCTCGGTGTCGATGGTGCGCAGCGAGTAGCCCCGCTCACCGGCGGCGACCGCGACCTCGGGGCCGCCGAGCTCGATCGGCTCCTCGCCGGTGGCCACGGTGGAGATGTGCCACTCGTCGTCGATGAAGCCGATGCGTACGTCGGCCGCGCCCAGCGTCCACGCCGGCACCCGCCGGTCGGTCAGCACGCTCAGCGCGTTCGTGCTCGCGGCGGCGCTCGCCCGGTCGAGCAGCGACTCGTCCAGGGTGTTCTGCATCTGCACCCGGACGGTGGCGTAGGCAGCGACGGCGACGATCGCCACGGAGAGCCCGACCGCCATCGTCGCGAGGAGGGTGACCCGGCTGGCCAGCGACCGCTTGTAGTGGAACCCGGCCATCAGCCTTCCTTGAGCACGTAGCCGACGCCACGCACGGTGTGGATCAGCCGCGGCTCACCCTCGGCCTCGGTCTTGCGGCGCAGGTAGCCGACATAGACCTCGAGCGAGTTGGCGGTCGTCGGGAAGTCGTAGCCCCACACCTCCTCGAGGATGAACGAGCGGTCGAGCACCCGGCGCGGCCGGCGCATGAACATCTCGAGCAGCGCGAACTCGGTCCGGGTCAGGTCGATCGACCGCCCCGCCCGTCGTACCTCCCGGGTCACCGGGTTCAGGGTGAGGTCGGAGAACGCGAGCAGCTCGCGCTCGGTGTCGTCGTCCTGCGGCTGCTGGGTGCGCCGGAGCAGCGCGCGCAGCCGGGCGAGGAGCTCCTCGAGCGCGAACGGCTTGGTGAGGTAGTCGTCCGCGCCCGCGTCGAGGCCCTCGACCCGGTCACCGACGGAGTCGCGGGCGGTGAGCACCAGGATCGGGAGGTCGTTGCCGGCCTTGCGCAGCGCGCGGGTGGTCTCGATGCCGTCGAGCCGCGGCATCATCACGTCGATCACCAGGGCGTCCGGCGCCGCGGAGCCGATCGTCGCCAGCGCCTCGGCGCCGTCGTGGGCCAGGGTCACCGCGTAGCCGTTGAACTCCAGGGAGCGGCGCAGGGACTCACGGACCGCACGGTCGTCGTCGACCACGAGCACGCGGGGTCCGGCGCCCGCGGCGTCGTTCACGGAAGAGCTGGTGGCCACGGGACTAGCCTGCCACCTCGACCTGAGACGTGGCTGAAGGTCAGAGCAGGGACCGGGCGGCCTCGGCGGCGCGGGGACCGTACCCACCGCCGAACAGGCAGGCGTGCACGAGCAGCGGGAAGAGCTGGTGCAGCGCGACCCGGTCCACCCAGCCGTCCGCGAGCGGCGCCCGCTCCTGGTAGGCGTCGAGCAGCCGGGGCAGCTGCGGCAGCCCGAACAGCGCGAGCATGGCCAGGTCGCTCTCTCGGTGCCCGCCGTGCGCGGCCGGGTCGACCAGCCAGGTGCGGCCGTCCTGCCCCCACAACACGTTGCCCGACCACAGGTCCCCGTGCAGCCGCGCCGGCGGCTCGTCCGGACCGGCCAGGTCCACGATCCTGCGGACCACCGACTCCACCGCGTCCGCGTCCGCCGCGGAGACCGCGCCACGGTCCCGGGCCAGCTTCAGGTACGGCAGCACCCGGCGGGTGGCGAAGAACTCCGGCCAGGTCGGCGCGGTCCGGTTCGGCAGCGGCAGGGTGCCGATGAAGCCGTCGTCGCCGGACTCGGTGCCGAAGACCGGTGCGCCGGCGAGGTGGGTCTCGGCCAGCCGCCGGCCGAACGCCTCCGCGGCCTCCGAAGTCGGCCGGCCCGGCTCGACCCAGGACAGGATCAGGCAGTCCGGCTCCACCGCGAGCACGTCGGGGACGTCGACGCCGCCGGCCGCGGCCAGCCAGCCAAGCCCCGCCGCCTCGGTGCGGAAGAAGTCCTCGGGTGCGTGCGGGCGGGTCTTGATCAGCGCCGAGGTGCCGTCGGACAGCCGGAGCCGGGTGGAGGTGCAGATGTCACCTCCGGCCACCGGTGTCGTGGCCACGACCGCTGCCTCCAGCAGTCCTTCCGCCCGGCTCGCGATGGTCCCCATCCTCGCCATGTCAGCCCCCGTTCAGCTCGCGCTCCAGCATCTCCACGACCGCAGCAGCGGTCCGGTCGACCATCGCCAGGACGGTCTCGAAACCCTCGTCCCCGCCGAAGTAGGGGTCCGGCACGTCCCGGTCCCCGTCGCCCGCCCGCGGGTCGAAGTCGCGGAACATCCGCACGCGTCCCTCGTCGGCGCCCTCGAGCTGGTCGGTGATGTCGGCGTGGTTGCTCGTGTCCATCGCCAGGATCAGGTCGCACTCGGCGAACCAGGTGGCGTCGAACTGCTGCCCCCGGTGCGCGGTCGCGTCGTAGCCGTGCGCGGTCAGCAGCGCGGCGGCGCGACGGTCCATCGGCTCACCCACGTGCCAGGGCCCGGTGCCCGCGGAGACCACCTCGACGTGGCCGTCGAGACCGGCCCGGGCGAGCTTGTCGGTGAGCACCACCTCCGCGATCGGGGAGCGGCAGATGTTCCCGAGGCAGACCACGGCGATGCGGTACGTCGACCCGGGAGTGCGTCCCCGCGGCAGGCGGCCGGTCCCGCTGGGTGAGGTCATCGCGGGTCAGTCCCCGTCCGGCAGCACGGCCTCGAGCGCCCACGAGGAGAGCGTGATGACGATCGAGCCGAGCACGGCGGTCCAGAACCCCTCGACGTGGAAGCCCAGGCCGAGCTCGGTGGCGATCCAGCTGGTCAGCATCAGCATCAGCGCGTTCACGACGAGCAGGAACAGTCCCAGCGTGAGGATGATGAACGGCAGCGACAGCAGCTTCGCGATCGGCGCGACCACGGCGTTGATCACGCCGAAGATCAGCGCGACGAGGATCACCGTCAGCGCCTGGTCGTCGCCGGTCACCCGGATGCCGTCGAGCAGCCACGTGGCGAACCCGAGCGCCAGCGCGTTCACTGCGACCCAGATGATGAACTTCACGGGACCGATACTGCCAGACCGGGACGAGCGCGGCGCTCAGTCGTGGGGCAGGTGCAGCGCCTCGAGCATCGAGGTCTCGGCGTGCTCGAGGTGGTGCTCGAGCTCGGTGGCGGCCGCCTCGACGTCCCCGCGCTCGAGCAGGGTGAGCAACGCGCGGTGCGAGGTGACCTGGTCGCGCGCGTTGCGGCGGATCCGGTCGACCTTGGCCAGGCCGAGCCGCACCTCCGCGGTCAGCGCGTCGGCCAGCGCCATCAGCCGGGCGGACTCGGTCAGCCCGGTCAGGGCCCGGTGGATCGCCAGGTGGGCAGCGGTGAGCTCTGCCGGGCTGGCGTCGGAGGAGGCGACCACCGTGAAGTCGACCAGCGCCTGACGCACGGCGTCGCGGGCCTGCTCCGAGGCGGTGGCCCACCGACGTACCCCGGCCACCTCCAGCACCGCACGCGCCCGGCACACGTCCCGCACCGAGCCCGGGTCGAGCTCGGTCACCGAGACCCCGCGGTTCGGGGTGCGGGTGGCCAGACCCTCCCCGACCAGGACCGCCAGGGCCTCCCGGATCGTGGACCGGGAGACGCCCATCGCGTCGGCGAGGGCGACCTCCCGCAGCGGCGTGCCCGGCTCGAGCTCGCCGTCGAAGAGCGCCCGGCGCAGTTCCTCGGCGACCCGGTCGACGGTGCTGGTGTGCTCCAGGTGAAGCGTCCTGAAGGGGGACTCGGCAGGCCCGGTCATCGCGGGTCGTCGCCTCCTGCTCGCTGGGGTCGGCCGGCGTCCTGCCGGCCCGTGCGGTCACCACGTCGTCACTGCGACGCGACACACACGAAACATTGTCCGACAAAACTTGACCGGACGAAACGGGCGCCCGCACACTAGGCCTCGTCTGATTGACCGATTGTCTGACAATCAAGCTTCGAGTGAGCCAGGGAGGCGAACATGGGACAGCCGCTGCAGTGGGGACGCCGGTACGTGATGGTCGAGCCGAACCACTTCCGTGTGGAGTACGCGATCAACCCCTACATGGATGTCACCGACCAGCCGGACCCGGCTCGCACCCGCGCGCAGTGGCTCGGACTCGTGGACGCCATCCGCGCCGCGGGCGCCGAGGTCGAGGTGATCGAGCAGCGCCCGGACGCCCCGGACATGGTCTACGCGATGAACCTGGGCCTCGTCGTCAACGACGAGCGGCGCGACCGCGTCGTCCTGTCGCACATGCGCTATGCCGAGCGACGCATGGAGACCCTCACCGCGGGCCCGTGGTTCGAGCAGGCCGGCTTCGCCACGGCGTACGTCGGACGCGACGGCATCGGCGCGCACCTCGAGGCCGGTGACGTGTTCGCGTTCGGGGACGCGCTGGTCGCGGGCTACGGGCCGCGCACCGAGGAGCTCGGCCTCAAGCACCTGGCGGTCAACCTGGACGTGCGGGTCCGGGGGCTGCGGATCACGCACCCCGGCATGTACCACCTGGACCTGGCCTTCTGCCCGCTCGACGAGACCCGGGCCATGGTCTGCCCGGCGGCCTTCGACGAGGCCTCGGCCGAGGCGGCCCTCGCCCTGGTGCCCGAGCCGCTGGTGCTCACCGAGGAGGAGGCGCTCACCTTCTGCGCCAACTCGATCGTGGTCGGCCGGACGATCCTGATGCCGACCTGCCCCGACCGGGTGCGTGCCCAGCTCGAGGAGTGGGGCTTCGAGATCGTGCTCGTGGACGTGTCGGAGTTCCACAAGGGCGGCGGCTCCATCCGCTGCATGACCAACCCGATCGACGTCGTCGCCGGCCGGGACCTGCCGGTCGTGCCGGGCGGCGAGGTCGTCATCCCTTAACCGGGTCGCGCACCGCTCCCGGGGCATGCGAGAGGCCCGCGTTCAACGTCAGGGATTGCTGAACGCGGGTCTCTCGGTCGTGCGGGTGGGGTGCGGGTCCGCGCTCCAAAGGGGAGCCTCGAACCGCGAACCCACTGGTGGTCACCCGGCTCCGGCGAGACCGGTGGTCCCGCCGAAACCGAGAGGTGTCACCCCCCACCCTGGCCCCAAGGTGGCCGCCCCCGCCGTTGCCGACGGCCACTGCCCCGGTTGGGGCCCAGTGTCAGGACGAGCCCGGCTCCGTCATCCCTCCGGCGAGGCCGGCACGGAACCGCCTTGTTGCGAGCGCCTCGATGCAAGTCCCCACCCCATCGAACGGCTCAGTTGAAATGGTGGCCGACTTTGCGAGGAACGCGTAGCCGAATGCCGGTAAAACCGAGGATCTGCGCGATGATGACGCGATCTCGCCACGGAGGTCGTGGTCAGAACGGGCTAAGCCGGGGCGTCCCGGATGTCCAGGATCAGGTGGTGGATCGCGAAAGGTCGGTCTAGACCGGATCTCGGGTGACCGGCTGACGTTCTCGGGTGTGGGTGCTCGTGCCGGCCGTGAGCGCGTCGGTGCACGTCGGGCCCGGTGTGGTCCGGGCCGCCGGGCCAGGTGCGGGTTGGGCCGTCGGGCCAGGTCCGGGTTGGGCCGTCAGCCCAGGTGCGGCGGCTCGACGAGCACGGGCGCCCGGCGCGCGGTCTGCGCGATCACGATCCCCGCGACGACCGCCACGCCGCCGACGAGCGCCACCGCGTCGAGCCGCTCGCCGAACCACACCCAGCCGAGCGCGGCGACCCCGACCGGCTCGAGCATCGCCACCATCGTGACCGTGGTGGCGCGCAGGTGTCCGAGCGCGACGAGCTCGACCGCGAACGGCACCAGCGTCCCGAGCACGATCACCCAGGCCAGCAGCAGCCACACCGGCGCGACGTACTCCTCCAGCGCCCCGAGCAGCGACACCTCCTGCCGGAGCAGGTCGGCCGACAGGTCGGTGACCGGTGAGACCAGGTTCAGCGCCACGGTCGCGGTGAGGAACGACCAGAGGATCACCCGCAGCGGGTCGAGGGCGGCCACGCCGTGCTCGCCGATGAGGAAGTACGTCGCGAAGCAGATCGCCGCGCCGAACCCGGCCGCGATCCCGACCGGGTCGAAGACCGCGCCCTTCCAGATGCCCGTTGCCGCGGCGAGCCCGGCCATCGCCAGGGCCAGTCCCAGCCACATCCGCTGCCGGACCGGCTCCTTCTGCACGAACCGCGCCCAGAGCGCCACCAGGATCGGGGCCTGGTACTCCAGCAGCAGCGCCATCCCGACCGGCAGCCGGTCGATGGCCACGAAGTACGTCCACTGCAGCGCGGCCACGCCGACCAGCCCGTGCGCGAGGAGCAGCGGGGCGAGCCGGCCGGTCGGCGGTCGCAGGGCGTCGCGGCGGAACGCCAGCGCGATCAGCAGCAGCACGACGGAGGTGCCGGTGACGCGGACCGTGGTGAGCGAGACCGGGTCCACGCCGGCGCGTAGCGCGACCCGGGACACGCCGGCGTTGACGATGAACAGCGTCGCGCCGGTGAGCACCAGGGTGAAGCCGAGCGAGGGGTTCCGGGTCCGCACCCGCACGAGTGTAAGGGGCGTACCGGGTAGATGCTCCTGTCTTTCGCAGGGCGGGATTGGCTAGGGTGAGCGCCATGACCTCCGGTGCTCCTCGTGTCCGCCCCGCGATCGCGGGCATCCCCGCCTACGTCCCCGGCAAGCCGCCGGCCCCGCGTCCGGGCGTGCAGACCTACAAGCTGTCCTCCAACGAGAACCCCTACCCGCCGCTGCCGGGCGTGCTCGAGGCGGCCACCGAGGCTGCGGCCTCCATGAACCGCTACCCGGACATGGGATGCACCGCGCTCTACGCCGCTCTCGCCGAGAAGGTCGACGTGCCCACCGCGCACCTCGCGGCCGGGGCGGGCTCGGTGGCGGTGCTCTACCACCTGCTCCAGGCGTTCTGCGAGGCCGGCGACGAGGTGGTCTACGCGTGGCGGTCCTTCGAGGCCTACCCGATCGCCGTCGCGGTCACCGGGGCCACGTCGGTGCAGGTCCCGCTCGGGGAGGGCGCCCGGCACGACCTCGACGCGATGGCCGAGGCGATCACCGAGCGCACCAAGGTCGTGATCGTCTGCACCCCGAACAACCCCACCGGCCCTGCCGTGGGCCGCGCCGAGCTGGCCGCGTTCCTGGACAGGGTGCCGCCGCACGTGGTGGTCGTGGTCGATGAGGCCTACCGCGAGTTCGTCCGCGTCGACGACCCGGTGGATGCGGTCGACCTCTACCGCGACCGCGAGAACGTCGTGGTGATGCGCACCTTCGCCAAGGCCTACGGGCTCGCCGGCTTCCGGGTCGGCTACATCGTGGCGAAGGAGCCGATCGCCTCCGCGGTGCGTGCCTGCTCCCTGCCGTTCGGCGTCAACTCGGTCGCCCAGGCCGCGGCGATCGCCTCGCTGGACCGCGAGGCCGAGCTGATGGAGCGGGTGGAGTCCCTGGTCGCCGAGCGGAGCCGGGTGCTGCAGGCGCTGCGCGACCAGGGCTGGGACGTGCCCGACGCGCAGGGCAACTTCGTCTGGCTCGCGCTCGGTGACCGCACCGTCGAGTTCGCCAAGCTCGCCGAGGAGGCCGGGATCATGGTCCGCCCGTTCGCCGGCGAGGGGGTCCGGGTGAGCATCGGGGAGCCTGCCGGCAACGACGTGTTCCTCTCGGTGGCGGCCGGCTTCCGCTGACCGGGCGTCGCGGGGGAGTTTTCCCATGGGATGTCGTGAAAACTCCACTTCCCACGACGAATGACGCTCGGGAAGTGGATGAGTCACAACATCCCTTGGGAAACCGCCGACCCCGATAACCGGTTGGCCTTGTCAGGACCAGCGGGTAATCTGCTTCTTACAACTTTGCACCGGGGGCGTCGTGGTGTGCCACGAGTCGGTCGCGGCCCTCCGCACGAACGAGGGGACCACCGCCAGCTGATGTCGTCCACCGCACCCGCCACGACCGGTCCCACCGCCCATCCCCCCGCCGGAGTCCACTCCCTCTGGCGACTCAAGCACTACCTCCGCCCCCACGTCCCCGCCCTGGTGATCATGCTGGTCACCTCGCTCGCCGGCGTCGGGGTCAGCCTCGCCATCCCGCTGGTGACCAAGGCCATGATCGACGGGCCGATCGCGAACCGCGAGATCGACGCGGTCCTGCCGCTGGGGCTGCTCGCACTGGCCCTCGGCATCATCGAGGCGGTCCTGATCTTCTGGCGGCGCTGGGTGCAGTCCAACGCCGTCCTCGGGCTGGAGACCGCCGTCCGGCACGACCTCTACGAGCGGCTGCAGGAGCTGCCGATGGCGTTCCACGGCCACTGGCAGTCCGGGCAGCTGCTCTCCCGCGTGACCACCGACCTGTCCAGCATCCGCCGGTTCAGCGGGTTCGGCCTGCTGTTCCTGATCATCAACGTCACCCAGCTGACCGTCGTCACCGGCGTGCTGCTGCACATGTACTGGCAGCTCGGGCTAGTCGTCGCGGCGGCCGCCGTACCGATCATCTACCTGTCGATGCGCTTCGAGAAGGCGTACGTCGTGGTGTCCCGGCGGGTCCAGGACGAGCAGGGCGACCTCGCCACGCTCGCCGAGGAGGGCGCGGTCGGGATCCGGGTGATCAAGTCCTTCGGTCGCAGCAGGCACGTGTCCGAGGGGTACGACGCGGCCGCCCGAACGCTCTACAACACCTCGATGGACAAGGTGCGCCTCTCGGCCAAGTTCTGGACGTTCCTGGAGGTCATCCCGAACCTGGCCGTCGTGCTCGTGCTCTTGCTCGGCGCGCTCGGCGTCGGCCGCGGTGACCTGACCCCGGGCACCCTGGTCGCCTTCATCATCCTCATGCTGTCGCTGGTGTGGCCGGTGGCGGCGCTCGGCGTGATCCTGGCGATGGCGCAGGAGGCGATGACCGCGGCCGCGCGGGTGCTGGAGATCTTCGACACCGAGCCGGAGATCGTCTCCGGGACGCGGGAGCTGGACCGCCCGCGCGGGCACCTGCGCTTCGAGCACGTCGACTTCGCCTTCCCCGACGGCGACGGCGACGGCGACCTGGTGCTGCGCGACGTGAACCTCGACGTGGCGCCGGGGGAGACCGTCGCGATCGTCGGGGCGACCGGGTCCGGGAAGTCCACCCTGACCGCGCTCGTGCCGCGGCTCTACGACGTCACCGGTGGTCGGATCACCGTGGACGGCGTGGACGTGCGCGACCTGACGCTGCCGAACCTGCGGCAGATCGTGGCCACCGCGTTCGAGGAGCCGATCCTGTTCTCGATGAGCGCCCGGGAGAACCTGCTGCTGGGACGCGGCGATGCGTCCGAGGAGGAGATCCGCGAGGCGGTCGAGGTGGCCCAGGCCGGCTTCGTCCACGACCTGCCGTGGGGCCTGGACACCCGGATCGGGGAGCAGGGCATGTCGCTGTCCGGCGGTCAGCGGCAACGGCTCGCGCTGGCCCGCGCGGTGCTCGCGCAGCCGAAGATCCTGGTCCTCGACGACACCCTCTCCGCCCTCGACGTGCACACCGAGAAGCTGGTCGAGGCGGCGCTGCGCCGGGTGCTGGAGGACGCCACCGGCATCGTCGTCGCGCACCGTGCCTCGACGGTGCTGCTCGCGGACAAGGTGGCCCTGCTGGAGGACGGGACGATCACCCACGTCGGGCAACACAGCGAGCTGCTCGCCACCGTCCCGGCCTACCGGTCGCTGCTCGCCGCCGAGGTCACCGACTCCGAGCTGGAAGGGGCCTCCGCATGAGCACCACCACACCGGGCCCCGGGCCCGGCAACGAGCCGCTGGAGGACGAGGCCCGGATCGTCGCCGAGAACGAGGACCACGAGTCGAGCTGGCGGGGCGTGGCCGCGGACGGTCGCTCCGAGGACGAGATCAGCGAGCACGTCTCGGGAATGCTGCGCAGCCGCTCCCGCCGGCTGCTGGGCGACCTGCTGCGCCCGCACCGGCGCTGGCTGTGGATCCTGATCGGGATCGTGCTCGCCGAGAACGCCGCCCGGCTGTCGATCCCGTACCTGGTCAAGGAGGGCATCGACCGCGGCATCCCGCCGATCCGGGAGAGCAACGACACCTCGGTGCTGTTCACGATCGTCGGCATCGTGCTGCTCGCCATCGTGGTGCAGGCGGTCACCCGCCAGGCCTTCCTGGTGCTGGCCGGGCGGATCGGCCAGGACATGCTGTTCGAGGTACGCCGCCGGGTGTTCCGCCACTTCCAGAAGCTCAGCCCGGCGTTCCACGACGAGTACACCTCCGGCCGGGTGATCTCCCGGCAGACCTCCGACGTGGACGCGATCTACGAGATGCTCGAGGGCGGCTTCGACGGGCTGGTGACCGCCGTACTCACCCTGCTCGGCACCGCGGTGCTGCTCCTGGTCCTCGACGTGAAGCTGGGCCTGGTCGCGCTGCTGTGCTTCCCGTTCCTGCTGTGGATCACCAACTGGTTCCGCAAGTCCTCGGCGAAGACCTACCGGGTCACCCGCGAGAAGGTGGCGCTGGTCATCGTCCACTTCGTCGAGTCCATGGGCGGCATCCGCGCGGTGCAGGCGTTCCGCCGCGAGGCCCGCAACCAGGAGATCTTCGACGACGTCAACGACCAGTACCGCGTGGCGAACCTGCGCGCGTTCCGGCTGGTCGCGTGGTTCATGCCCGGCATCAAGCTGATCGGCAACATCACCATCGCGGTGGTGCTCCTCTACGGCGCCTACCTGGCGTTCGAGGGCGAGGTCACCGTCGGCGTGCTCGCCGCTTTCCTGCTCTACCTGCGCCAGTTCTTCGAGCCGATGCAGGAGATCTCGCAGTTCTACAACACCTTCCAGTCCGCCTCGGCCGCGCTCGAGAAGCTCTCCGGCGTGCTCGAGGAGGAGCCGTCGGTGCCCGAGCCGATCCACCCGGTGCCGCTGGAGAACGTCCGCGGCCAGGTGCGGTTCGACCACGTGCGGTTCGAGTACGTCGGCGGGGTGCCGGTGCTGCCGGACCTCGACCTGGTCGTGCCGTCGGGTCAGACGGTGGCGCTGGTCGGTACGACGGGCGCCGGCAAGACCACGATCGCCAAGCTGGTATCCCGGTTCTACGACCCCACCGGCGGCCGCGTCCTGCTCGACGGGGTGGACCTGCGCGACCTCGACGAGCAGACCCTGCGTCGCTCGGTGGTGATGGTGACCCAGGAGAACTACATGTTCGGCGGCACCGTCGCGGACAACATCCGCTTCGGCCGGCCGAGCGCGACGACGGAGGAGGTCGTCGCGGCGGCTAGGGCGATCGGCGCAGACGAGTTCATCACCGCCTTGCCGCAGGGGTACGACACCGACGTGGCGAACAAGGGCGGCCGGTTGTCCGCGGGGCAGCGCCAGCTGGTCGCGTTCGCGCGGGCGTTCCTGGCCGACCCGGACGTGCTGATCCTCGACGAGGCCACCTCGTCGCTGGACGTGCCGTCGGAGCGGCTGGTGCAGCGGGCGCTGCGCACGATCCTGTCCGACCGGACCGCGATCATCATCGCGCACCGGCTGTCCACGGTGGAGATCGCAGACCGGGTGCTGGTGCTCGAGCACGGGCGGATCATGGAGGACGGCTCGCCGCAGCAGCTGATCGAGGGCGGCGAGGGCAGGTTCTCGGACCT
>DATIBI010000214.1:0-24594 GCA_035457605.1 Nocardioidaceae bacterium
ATCCGCGCTCGGGCGCCCTCGCCTTCGAGGTTCTTGTTGACTGTTGCATCCGGCATCACCATGGCGCCGCTCCGTTCCTTGCGTCCTGTGCCTGTGATGCAGATCTCATGATCTGTGATTACCTTTATATGCCTGTGTTTATGTGGCGTCAATAGGGCGGCGCGGAGTTGTTCGCGCATCGAAGCCAAGTAAACGGGCAGATGCAGGCATCTTTGGAGCGCGATGCAACCCTTCCGGCGCCCCCGCGTCTTTACAGGTGGGGGCGGACGGTCCGCTCCGCGCACCCGAGGGGGATCCCGCATGTTCCGTCACGCCCACCGCACCTTCGTCGCCGCCGTCGCCACGACGGCCGCTGTCCTCTCCGTGGCCCCGGCCGCCACCGCCGCGACCGCCGCGTCGAGCCGGATCACCGTCCGCGCCTCCGACTACGAGGTGGACCCGGGCGAGCAGTTCCTGCTCCGCGGCCGGCTCACCTCCGACGGCGCCGCCGTCCCCGGCGCCACGGTCCGGGTCCAGACCTGGCGCAACGACGGCTGGGTCCGCATCCCGGGCGCGGTCGTCTCCACCGACCGCGACGGTCGCTACCGCGTCCGGATCGTGCTGTCCTCCGGCGGGGACCGGGACCTGCGCGTGGTCGGCAACCCTGTCGGCGACGACATCCGCACCGCCCGCACGGCAACGGTGGTGCGCGTCCTCGGGTGAGGCGGCCCACCACCGGGGGCCCGGGCCGACGCCGGTCCGGGCCCTGCGAACGGACCGGCTGTGCTTGACTGCGTGTGCATGAGGACCCCCGCTCTCCCGACGTGCGCTGTCCCGGACAGCAGCCCCCTGACCGGCAGACCGTGATGACCGGTCCGCAGATCCCCGACTCCCCGGCGGAGCGCCTCGCCGCCGACCGCCGAGCGACCGAGCGCAGGCTCGCCGACCTCACCGGGGACTTCTCGGGGATCGTCGCCGCCGCGGCCGACTCCAACGCCGACGACGAGCACGACCCGGAAGGCTCGACGATCGCCTTCGAACGCTCCCAGGTGGCCGCGCTGATCGACCAGGCGCGGGACCATCTCGCCGAGGTGGACGCCGCACTCGCACGGGTGGCCGAGGGCAGCTACGGGACCTGCGAGCGTTGCGGGCAGCCGATCGCGCCGGATCGCCTCGAGGCGCGGCCGGTCGCGCGTACGTGCATCGACTGCGCCCGCTGACCCCTCCCGCGCGTCACCCCCGGGCGCACAGATCCGTGACGCCTGCGCTCAGCCGTCCGTGCGCCGGGTGACGATCCCGCGCAGGAAGGCGGCCTGACCTGCGTGCTGGAAGGCGTCGCCGAGCACGCTGACCAGCCGGACGCCCAGGGTGACCGGCGGGTCCCAGCGCTCGTCGACGACCCGGTCGAGGTCGTCAGCCGTGACGGTGCGGACGAAGTCCAGGCACAGGTCGTGCACCGCGGCGTGGTAGTCGAGCAACTGTGCGGCGTCCACCCGGACCGAGGCGACCTCGTCGCTGGTGTGCCCGTAGCCGATGTCGCCCTCGGCGAAGGGCAGGCCGAAGCGCTCGCACCAGCCCTGGGACGTCCACACCTGAGGTCGTCCCGCGACGTCGGCGACGTGGTCGTCCTGGATCCGGGTCAGGTGCCAGACCAGCCACGCGATGGTGTTGGCGTCGAGGTCGACGCGGTGGGCGAGCTGGTCGGGCTCGAGCCCCTCGACCGCACCGACCACCACCTCCCGGATCCGGCCGAAGGCGTCCTCGAGCAGTGCCGCGCTGTCCATCCGGATCCCTTCCCTTTCCACCACTTTGTCGGGCATGTCGGACCTGCCGGGACACGGTCGCGAAAGTCGCCGCGAAAAAGACTCTCGTTCCGGCCGATCCGTGGTTAGTCTGCAGAGGCGACTCCGCTCCAGACAACCGGCGGGCGCACCACGGCACCGCTCCAGACCCCCGGCGGACCATCCATGATGGACAACGGAGGAGGCGCGATGCCGCCCATCACGGACGGATTCCCACACCCGGGCAACGACGACACGCTGGCGGTCGCCGAGGTCAGCATCGAGCAGGAGACGGTCGACGAGATCGGGGTCGTGACGGTGCGCGGACCGCTCGAGCGGGCACTGCCGCGGTTGCAGCGGACGCTGCTCCACACCCTCGCCGACGACCCTCGTGGGACGGTCTGCGACCTGTCGGCCGCAGTCGGACCCGTGAATGTCGAGCACGCCTCGGCGCTGCTCGGGCTGAACGAGCAGGCCGGGATGCTCCCGTGCCGGCCCCTGGTCCTGGTGTGCGACGGGGAGCTCGGCCGCTACCTGGAGCACGAGCTGCCCGGCGTCGAGCGGGCCGCGGACCGTCGTACCGCCCTGGCCCGGGCGAGCACCCGGCTGCCCGGGCACCTGTGGGTACGACGGACCTTCGCGGCCGACCCGCGCTCGTGCGCCACCGCCCGGCACGCCCTCGAGCGCACCTGGCGGCGCTGGGGCATCGCCACCCGGGTGGACGAGGGCATGCTGGTGGTCAACGAGATGATGCGCGCCGTGCTCACCCACAGCCTCGGGCCGGTGCGGGTGGGTCTGTCGCTGTGCGGCCGGAGCCCGAGGCTGAGCGTGTGCGAGGCAGCGACGACCCTGCGCAGCAGCTACGACTGGCCGGCCAGCAGGGACGAGCTCGGCGCCCTGGACCGGCTGCTGCTGATCGAGCAGCTGTGCACGCAGTGGGGAGTGCTGCCCACGCGTGAGGGCGGCCGCTCCTACTGGGCCGTGCTGTAGCCGACGTTCACACCTCGAGACCGAGGTGGACGACTGCCTCGGCCACGGACCGGATGCTGGCGTTGCGGTCGCGGGCGTGCTTGCGCAGCCGCTCGAACGCGTCCTCGACCGAGATCCCGTGCGCGCGCGCCGTCATCCCCTTGGCCTGCTCGATCACCAGCCGAGCCTGGAACGCCTCCTGCAGCTGGGCGTTGAGCCGTTCCTGCTGGAGCAGCCGCCGCCCCAGCGCGTGGCGGGTGGCCGCGACGTCGGCGAGAACCCGGCCGAGCGCAGTGTCGAGCGTGCTCCAGGCCCGCGCCCGGGTCTCGACCAGGACGACGGCGCCGAACGACCGTCCCGCCGAGCGCAGGGGGACGGCGGCGACCGCACGCACGCCCGACTCGTCCGCCACCCGGTGGTACTCCGGCCAGCTCTCGCCGCGGGCCGCGACGTCGTCGACCTGCACGTTCCGGCCGTCCCTCGCGGCGTCGAGACACGGCCCGCGCTGGTGCGCCTCCTCCAGGCGCAGCAGCCGGTCCGCCGCCGCGGACACCGCGCACGCCCGGACCAGGCGGCCGTCGTCGAGCAGGCCCACCCCGGCCCCCGTCACCTCGAGCAGGTCGACGGCGCGCTCGGCGAGCTCGCGCAGGACGGCGTCCACGTCCTCGACCGCGGCCAGGGCCGCGGTGGACTCCGCGAGCGCAGCGAGCAGCCGAGCAGTGTCGCGCATCATCCCCTCCGAGCCAGCAGCCCCCCGACTGTCATGACGCAGTCACGCTGAGTTCCCCGCGCGGACGGATTCCATGCACGAGCCCCCGTTGGTGCGGACCCCCGATGAGTTTTCTCGCCCCCGTCGGTCTACCCCTGTGACCGCAACACCAGCATCCCAGGAGGACCCGATGAGCCGCATGACGTTCGTGAATCTGCCGGTGACCGACCTGCAGAAGTCGGTCGACTTCTTCACCACCCTCGGCTTCACCTTCAACCCGCAGTTCACCGACGAGAACGCCACCTGCATGGTGGTCAGCGACCAGTCCTGCGTGATGCTGCTGGTGCGCGACTTCTTCTCCACCTTCACCAGCAAGGAGATCTGCGACACCGCCACCCACACCGAGCTGCTGCTCGGGGTCTCCGCGGAGAGCCGTGCGGAGGTCGACGAGATCACCGAGCGCGCGCTGCAGATCGGCGGACGGGCGGCCGGCGAGCCCCAGGACCACGGGTTCATGTACGGACGCAGCTTCGAGGACCTCGACGGACACGTCTGGGAGATCATCTGGATGGACCCCAGCAGCGTCGAGCAGTCGTAGAGTCATGGCCATGACCGAGCGGACCGTCACCGAGGAACGACCCGAGCTCGACGACAGCTACCGGGCGGAGCTCTTCGCGCACTGCTACCGGATGATGGGGTCGGTGCACGACGCCGAGGACCTGGTGCAGGAGACCTACCTGCGGGCGTGGAGGTCGTACCACTCCTTCGAGGCGCGCTCCTCGCTGCGGACGTGGCTCTACCGGATCGCCACGAACGCCTGCCTGACCGCCCTCGAGGGCCGCAACCGGCGTCCCTTGCCCACCGGTCTCGGCGCGGACTCGTCGGACCCCGCCGCGGAGCTGGTGCAGCAGCCGGAGGTGCCCTGGCTGCAGCCGGTGCCGGACACCTTGGTCACCGGCGCGCCGGACGACCCGGCGTCGATCGTCGGCTCGCGGGAGAGCATCCGGCTGGCGTTCGTGGCCGCGATGCAGCATCTTCCGCCGCGGCAGCGCGCCGTGCTGATCCTGCGCGACGTGCTGCGCTGGCGGGCGGCGGAGGTCGCCGAGCTCCTCGGGATGACCACCGCCGCGGTCAACAGCGCGTTGCAGCGTGCGCACGCCCAGCTCGACCAGGTCGCCGCCACCGAGGAGGCGACTGTGGAGCCGGAGGACGTCGCACAGCGCGAGCTGCTGGACCGCTACATGGCCGCGTTCGAGGCCTACGACACCGAGGCGATGGTCGCGCTGTTCACCGAGGACGCGGTGTGGGAGATGCCGCCGTTCACCGGCTGGTACCAGGGCGCGGAGAGCATCGTGCGGCTCATCTCGCTCAACTGTCCCGCGAGCGGCCCCGAGGACATGCGGATGGTGCCCACGCGGGCCAACGGCCAGCCCGCCTTCGGCCTCTACATGCGCGACCACGACGGCGTGCACCGGGCGTTCCAGATCCAGGTGCTCACCCTGGGCGCCACCGGCGTCACCCACGTGGGCGCGTTCTTCGACACCGGCCTGTTCGCGGCGTTCGGGCTGCCCGAGGAGCTCCCCGGGCGCGGCTCCGGTGCCGGGCCGGGCCACCCCGCCACCGGCTGAGCGTCGATGTCCGCCGACTCCTCGACCGCCGCAGCACTCGACGGGGTCGAGCTGCTCGAGCGAGCGCTGAGCTACACGGTCGGGAGCCTGCTGCTGGTCACGCCGGAGCTGAGGTCCGCACCCACGCCCTGCGCGCGGTGGGACCTGACCGCGCTGCTCGAGCACATGAACGACTCGCTCGAGGCCCTGTGCGAGGCGCTCGACCTCGGCCAGGTCTCCCCGCGCCTGGTGGTGGCAGGCGGTGACCCGGTCGTCCGCCTCAAGGACCGGGGCTGCCGGCTGATGGCCGCGCTCTCCCATGCCGACGGCCGGAGCGTGCGGCTGGGTGGCCTGCCCCCGCTGCCTCAGGCGACGGTGGCCCGGACCGGCGCGCTCGAGGTGGCCGTGCACGGCTGGGACGTCGCACGGGCGTGTGGCACGACCCGCCCGCTGCCTGCCGGGCTGGCGGTGCAGCTGCACGACGTGGCCCGGGTGGTGGTCACCGCCGCCGACCGCCCGGCGAGGTTCGCCCGGCCCGTCGACGTACCCGCCGGGTCCGGACCGACCGAGCGACTGCTCGGCTACCTGGGCCGTTCCCCGCGCGGGTTGGTCGGCTGACCCCGGGCCGGGTACGCCGGACGGCCCGGAGTTGCCGAGTCGCCCGGCGAACGCCGCGTCGCCCGGCGAACACCGCGTCACCCGGCGAACACCGCGTCACCCGGAGTCGCCGCGTCACCCTGCGAACGCCGCGTCGCCCGGGGAACCGAGCGTCACACGGCGCGGCGGTAGACCCGCGCCTCCCACGGCGCCAGCGTCAGCCCCTCGCCGCGCTCGTCGGTGCCTAGGTTGGCGACCACCAGCTCCGCGTCGGACCACGCGTCGGCGTCGGGGACCTCGGCCTTGGCGGGCTCGCCCGACAGGTTGGCCACCACGAGCAGGGCGACGTCGCCGAGCCGTCGGGTGAAGGCGTAGACCTGCTCGTCCTCGGGCAGCAGCATCGTGAAGTCGCCATGCGCGACGACCGGCTCGGTGTGCCGCAGCTCGATCAACGCCCGGTAGTGGTGGAAGACCGAGTCGGGGTCGGCGACCGCCGCGGCGGCGTTGATCCAGGTGTGGTTGGGGTTGACCGGGATCCACGGCTCGCCGGTGGTGAACCCGGAGTGCGGCGAGTCGTCCCACTGCATCGGGGTGCGCGCGTTGTCGCGCCCCTTGGTGCGCAGGCCGTGCAGCACCTTGTCCGGGTCGTCACCGATCGCGAGCGCGTGCTCGTAGTGGTTGACCGACTCGATGTCGCGGAAGTCCTCGATCCCCTGGAACGGCACGTTGGTCATGCCGAGCTCCTCGCCCTGGTAGACGTAGGGCGTGCCGCGGTGCAGGTGCAGCACGGTGCCGAGCGCCTTGGCCGAGCGGACTCGGTGCTCGCCGTCGTCGCCGAAGCGGGAGACCGCGCGGGGCTGGTCGTGGTTGTTCCAGTACAGGCTGTTCCAGCCGGACTCGGCGAGCCCGTCCTGCCAGCGACCCAGGGACCGCTTGAGGTCGCGCAGGTCCAGCGGGCGCACGTCCCACTTGGTCTCGCCCTGGTCCAGGCCGACGTGCTCGAACTGGAAGACCATGTCCACCTCGGCGCGCGCCGGGTCGGTGAACAGCTGCGCCTCCTCCACGGTGACACCGGGCATCTCCCCCACCGTGATCAGGTCGGCGTCCCGGCCGGCGAACACCTCCCGGTGCATCTCGGCGAGGAACTCGTGGATGCGCGGACCGCACTGGTAGTAGGCCGACCCGTCGCCGTACCCCAGCCGGCCGACGGGGCCGTCGGGGAGACCGGGGGCCTTGGAGATCATGTTGATGACGTCCATCCGGAAGCCGTCGACGCCGCGGTCCAGCCACCACCGCATCATGGAGTACACCGCCTCGCGGACCTCCGGGTTCTCCCAGTTCAGGTCCGGCTGCTTCCTGGAGAACAGGTGCAGGTAGTACTCGCCGGTGGTCTCGTCGAGCTCCCACACCGAGCCGGAGAAGAACGACCCCCAGTTGTTCGGCTCCTTGCCGTCGACCGGCTCGCGCCACCAGTACCAGTCGCGCTTGGGGTTGTCCTTGCTGGAGCGCGACTCCACGAACCACGGGTGCTCGTCGGAGGTGTGGTTGACCACGAGGTCCATGACCAGCTTCATGCCGCGCGCGTGCAGCCCCTCGAGCAGCTCGTCGAAGTCGGCCAGGGTGCCGAACAGCGGGTCGATGTCCTGGTAGTCGCTGATGTCGTAGCCGTTGTCGTCCTGCGGCGAGGGGTAGACCGGTGACAGCCAGACGACGTCGACACCGAGCTGGTGCAGGTAGTCGAGCCGGCTGGTGATCCCGGCCAGGTCGCCGATGCCGTCGCCGTCGGAGTCGGCGAAGCTGCGCGGGTAGACCTGGTAGACCACGGCGCTGCGCCACCAGGGCGCGTCGGGGATCACGGCGTCGGGCATCGGGGGCTCCGTCTCGGTGCTGGGGACTGCGGGAACAGCGGGCAGGGACATGGAATCACTTCACCGATCCGCGCATCACACCCGAGATCACCCAGCGCTGCGCGAAGACGTAGACCAGCAGCAGCGGGGCGAGCGCCATCAGGTACGACGCGAACGCGACGGTGTAGTTGGTGTTGAACTGCCCCTGGAACACGAACTGCACCAGTGGCAGGGTCTGCGCCTCGGGGTCGGAGAGGATCACCAGGGGCAGCAGGAAGTCGTTCCACGCCCACAGGCAGGTGAGGATGCCGACGGTGGCGTTCATCGGCGCGAGCAGCGGGAAGATCACCCGCCAGAAGGTGGTCCAGGTGCTGGCGCCGTCGGTGGTGGCCGCTTCCTCGAGCTCGCGCGGGATCGACTTGATGTAGCCCACGTAGAGGAAGATGTTGAACGCCAGGCCGTAGACGACGTAGAGCAGGATCAGCCCGGCCTGGTTGTCCAGGTGCAGCAGCGAGGTCTGCTTCACCACCGGCAGCATGATGATCGGGAACGGCACGAACAGTGCCGAGACGAAGTAGAAGTACAGCCCCTTGAACAGCCGCCGGTGCATGTTGCGGGCAATGGCGTAGGCGACCATCGAGTTCGTCAGCAGCGTGAGCAGCACCGCTCCTACGGTGATCAGCGCGCTGTTCAGCGCCGCGCTGGAGAAGTCGGTGAGCCGCCAGGCCTCCGCGAAGTTGGACCACTGCGGGTCCTGGGGCAGGGAGAAGCCGGCTCCCGCGAGCTCCTCGGGCCGCTTCAGCGCGGTCACCACCGTGAAGTACAGCGGCAGCAGCACGGTCAGGGAGCAGACCGCCATCAGGGCGGTCAGCCACCAGTTGATCCGGTCGAGTCCGGGACGACGGGACATCAGGCACTCACCTCACGACGCTGGAGCACGCGCATCTGGAACAGGGAGATGACCACGATCACGACGAAGTACACGATCGCGTTGGCGGTCTGGTAGGCGTACTCGCCGCCCTCGAAGCCGCCCTGGTAGATCAGCAGCGACACCGACGTGGTCGCCGTACCTGGGCCGCCGCCGGTGAGCGCGACCACGTGGTCGAACACCTGCAGGAAGCCCTTCATGCTCAGCACCATGTTGATGGTGAAGAACGGTGCGATCAGCGGGAAGGTGATCGACCGGAACTGGCCCCACACCGACGCGCCGTCGACGCGCGAGGCCTCGTAGAGCTCGGTCGGGATGGTCTGCAGCCCGGCGAGGTAGAGGATCACGCCGAATGCCGCCGCCTGCCACACCGCGACGATCACGATGCCGACCCAGGCCAGGTCGGGGTTGGCCAGGATGCTGGTGCCGAGCACCGCGATCCCGAGCCGGTCGGCGATCACCGGCAGCGAGTTGGAGAAGAAGTAGTTGAAGATGTAGCCCACGATCAGGATGCCGAGCACGTTGGGCAGGAAGAAGATCCCGCGCAGTCCCCGCTGGAACCCGATCCGGGCGTTGAGGCCCATCGCGATCGCCAGCGCGATCACGTTGACCAGCAGGGTGGAGACGATCGCGAACAGGAACGTGAACCGGTAGGACTCCCAGATCCGGCTGTCCTGGAACAGGTTCAGGTAGTTGCTCAGCCCGACGAACTCGAAGGTCCCGTAGCCGGCGTAGTTGGTGAAGCTGTAGAACAGCCCCTGCAGCACGGGCACGGTGTGCAGCGTGAAGAACAGGACGAAGGCCGGGACGATCATCCAGTAGAACGCCCGCGGGGTGCCGCGGCGCCGGTCGCGACGCTTCCGGGCGCCCTGCTCCTCGGCCGTGCGCCGGGTCTCCGGCGCGGCGGTGGTGGTGGTCATGGCTCCTCTGCCTCTCTGGTCAGGCCCGGCGGGCCGCGACCTTGTCCCACTCGTCGTCGAGCTCCTCGAGCACCGCCTCGCGGTCACCTCCGAGCAGGAACTCCTGGAGGATCGCGTCGAGGCCGATGGTCAACGGGATGTGGTGGTCGGTGTAGCCCACGAGCCGGCCCTGCTCGAAGTAGGGCAGCAGGCCCTCGAGCTCGGGAGCGTCGCTGGTGAGGCCCTCCAGGGGTGGCACGGCGAACTGCTCCTCGGCGTACCTCTGCACCACCTCCGGGCGCATGAGGTAGCGGATCAGCTGCATCGACTCCTCGGGGTGCTCGGGGTCGCGGCCCATGGTCAGCGCGACGTCGACACCGGAGACCAGCCGGGTCTGCTCGGCGTCGTCGAACGGCGGGAGCGCGAAGGTGCCGATCTCGAAGTCCGGCTCGAAGGACTTGATCGCCGGGATCGCGTAGCTGCCCTGGAGGTACATCGCCGACTGCCCGGCGGCGAAGGCCTGGTTCCCGGAGTTGTAGTCACGGGACAGGTAGCCGTCCTGGGCGTAGGAGAACAGCTGCTCCAGCTTGTCCACGACGGGCGGGTAGACCTGCTCGAAGGACGTCCGGTCGGCCTCGAGCTCCTCGAAGAAGTCCTCGTCCTGGATGTTGGAGGCGAGCGCGTTGAACGGCGGCAGCGAGACCCACGCGTCCTTGAGGGTGAAGAAGAACGGGTTCACGCCTTCGGCCTCGAACTTCTCGGCGGCCGCGATCATCTCGTCCCAGGTCCGGGGCGGCTCGACGCCGTGCTTCTCGAAGAGGTCCTTGTTGTAGATGACCCCGTTGGCGTTGGACGCGAACGGCAGCCCGTTGGACTCCTCCTGGCCGTGGGTGCCGAGGTCGTCGAGGATCTGCTGGATCGCGGGGTTGACGTCCTCGGCGACCGGGTCGCCGGCGAAGTCGTGGAACACCCCTGCGGAGGCCAGCTCGCCGAAGACGCTGTTGCCGTTGAGGGTGATCACGTCGGGCACGTCGTTCTTGACCAGCCGGGTGCGGATCGCGGTCTCGGCGTTGGGCGAGTTGTTGACCACGACGTCGATGTCCGGGTGCTCGGCCTCGAAGTCCTTCGCGATCGCCTCGAACGTGCCGCCCGCCTCGGACTTGAACTGGAACAGCTCGATGGTGACCTTGCCGTCGTCCTCGCCCACGCCGCAGCCGGCGAGACCGGTGAGCACGACGGTGGCGGTGGCGGCCGCACCCAGCCGCAGCGTGTGCCGCCTCATCGGCGCACCGCCTCGACGAGGACCAGACGCTCGGGGTAGAGCACCGGGGCCTGCACCCCGACCTCGGCGATCACCGACCCGGGCAGGTCCACCCCGCTCTCCCACCACGGCAGCGGCGACTGTGCGGGCCCCTCGATCCGGTCACCGGGCGCCAGCGGAGCGAGGTGGTACGTCGAGGCCGGGTCCAGCCCGGGCAGGCGGACCAGACCCTGGGGCGAGTGCACGCTGGTGGCGGTCTGCACGAGCGCGAACACCGCCCGCGACCGGTCCGCCGAGACGACGCCGTGCACCCACAGCGCCGGGTCCGGGTGGTCGGCGCGGACGACCGTGCCGGTGTGCAGCAGGTCGCGGTGCGCCTTGTGCGCGCCGACCCACTCGGCGAGCCGGGCCCGGTCCTGCGGACCGGCGGTGGTCACGTCCCACTCGATGCCGAAGTGTCCGAAGAACGCGGTGCCCGCACGGAAGTCGAGGGTGTGCGTGCGGCCGGTCGTGTGCGCGGTCGGCGAGCCCACGTGGGAGCCGACCAGCTCCGGGGTGAGCAGCTGCTGGGTCCACCGCTCGATCTGCTGCCGCTCCAGCGGGTCGATGCAGTCGCTGGCCCAGACCCGGTCGGTGCGCTCGAGCACGGCGAGGTCCACGCGGCCACCGCCCGAGGAGCACGACTCGATCTCGACGCCGGGGTGCCGCGTGCGCAGCTCGTCCATCAGCCGGTAGACCGCCAGCGTCTGCGCGTGCACGCCCGCCGCCCCGGTGGCGCTCTGGCCGGCGTCGACGAGGTCCCGGTTGTGGTCCCACTTCAGGTAGCCGATCGGGTACTCCTCCAGGAGCGCGTCGAGCCGCTCCAGCAGGTAGGCGAAGGCGTCGGGGTGGGCCACGTCGAGCACCTGCTGGTGCCGCGACAACGGGGGCATCCGGTCGCCCGCGGAGAGCACCCACTCGGGGTGTGCACGGGCCAGGTCGGAGTCGGGGTTGACCATCTCCGGCTCGACCCACAGGCCGAACTCCATGCCCAGCCCGGTGACGTGGTCGGCGAGCGGGTGCAGCCCCTGCGGCCAGATCTCCTCGTCGACGTACCAGTCGCCGAGGCCGGCGTGGTCGTTGCGGCGGCCCCGGAACCAGCCGTCGTCGAGCACGAACCGCTCCACGCCCACCTCGGCGGCGGTGTCGGCCAGCGCGGTGAGCCGGCCCAGGTCGTGGTCGAAGTAGACCGCCTCCCAGGTGTTCATCGTGACCGGGCGCGGCTTCGACGGGTGCTGCGGACGGGCGCGGAGGTGCTCGTGGAACCGGCCGGCCAGCTCGTCGAGGCCGTCGCCGTGCCCGCCGTACACCCAGGGCGAGGTGTAGCTCTCCCCGTGAGCGAGCCGCACCTCCCCCGGGAGCAGGGTCTCCCCGCCCCCGAGCAGCCGGAAGCCGGCGGAGGTCGCCTCGGCCAGGGCGCGGTGGTTGCCGCTCCACGCCACGTGCACGCCCCAGACCCGGCCGGAGCGGAAGCCGAAGCCCGGCTCGCCGGCCGCGAGCACCAGGCTGGCGTCGGTGCCGGTGCGGCCGCGGCGGTTCTCGCGCAGGTGGGTGCCGAGCGTGAACGCGTGCCGCTGCGGGCCGCGCTCGCGCAGGTGGCGTCCGGTCAGGTCGAACACCTCGGCCGCGACGGCGGGGACGGGCAGGGCGAGCAGCAGCCCCTCGACCACCAGCGGCTTCTCGGCCTCGTTGGTGACGGTGGCGCGCTGCCGGACCAGGCCGGAGGCGGTGAGCTCGACGTCGAGCTCCAGCCCGACCCGGGCGGCCTGGTCGGTCGCCCGCACGCGCAGCGCTCGGGTGCCGTCGGCGGCGACCGGGGGTACGTCGACCTGCTCGACGGTGAACGACGTGGAGAAGTCGGCGCCGTCGCGGTGCGTGGTGAGGCCGGGCGTGCCCGACCAGCCGGCGGAGGCCTCCGGGAGCAGGCTCAGCGGCACCGGCTCGTCCATGGTGTTCGACACCAGCTGCGCGACCTGGGTGTGCGCGAGCTGCTCGAGGTCGGCCGGGGTCAGGTCGCCGAGGTGGTTGCCCCAGTGCAGGACACGGGGCAGGCGGCTGCCGCGGCAGTCGAGCACCAGGCTCGTGCCTGCGGCGTGGAGGTGGACGATCGTGTCCGTGGTCATCGGGTGAACCTTCCCGCGAGCTGTGACTCGCCTCTCACCGGAACGGGGTGGTTAGTTTCTAGACGAAAATTAATGCCCCCGTCAAGAGCGGAAATGCCGCGAACCTCCCCGGAGCTGGCGGCATGCAGAGTTTCGTTGCAGAATTAACGTCGTGACGGTGACAGCAGCGGGATCCCCGGCTCTGGGTGGCACGGGACAGGCCGTGCTCCTCGAGGTGCTTCGGCACGGGCCGCTCTCCCGTTCCGAGCTCGCCTTGCGGTTGGGGATGTCCCCGGCGAGCCTGACCCGGCTGACCGCGCCGCTGGTCGAGGACGGCCTGCTGCGCGAGAGCGAGGCCCGCCGGCCCTCACGGTCGGGCCGGCCCTCGCGTCCGGTCGAGGTGGTGCCCGAGGCACGACACTTCGTCGGGCTGAAGCTGACCGACGCACGGGTGTTCGCGGTGCTCACCGACCTCGCGGCCGAGGTGGTGGCGACCGCCGACGCCCCGTTGTCCGGACCGGAGCCGGCCTCCGTCGTGGAGACGGTCGCCGGGCTCGTCACGGACCTGGGGGGCAACGTCCCGTCGGTGACCAGGGTCGGGGTCAGCCTCGGCGGGGACACCCGGGACCACCGGGTCGTCGGGCACGCACCCTTCCTCGGGTGGGACGACGTGCCGCTCGCGGAGCTGATCGAGGCCGCGTCCGGCGTACACACCGTCGTCGACAACGACCTGGCCGCGCTCACCAAGGCCGAGCACTGGTTCGGCGCGGCCCGCGGCCACGACCGCTTCGCGGTGATCACGCTGGGTGCCGGCACGGGCTACGGCCTCGTGATGCACGACCAGGTCGTGCAGAGCAGCGACTCCGGCGTGGGGCTGCTCGGGCACTTCCCGGTCGACCCGCAGGGGCCGCGGTGCAGCGAGGGCCATCGCGGTTGCGCGTCGACGATGCTCACGATCGCCGCGATCACCTCCGCGGTCTCCTTGGGGCTGGGACGGCAGGTCGGGTACGACGAGTGCCTCGCCCTCGCCGCGGGGGGCGACCCGGTCGCCGGGCCGGTGGTCCGGGACGCCGCCACGGCCCTGGGCAGGCTGGTCGCCGCGGTGTGCAACATCGCGATGGTGCACCGGATCGTGGTCACCGGCGAGGGCGTCGGTCTCGCCAGGGTGGCCCGCGAGCACGTCGACGCGGCGATCGCCGGTGACCGCGACCCCCGCGCGTCGCCGGTCGAGCTCGAGGTCCAGCCGCACGACTTCCTGCTCTGGGCTCGGGGAGCGGCGGTGGCGGCCATGCAGTCGTGGGTGACCGGCACGCCCTGACGCTTCGCACCTGTTGTCGCGTCGAGTGACCCGTTCTGGTGGCGCGAGGGAGCCCGTCGGGGGGACGCGAGGGTACTCGCCGCCACGGGAGGATGGACCGTGAACGCTCTCGCACAGTCCGCGGCCGTCATCAGCGCACTCATCTACATCGCGGTGTTCCCGACCGAGGCGTTCCTCGTCGAGCGGCCCGCGGTGCAGAGGTTCCTGCGGATCGCCGCGGCGAACGTCGCGGACATCCGGCTGTGGGCGTTCAGCGTCGGGTTCCGCAACCTGTTCGCGGGGATCGCCGCCCTGGTGGGTGTGGTGCTCCTCAACACGGGCGACGAGGTCGTGGGTCAGACGCTCGTCCTGGCCAGCTGCGCCTACATGTTCCTGGCTGGGATCACGATGGGCTTCGCCGACTGGCTGGGCTACTACCCGCACAAGGGCGACGGCATCCCGGGCACGGTGGCGGCCAGCCTGCCGCCGCTGGTCGCGCTGGTCGCGGCGCTGTTCTGAGGCGCCCGCCGGATCTCACCACTCGCGCCGCCGTAACTCACCACTCGCGCCGCCGTTGCTCACCACTCGGCGGAGGAGGTGGGCCGGGGTCAGCGGGTGGCGCGGGCTCCGCGACGGGCGCGGAGGTAGTCGGCGACGACGTACTCCCCCAGCCGCGCGACGTCGGGGGTGAACACGCGGCCGCCGGCACGCCGGGCCACGGCGTCGACGAAACGGGCCAGCGAGGGGTCGTCGCCGAGCATGAAGATGTTCAGCGCCGCGCCGTAGCGGGTCAGCTCGTCGACCTGCGCGATCGTCGCGCGCAGCGTCTCGCGGGTCGTGGGCCACGCGAAGGTGGGGGTGCCGTCCGCACGCAGGTGCGCGGTCGGCTCGCCGTCGGTCACCACCAGCACCACCGGCTCGGCGTCGGGGTGCCGGCGCACGTGACGCGAGGCGAGCATGAGCGCGTGCTCCAGGTTGGTGCCCTGCACCCACTCGGGCTCGACGTCGGCGAGCTGTACCGGGGTGAGCCGCCGGGCCGCGAGGTTGAACCCGATCACCTGCAGCGCGTCCTGCCGGAACCGCGTGGCGACGAGGTGCGACAGCGCGAGCCCGGTCTGCTTCATCGGCCCCCACCTGCCCTCGTGCACCATCGAGTACGACAGGTCCACGCACAGCGCGACCGCGGCGCTGGAGCGGCGCTCGGTCTCCACGACCTCGAAGTCCTCTACGGCCAGCCGCCCGGGAACCGAACCGCCGCGACGGATCGCGTTGGACACCGTGCGCACCGCGTCGATCGGCAGCTCGTCGCCGAACGTCCAGGCACGGGTCAGCCCGGTCGGCTCGTCGGCGGACCCGGTCCGGTGGTCCTCGTGGTCACCGGTGCCCGCCGCCTCGATCTGCGCAAACACCCGCCGCAGCGCGGTCTCGCCGAGCCGACGCACCGCCCGCGGGGTCAGCCGCATGCCGTCCTCGGCCCGGGACAGGTACCCCTGGCGCTCCAGCTCCCGCTCCAGCTCGCGGAGGGCGGTGAGGTCGGCGGCGGCCGAGGACCCGAGCCGTCGCTCGAGCATCTCGACGTCGACGTCGTCGAGGCTGGCGCCGGGATGGGTCTGCGCCAGCTGCTGCTCGAGCGCCTCGAGGTCGGCGAGCTCGGCGACCGCCTCGACGGCGTCGCTGTAGCCGAGCGGCTCGCCGCCCCGCATCTGCACCGGGTCGCGGCCCATCCCCGGACGGAGTGCGCGCAGGTTGTCCTGCAGCTGCGCCATCTGCGAGGCCAGGTCCGGGTCGGACAGCGCGTCGCTCATCAGCTGCCCCAGCTGCTCGCGCTGCTCGGGGGTGAGCGAGGCCATCATCCGCTCCGCCGCGGCCTGGCGCCGTGCGAGTGCGTCGATGAGCTCCTCGACGTCCTTGGGCTGCTCGGGGAACAGGTCCCCGTGCCGCTCCATGAACTGGGCGAACAGATCGGTGGTGTCCTGACCGCGGGCGTGCGCGGCCAGCAGCGCGTTCAGGTCGGCCAGCATGTCCTTGACCCGTTCCATCGCCTCCGGGTCACCGCCCTCCAGGGCCCGCTTCAGGCCGGCGAACTGGGCGTCGAGGATCTCGTGCCGGAGCATCTGCTGGATCGCCTCGAAGGTGGCGCGGGCCTCGGAGGAGTGCCAGTCGTAGCTCGACAGCGCACGCACCGCACCGGCGGTGTCGTCGGGCACGGTGGCCAGCTCCATCTCGGCGAGCCGGGCGTCCTCGCCGTCCTCGCCGGCCAGGGTGTCCCGCTCCTGGGCGAGGGCCTGGTCGAGGGCCGCGCGGACCTGGTCCAGCGTCCCGGCGAGGTCACCCTGGCGGCGTGCTCGGGCCCGCATCCGACGTACCCGGTCCCGGAGCTCGTCCAGCCCGGAGCGGCCCTCGGACCCGCGCCGGAGCAGGTCCCGCAGCGCCTCGCGCAGCGACCCGCCCGCGAGCACGTCCTGCCCGATCTCGTCGAGCGCGGCGCGCAGGTCGTACGGCGGCGCGAGCGGATCCGGCCCGCCGTGCCAGGGGCCGTACCGGAAGCGGTGGCCGGGCATCTGTCACCCCCCGTAGACCGCGCGTCCGTCGACGGACGCCTTGTCGGTCCGCCGGGTCAGGTGCAGCCCCTCGAGGACCAGCTCGACCGCGGCCGCGGCCTCACCGGGCCCGGCGTCGTCACCGTGGCCGAGCCGGTTCATCACCTTCCCCAGGCCGGGCAGGGTGCCCACCTGCGCGAGGAGCTCCTCGGAGGTCACCAGCTCCCCGGTCTCCACGGTGCCGCCCTCGGCGAACAGGTCGGTGAAGCCGGAGAGGTCCAGCCCGGACAGTCGGGACCGGAACGTCTCGGCGGTGGCCACGCGCAGCAGGTGCTGCACCACCTCGGCCTCGCGGCCCTCCTCGCCCATCTCGAACTCGACCTTGCCGAGCAGCGTGGGCACCACGCCGGGGACGTCACAGATCCGCGCCACCGACTCGGGGTCGCCGGTGCGCGCGTGGCGGCGCAGCGCAGTGGCCGCGACCGCCTCGGCGGCGGCGATGGCGAACCGTGCGCTGACCCCCGAACGCTGGTCGACCGAGGACGACTCGCGCAGCGCCCGGGTCAGCCGGGCCACCACCTCCAGCAGGTGCTCGGGGACCTCGGCGACC
Source organism: Nocardioidaceae bacterium (assembly GCA_035457605.1). Taxonomy (GTDB): domain Bacteria; phylum Actinomycetota; class Actinomycetes; order Propionibacteriales; family Nocardioidaceae; genus Nocardioides_C. The sequence goes on from DATIBI010000214.1 coordinate 17,166, forward strand.
AGCTGCGCCTCCTGCGCGACCAGCGCCACCTCCTCGTCCACCTCCGACGGGTAGTGCGTGCGGATCTCCGCGCCGAAGCGGTCCTTGAGCGGGGTGATGATCCGGCCCCGGTTGGTGTAGTCCTCGGGGTTGGCGGTGGCGACCAGCATCAGGTCCAGCGGCAGCCGAAGGGAGTACCCGCGGACCTGGATGTCGCGTTCCTCGAGCACGTTGAACATGGCGACCTGGATCCGCTCGGCGAGGTCGGGCAGCTCGTTGATCCCGAAGATGCCGCGGTTGGTGCGCGGCATCAGCCCGTAGTGCACCGTCTCCGGGTCGCCGAGGGTGCGCCCCTCGGCGACCTTGACCGGGTCCACGTCGCCGACGAGGTCACCGACACTGGTGTCGGGCGTGGCCAGCTTCTCGACGTACCTCTCGTCCCGGTGCCGCCACGCCACCGGCAGGTCGTCGCCGAGCTCGGCGTGCAGCCGGCGGCAGCGCACGCACACCGGTGCGGCCGGGTCGTCGTTGATCTCGCAGCCGGGTACGACGGGCGTCCACTCGTCGAGCAGGGTGACCAGGGTCCGCATCAGCCGGGTCTTGCCCTGACCGCGCTCGCCGAGCAGGACCAGGTCGTGCCCTGCCAGCAGCGCGGCCTCGAGCTGCGGGAGCACGGTGTCGTCGAAGCCGACGATCCCCGGGAAGGCCGGCTCCCCGTGGCGGAGCCGGTGGAGCAGGTTGGCCCGGATCTCCTCCTTGACCGTGCGCGGCCGGTGACCGGCCTGCTGCAAGGCGCCGAGCGTCGAGGGCTGGCTCATGCGAACCACAGTAGGTCGGCCGCGCAACTGGGCCACCGGATCCGGTCAGCCGTCGCTGCGTCGGGCGCCGAGCCTGCTGACCAGGGCCACGATCTCCGGCGACGGGGCCACGCCCAGCTCCCGGGCCAGCCTGGCCCGGTAACCCTGGAACTGGCGCAGCGCCGCCGCCCGGTTCCCCTCGACCAGGTGGGCACGGATCGCGATCGCGTGCGCGCTCTCCCGCAGCGGCTCGATGGCCACCGCCGCCTGGGCGGCGGCGACGGCGTCCTCCGGGCAGCCCCGATCCAGCGCGTTGAGCGCGAGCGCCTCGAGGCTGCGCAGCCGCAGGTGCTGGAGCCGCTCCCGCTCGAACAGCACCCAGTCCTCGTACCAGCCGGGCAGCAGGTCGGCGCTGGTGAGCGTGCTCATCACCCGCTGGGAGTCGCCGACGGGGCGATCCATCAGCGCGGCGGCACAGTCACACAGGTCCTGCACGTCCACGTGCACCTCCCTGCCCAGGCTCAGGGTGCCGCGGCCCACCTCGAGCAGACCGTCGACGGCCCGCCTGGTGCGCAGCACCGCGGAGCGGAGGCTGCTCAGGGCGCGTTCCTCGGTGGCGTCGGGCCAGAGCGTCCCGGCGACGTGCGACCGGGTCCGGCTGCCGCGCAGGGCCAGCAGCGCGACCAGCCGTTGCTCCCGGTGGCCGAGCAGCACCGGGGTGTCCGCGACGTGGAGCTCCCACCACCCGAGGAGCTGGAGGTCCAGGCGAACACCGAGTCTCTTCGTCTCGTCCCGCAGCATCACTCCCCCGCTCATGCTGGGAGGTCCGTGAGCGGCTCGCACCCGAGGGGAAGGCCGGCCGAGCCGTTGAAGCAGTCTCACTGTTCGCGTCAGCCACACGCGTTGTCAATGAACCCGGCGACGAGTCAGGACCTATCGGGCCCACCTGGGCTCAGCGCAGAATCCGCCCGAGCCACTCGTCCACGACGTCGTGTAGGTCATCGGGGCTAGTCACCACCCGCACGGCGGGTTCGGGGTCCGCGGACGCTGCCATCGTCACGCGGGCCAGGAGCTTGCCGGCGGCACCCTCGGACCAGGCGCTGATGACCAGCACCCCGTCGGCGTCGGCGATCGGTACCTCTGACGCAGGCTCCATGGCACACCCCCCTTCCGTTTGGTGCCATTCGCACCTTTTCTCCCCCCTCGTTGTTTGTAGCACACAGTCTCGGTCCGGGAACGGGGTTCGCGAAAGGCGACCTGTCCACGCTGCAACGGCCCGGTCACGTTGTTGTCACGTTGGCTCGCGTGCAATGAGGTCCGTGAGTCCGAAGGGATGCGCAGCAGAGGAGGTGACACCATGCGCACTGAACTGACCATCACCGAGCTCGAGAGCCAGCACTTCGAGCTGCTCCCGCCACGCGAGACGCTGTCGTCGAACTGGGCGAACGTCTACGCCTACAACTCGTCGACGGCGCTGAACGTCGCGACGGAGGACTTCGCGGAGGCTGAGAGCACCGCGTCGCAGTACATCAACGTCGAGCAGGACTGAGTCCATCGTGGGTGCGGCTCCCCGGGGGCCACACCCGCCTCAACCCCTGCGGGTGAGGGAGGTGTACCCGCATGAGCGGACTGCTTGAAGTAGGGGGGACCGAGCTCGCGAGCCAGGCCGCACGGCTGCTACCCCGGCGCGAGACGCTCTGCTCCGTCGGCTGCGTGGACGTCGCGAACGTGATCGGCGTCAACGTGGCGGTCGCGGTGAACGCGGCGAGCATCGGCACGACAGCGGAAGCGCTGGCCACGCAGCAGCTCAGCGCGGACCAGTAGCAGCGGGCCGGGCGACGATGGCGGGTGTGAGCGGGCACGGGGCACGCCCGCCATCTGCGCGCCCCCAGGACGGACGCCCCCAGCCCAGCAGGCCCGAGCTCGACCGGCCCGAGATGAGCCGGCCCGAGCCCCGGTGGCACCTCCCCGCGGGCCTGGACCGGCTCGGCCTGGTCCAAGGGTCCGGCCTGCTCACCCCGACCTACCTGGTCCGGCGGTCCGACGGCCAGGTGGTGCAGCTGTCGGAGCTGCTGCACCTGGTGCTGGACGAGGTCGACCGGGACACCACGGTCGACGAGGCGGCCGAGTCGGTGAGCCGCGCCTACGGCAAGACGCTGACCGGCGAGGGGTTCGCCTACCTGGTCGAGTCCAAGCTCCAGCCGCTCGGGCTGGTCGAGGACGAGACCGTGCAGCAGGTCTCGGCGCCGCCCCGGGCCCGCCCGGTGCTCTCGCTGGCGCTGCGCGGCACGATCCTGCCCGCTCCCGTCGTCCAGACCCTGGCCCGGTGGGCGGCACCGGCCTACACCCCGTGGGTCGTCGCGACGGCACTCGTGCTGCTCGCCGCCCTCGACCTGGCCCTGTTCGCGCGCGGCAGCCTCGTCGGCGCGCTGGAGCAGGTGCTCGCCACCCCCGCCCTGCTGCTCGGCCTCTACGTGCTGATGGCCGCCTCCGCGCTGGTGCACGAGGTGGGGCACGCGGCGGCGTGCTGGTACGGCGGGGCCCGGCCGGGCGAGATCGGCTTCGGTGTCTACCTGGTCTTCCCCGCCTTCTACACCGACGTGACCGCCTCCTACGCGCTCGACCGGCGCGGCCGGCTGCGCACCGACCTCGGCGGGCTCTACTTCAACGTCGGGTGCCTGCTGGTCCTCGGCACCGGCTACCTGCTCACGGGCAACGGTCTGCTCCTGCTGGTGGTCCTGCTGCTGCACCTCGAGATGCTGCAGCAGCTGCTGCCCACGGTCAGGTTCGACGGCTACTACGTGCTGGCCGACCTGGCCGGGATCCCGGACCTGTTCGGCCGGGTGGTCCCGGTCCTGCGCAACCTGGTCCCCGGCACGCCCACCGACCCGCGGGTGGCGGAGATGCGGCCGGCGTCGCGCCGTCTGGTGGTCGGGTGGGTGCTGCTCGTCGTACCCGTCCTCGCCCTCAGCCTGGTCTGGCTGCTGTGGCACCTGCCCGCCATCGTCGCCACCACCCTGACCGCGCTCGAGGCCCACGCCACCGCGCTGACGGAGGCCTGGTCGGCCGGCGAGGGCGCCACGGTCGTGCTCTCCGCCCTGTCGGTGGTGCTCGTGACCCTTCCGCTGGCCGGCATCGCCGTGCTGCTCTGGCGGCTCGGCACCGTCCTGGCCCGCCCGGTGCTCCGCCGGCTCCCCCGTGTCCGCCTCGAGGAGGTAACCATGACCGCAGACACCGACCGACCCGACACCGACCGGCCCGACACGGACCGGCCCCACACCGACCGGCCCGACCTGGTCCACCAGTTCGAGGAGCACGAGCTCACCGCCGCCGCGTTCACCGACGAGGCGATGCTCCCGCCCCCGGCCGCCGCCCCGCGGACGGGCTGGCGCCGCGCGGTGTTCGAGATGTCCGGGCGCACGCTGAACCCCGGTCCCGGCCCGCAGGACCAGCGACGCGCCGCGCTCGAACGGCGGCTCCGCACCCCGATCAAGGGTTCCCGCCGGGTGGTGGTGATGAGCCGCAAGGGCGGCGTCGGCAAGACCACGATCACCCTGGCCCTGGGCAGCGTCTTCTCCACCCTGCGCGGCGACCGGGTCGTGGCCGTGGACGCCAACCCCGACGCGGGAAACCTGGCCCACCGGGTCGCGCCGATGAACGACCTGACCATCACCGACGTGCTCGCCGAGCTCGACGGCATCGTCAGCTACGCGCAGCTGCGGGCCTACACCTCCCAGGCGCCGGAGTCCCGGCTGGAGGTGCTGGCCTCCGACAACGACCCGCGGATCGGGATGGCGCTGGACCGGGAGGACTACCACCGTCTGATCGGCCTGCTCGACCGGTTCTACAACCTGATCCTGCTCGACACCGGCACCGGCATCCTCGACAGCGCCAACCAGGGGCTGATCCGGGAGGCGGGCGAGCTGGTGCTGGTGCTGCGGCCGGGGCTGGACGGCGGCCGGGCGGCGGCGCTTACCCTGGACTGGCTCGGCGAGCACGGCTACGACGACCTCGTCACCCGGGCGGTGGTGGTGGTCAACGGTGTCCGTGAGGGGGTCGGCGCGCCGCTGGACCCGATGGTCCGACACTTCGAGCAACGCTGCCGGCGGGTGGTCACCGTGCCGTGGGACCCGAACCTGGAGGCCGGTGCGCAGACGTCGCTGTCGTCGTTGCGCCGGGCCACGCGGGAGAGCCTGATCGAGGTGGCCGCGGCGCTCGCCGACGGGTTCGTGACCTCCGAGGTACGTCGATGAGCCGTCGGCGGGCCCGCGCGGGACCGATGTCCGTGGCGCTCGCGACCTTCGTGCTGGTCTCGACCGTGCCCTCGTCCAGCACCCAGACCTGGGTGACCTTCCGCAGGAACGTGGACCTCGCCTCGTCCGCGCATCCGGGCCCGGAGCACCGGCGGGTGGTCGACCACGCCTACACCGAGCTGGCCTCGCGCCGCAGCATCGTCGAGATGGACACCACGGCCAGTGCCTCGGCGACGTGCCGCCGGTGCCGGGCCGAGGCGGTCACGGTGCACGTGCTGCACCACCGGCGGCCGGTCGCGACGTACCTCGACAACGTCGCGACCGCCTGGACCGGTTGTCGTCGCCGGTGCCGGGCCGTCGCGCTGTCGGTGCAGGTGGTGGTGGTCAACCGGGCGCGCCGCCTTTTGGCGAACAACCGGGCCCTCGCCCTCAACGTCGGCTGCCGCCGGTGCCGCACGGCCTCGGCCGCGTTCCAGATCGTGGTGGTCGACCGGTCGCTCTCCCCGATGACCCGCCCGGCACGGCGGGCGCTGGGTCGGTGGGTGGACCGCCAGGTGGAGGCGCTCCACGTCCGGGCCGACCGCGGCCTCGTCACCTCGCGCACCGTGCCCGCGCAGCAGGCGGCAGCGGAGCTCCGCGGTCTCGAACGGGTCGTGAACGCGGGGTTGGGCAGCACGACACTGCAGGCCAGCGTCCGGGTCGGGTGAGGTGCGGGTTCCTCAGGCGCCGGCCGGCCGGAGCGCCACCATCGCGAGGTCGTCGGTGAGGGTCCCGCCGGTGTGACGGCGCAGCGCCGCGAGGATCGTGTCCAGCAGCGCGGGCAGGTGCTCCGTCGGCGAGCCCGTCGCCGCCCGCGCGAGGTCGAACTCCGCGCCGGTGGCGTCACGCCCCTCGACCACGCCGTCGGTGTAGAGCAGGACGACGTCCTCGCCGGTGAGGTCGGCGTGCCAGGCCTCGGGCGCACCCGGCAGGAGGCCGAGCGGCTCCCAGCGCCGGGGCGGCTCGATCGCTGCGGAGCGGCCGGGGCCGAGCAGCAGGGGGTCGGGGTGACCGCAGTTGACCAGGGTGAGCCGGCCGTCGGCGTACTCGGCGAGCACGGCGGTCACGAAGTCCTCCGGCTCGCCCTCGCGCCGCACGGTCACGTCCATGGCCGCGGCGACCTCGGCCAGGCACGGCAGCCGGTGCGCCGCCTCGCGGAACGCGCCCAGCACCGCCGAGGCCAGACGCACCGCCGGCAGGCCCTTGCCCCGGGCGTCGGCGACCAGCACCCGCAGCCCGTGCGGGGTCTCCTGGACCTCGTAGGCGTCCCCACCCACCCGGGCACGCTGCTGGGCCGAGCTGTAGCTCACCGCGACCTCGGCGGCACGGGTCGTGGGCGAGGGTCGCAGGATGGCGGACTGGGCCGCCTCGGCGACCGCCTCCACGACGGCGAGCTGCTCCTGGCCGCGCCGCCGCGCCACTGCCACCAGCGCACCGACGACGGTGGCGGTGGCGATCACGGCGAGCCGGATCAGCTGCGACGGGGTGGTGGCGAAGTCGAACATCGCACCGTGGATCGCGGTGACGCCCAGGGCCACCGCGCCCGCAGCCACGACCGCTCGTGGGCCCGCGAGCACGCCGGCGAGCATCGGGGCCACCGCGGTCTGCCCCACGACCTGCGGGGTCGGCCCCTCCAGCACGTCGAAGGTGAACAGGGCGAGGCACCAGGCGCTCCCGAGCAAGGCGCCGTTGCGGTCCTCTCGACCAAGCAGCCGGCCCACGCCCACTCCCTCCACCCGATCCGTCCCACGGTCTCCACGCTCCGGTACCGGCGGGACGATCCGGACAGCAGGCGTGGGACCACTCTTGCACAGATATGTGGCCCGGTGAGTCCGAAACGTCGTGGCGGGCACCGTGACCCAGGCGCTCGGGGGCTGCGGCGTGGGAACGGCCCGGGAGCGGCCTGGAACGGCTGAGCGGCTTCGGCGGGGACGAGCCACCGCGCCCTCCCCTGCCATAGGGTGCGGACATGGCACAGATGCGGGTGGCCGTCACCGGCGCGGGCGGCAAGACCGGCCGGGCTGTGGTGCGGGCCCTGGCCGATGCCGGGATGGACGTGACGGCGTGGGTACGACGCGACGCCCAGTGCCACCAGGCCAAGGCGGACGGCGCCACCTGTGCGCGGGTGGTCGACCTGTGTGACGCGGCGACGGTGGAGGACGCGCTCGCCGGCCAGGACGGGATCTACTTCATCGCCCCGAACATGCACCCGGGCGAGGTGGACATGACCGCGGCGACGGTCCGCGCCGCCGAGCGCTCCGACGTACCCCACTTCATGCTGCACTCGGTGCTGGCGCCCTACGCACCCGCGATGCCGCACCACGTCCGCAAGGCCGAGTGCGAGAACCTCCTGCGCGAGAG
>DATIBI010000215.1:0-16498 GCA_035457605.1 Nocardioidaceae bacterium
CCGGTCGGTGTTCGAGCTCTTCCCCCGCCGGCTCCCCGAGGGCCGCCGGTACGGCGTCGTCGGCGGGGTCGGGCGGGCGCTCGACGCCTTCGAGCGGTTCCGTTTCGACGACGAGGTGCTAAGCGTCCTGAGCGAGCACGACGTGGTGGACGAGACCACTCTGGAGTGGCTGGCGAACTACCGGTTCAGCGGCGACATCTGGGGCTACCCCGAGGGCGAGGTCTACTTCCCCTACTCCCCGCTGATGGTGGTCGAGTCGACCTTCGCCGAGGCGGTGCTCCTGGAGACGCTGCTGCTGTCCATCCTCAACCACGACTCGGCGATCGCGTCCGCCGCCTCCCGGATGACCTGGGCGGCGAACGGCCGGCCGTGCATCGAGATGGGGTCCCGGCGTACCCACGAGGAGGCGGCGGTGGCCTCGGCCCGGGCGGCCTACATCGCCGGGTTCGCCACCACCTCCAACCTGGCCGCCCGGCAGCGGTACGGCGTCCCCACCGCGGGCACCAGCGCGCACAGCTTCACGCTGCTGCACGACACCGAGCGGGAGGCGTTCACCGCGCAGGTCGCCTCGCTGGGCAAGGGCACCAGCCTCCTGGTGGACACCTTCGACATCACCGAGGCCGTCCGCACCGGGGTGGAGATCGCCGGCCCCGACCTCGGCGCGGTCCGGATCGACTCCGGGGACCTCGGCGTGCTCGCGCACCAGGTCCGTGCGCAGCTCGACGAGCTCGGCGCCACCCAGACCCGGATCATCGTCACCTCCGACCTCGACGAGCACGCGATCGCCGCGCTGGCCGCCGCCCCGGTCGACGGGTACGGCGTGGGCACCGCGCTGGTCACCGGCAGCGGGCACCCCACCTGCGGGTTCGTCTACAAGCTGGTCGCCCGCACCGACGACAGCGGCGTGATGGTGGACGTGGCGAAGAAGAGCACGAACAAGATCTCCATCGGCGGCCGCAAGTACGCGTTGCGCCGACGGGACGTGCACGGGGTCGCGGAGGCCGAGGTGGTCGGGATCGGCGAGCCCCCCGAGAACGACGGCGACGACCGTCCGCTGCTCGTGCCGCTGGTCCGTGACGGCGAGGTGGTCGGCCGGGAGGACCTCGACACCGTCCGCGCCCGGCACCTGGCCAGCCGCGACGAGCTGCCGCTGAAGGCCCGGGCCCTCTCCCGCGGCGACGCGGTGATCCCCACCCTGCACATCGGCTGAGGAGGCGACGACCGTGGCCGTGCTCACCTGTGACTTCTTCTCCGACGTCTTGGAGATGGGGACGTCGATGACGGTGATCCTGCCGCAGGACACCAGCGCCCAGATCGGCGGCAGGGGCGTCGCCACCGGGGAGCCGTTCCCGGTGCTGTACCTGCTGCACGGTCTGAGCGACGACCACACGGTGTGGCTGCGGCGGACCAGCATCGAGCGGTACGTCGAGCCGCTCGGCCTCGCCGTGGTGATGCCGCAGGTGCACCGCAGCTTCTACGCCGACGAGGTGCACGGGCACCGGTACTGGACACACCTGTCCGAGGAGCTGCCCCGCGTGGTCGGGTCGCTCTTCCGGGTCTCCGACCGTCGGGAGGACCGCTTCGTCGCCGGCCTGTCGATGGGCGGCTACGGGGCGTTCAAGTGGGCGCTGCGCCACCCCGACCGGTTCGCGGCCGCGGCCAGCCTCTCCGGCGCCCTCGACGTCGTCGGCCTCTCCCGCTCACCCGAGCGCAAGGACCTGTTCCGCCGGGTCTTCGACGGGACACCGGGACCCGGTGACGACCTGTTCGCGCTGCTGTCCGACGTACCGCCCGACCGGCTGCCCGCCCTGTGGGTGGGCTGCGGCGGCGACGACCCGTTGCTGGACTCCAGCCACCGCTTCGTCGAGGCCGCCCGCGCGGCCGGAGCCGAGCCGCGGACCCGGTTCGAGCCCGGGGAGCACGAGTGGGGGCTGTGGGACGCGGCCATCCAGGACGTGCTGGCCTGGCTTCCGCTGCGGTCCCCCACCGGGTGAGGACGCGCTAGCCTCGGGCACATGAAGCGTGCACTGATCGTGGTCGACGTCCAGAACGACTTCTGCGAGGGCGGCAGCCTGGCCGTCCACGGCGGCGCCGAGGTGGCGTTCAAGATCGGTCAGCTGCTGCACCACTGGACCGAGCAGGACCCGAAGTCCCCCGACTACACGGTCGCCGTGGCCACCCGGGACCACCACGTCGACCCCGGCGGCCACTTCTCCGACGAGCCGGACTTCGTGGACAGCTGGCCGCCGCACTGCGTGGTCGGCACCGACGGGGAGGCGTTCCACCCCAACCTGGATCCGCAGCCCTTCGACGCGGTCTTCCTCAAGGGCGAGCACGAGGCCGCCTACTCCGGTTTCGAGGGTCGTACGACGGGCGGGGTCGGCCTGACCGACTGGCTGCGCGAGCACGGCATCACCGACGTCGACGTGTGCGGCATCGCGACCGACTACTGCGTGCGCGCGACCGCTCTCGACGCCGCACGCGAGGGGTTCTCGGTGCGGCTGCTCAGCGACCTCTGCGCCGGGGTGGCACCGGAGTCCTCCCACCGCGCGATCGAGGAGATGCGCGCCGCCGGGATCGGCGTGGGCTGACCCCGGCGGCGGACCTCCGGTCAGCTGATCGTGACCGGCTGACCGTCCGAGACCAGCCGCCAGTCGGCGGACGAGAACGCGCTCGCGTCCACCGTCCCGTGGGCGGTGACCCAGTCGATGATCAGCTGGCGGATCTCCACCTGCCGGTTGTAGAGCACCGGGGCGGACTTCACGTGCGGGAAGTTCCCGCCGCCGGACTGCCGGTAGTTGTTGATCGCCAGCGCGAACTCCTGGGCGTCGGTGACCGGGACGCCCCCGTAGGCCAGGCCGGTGATCCGGCTCCCGGCAGGCTTGGCGATGTCGATGTCGTAGGTCAGGGCCGCGTCGAGCCCGCCGACGATGTCGTAGTTGTAGTCCGGAGTGCCGTTCGGTGCCGTGGCGGTGGGCGCGTTGGTCACCTCGTCCATCGTGAACGGCCCGGTGCCCGTCCTCTGCTTGAAGTAGACGGCCGAGAACTCCAGGTAGTCGCGCAGCTGGGCTCCGGTGATCTTCACCGCCAGCAGGGTGTTGTCGTAGATGTAGAGCCCGGCCACGTCGCGGACGGTGACCTCGCCCTCGGGGATGGCAGCGTTCCGGTTGAACGGAGCGGCGATGCTGAGCACGGGCAGCGTCGCGTCGGTCCCGGTCAGGCCCGCCTTGACCTCCTCGGCCTGGACGTGGTTGATGAAGTCGATCGCAGCGGTGTCCTCCACCACGGCCCGCGCCGCCGACATCGGCTGGAGCGAGGTGCCGATCACCGAGTTCACGTAGTCCACGACCACGTCGTGCTGCTTGGACAGCGCGGCGACCACGGCCGGGTCCTCGTCGACGGTGTTGGCGTTGAGCACCGTCGCGCCCACCGAGGCCAGCTGCCACCGGCCGCGGCGCCACTCGAGGTCCAGGTCGATCACCGACAGCCGCATGCCCCACTTCAGCGGCTCGGTGAGCAGCACCTCCTGGCCGGTCAGCTCGTTGGGCACCCAGCGCTCGACGATCTCGGTGTGCGCGTGGCCGACCAGGATCGCGTCGATGCCGGGCACCTGCTGGGCGACCAGGGTGGAGGCGTTCTCGACGTAGGGCAGGGCGTCCCCGTAGGAGGAGGACGTGTCCGCGCCGGAGTGCGCGGACACGATGACGATGTCGGCGCCGGCCTCCCGCAGCCGCGGCACGAACACCTTCGCCTGCTCGACCAGACCGGGGAACTCCATCTTCCCCTCCACGTGGGCGCGGTCCCAGATCGCGATGCCGGGGTTGGTCAGCCCGAGGACCCCGACGTTGACCTTCTTGCCGTTCGGCAGCTTGAACGTCTTGATGAAGTACGGCGGGAACGCCGGTAGCCCGGTGGCCGCGTCGACGGCGTTCGCCCCGAGCAGCGGGAAGTCGCACTGCTCCTCGAACTTGCGCAGGATGTCGATGCCGTAGTTGAACTCGTGGTTGCCAAGCGCCGCGGCGTCGTAGCCGACGATGTTCATCGCCTCGGCCATCGGGTGCGTGGAGCCCTCGGTGATCGGGTCGATCTTGGCGTAGTAGTAGGCCAGCGGCGTGCCCTGGATGGTGTCGCCCGCGTCGATGGTGAGCACGGTGTCGGCGCCGCGCTGCTCGCGGATCGCCTGGACCAGCGTGGAGACCTTGGCCAGGCCGATGTCGTTCGCGGCCTTGTCGGTGTACTCGGCGTTGCCGAAGTAGTCCCAGTTGAAGACGCAGCCGTGCAGGTCGGTGGTGCCGAGCACGGTGATCGTGGCGGTGGTCCCCGAGGGACCGGGCTTCGCCTGCGCGGCGGCGGGGGCCAGGCCGACAGCGGCGAGCGCCGCGGCGCCGGTGAGCACGGTGCGGCGGGTGGGCAGGTGGTCGGACACGGGGGTCTCCCTGAGTGCGTGAGTGGTATGCGGCTTTTGCGCCGGAGACTTTCTACATCGCGGCGGGCCGTCCCGGAACCACAAAAGAGATGTTTGACAGTGTGTCGCGCCGACCATTACCGTCAAAGAAGTCTTTGGGGGTACGGCGGAGGGCGGAGCGATGGACGAGCAGCACGACCAGATGTCGGCGTTGCGGGCGGTGGCGCACCCGATCCGGCTGCGGATCCTGTCCCTGCTGACGGGCGCGGAGATGAGTGCGTCCGAGGTGGCCAGGGAGCTCGACATCACCCAGGCCAACGCCTCCTACCACCTGAGGGTGCTCGCCAACGCGGGCGAGGTGGTCGAGGCAGGCGAGGAGAAGATCCGCGGCGGGGTCGCGAAGCGGTACCGCCACCCCTGGGAGCGCGCCGAGCCCCCCGCTCCGCCGGACCGGGAGGGCCGCGAGCTCTACCTCCGGGTCCTCGGCGAGGAGCTGGTCCGCCGGGACCGCCTGCGCAGGCCGGGCGCCCCCCGGATGACCACGGACGCGGAGATGTGGGTGACCCCGGAGGTGCGCGACGAGGTGTTCGCCCTGGTCAACCGCGCCGCGCGGCTGATCCACGCCGAGGCACGACCACCCCGCACCCCGGGGACCGTGCACGTGAACCTGACCGCCGCCGTGTTCGAGATGGCCGACGAGGAGGACGCACGATGAGGCTGCCCGACTCCCTCACTCCGCTCCGCGACCGGCGTTTCGCCTGGTACTACGTCGGCCGGGTCGTCTCGACGACCGGCTCGATGATGGCGCCGGTCGCGCTCACCTTCGCGGTGCTCGACCTCACCGACTCGGCGAGCGCGCTCGGCCTGGTGCTGGCCGCCCGCACGATCCCGCTCGTGGTCTTCCTGCTGGTCGGCGGCGTGGTCGCGGACCGCTTCTCCCGCTCGACCGTCATGCAGGTCTCGCACATCCTGTCCGCGCTGACCCAGGGCATGGTCGCCTACCTCGTCATCGGCGGGCACGCGGAGCTGTGGATGATCGTCGCGCTCGAGGCGGCCAACGGCACGGTCGCCGCGTTCAGCTTCCCGGCGATGGCCAGCGTGGTCCCTCAGCTCGCGCCACGCAGCCACCTGCAGCAGGCGAACGCACTGCTGTCGTTCTCCCGCGCCGGGCTGGCCGTGATCGGCCCGACCATCGCCGCGCTGCTGGTGGTGAGCGTGGGCTCGGGCTGGGCCCTGGCCGTCGACGCCGCGACCTGGCTGCTGGCCGCGGCGTGCATGAGCAAGGTCAGACTGCCGGCCCGCCGGCGGACCTCCGACGAACCCGCCCCGAACATGCTCCGCGAGCTGCGCGAGGGCTGGACGGTCTTCACCGGGCACACCTGGCTGTGGATGGTCGTCGTGGCGTTCGGCGTGCTGAACGCCATCCACGCCGGCGCCTGGTTCACGCTGGGGCCGGCGCTGGCCAAGGACACCATCGGGGAGGCCGGGTGGGGCTACGTGCTCTCCGCGGAGTCGCTCGGCCTGCTGCTGATGACCCTGGTGATGCTCCGGGTCAGCCTCCGGCACCCGCTCCGGACCGGGTTGCTGGGCTGCGCGCTGCTCAGCGTCCCCCTGCTCATGCTCGGGATCGACCCCGAGGTCCTTCCGCTGGTCATGGCATCGTTCTGCGCCGGCGCCGGGATCGAGGTCTTCAGCATCGGCTGGTCGGTGGCGATGCAGGAGAACATCGAGGAGCGGGTGCTGTCCCGCGCCTACTCCTACGACGCGCTCGGGTCGTTCTTGGCCATGCCCGTGGGCCAGCTCGTCTACGGCCCGCTCGGCGAGATCTTCGGCTACCGCGACGTGCTCGTGGTCAGCGCCGTGATCTACGCGGCGGTCGCCCTGCTGCCCTTGATGTCGCGGTCGGTGCGTGACCTCGGACGGGTCAGCGCCCCCACCGCTGAGCCAGTGTCGTCACCACGTTGAGGTCCCGGGTCGTCCCGGTGCCGAGCATCGCCTCCAGCCGGGCGTTGCTGAGCCGAGCGGCGTGGCTGGACTTGGCCAGCCACCAGTGCACCGCCGGCCCGACCACCCGGGCGCGCTCGCCCTCGTGCGCCCACGCGTCGACGGCGGCGACGGCCTCGGGGTCCGGGGTGGCCTTGAGGAAGGTGACGTAACGGCGGACCTCACCGTCCAGCGGCGGGACCAGCCCGACCGCGTCGTCGTAGACCCGGCGCAGCTCGCTCGGGGTGAGCACGACGGCGGGCACGTCGAAGCCGCACCGGTCCTCGAGCACCTGCTCGACGAGCCGCTCCACGCGGGCACGCGAGCGCATCGACGTACCCATCCGCACGTTCCCGGTCTGGATGTAGGTCTCGACCTCGTCGAAGCCGGCCTCGGTCAGCCACTCCTTCGCCTGGGCCATGGGCAGCTTGCGGGTGCGCCCGAGGTTGACGGCGCGGAGGAAGGCGATGAAGGTGGCCACGGCGCCATCCTGCCGCACCCGGCGGACCCGGAGCAGCAACCCGCCCCGCTCCCGACACCTCTCCCCCGCCGGGACGTCATCAGGAGTTTCCGTCCGAGGCTTCGGATGGGCGCATGCAGACATCTCGGACATTCAGGCACGTGTGCTCGGCCGTCGCGCTGGGCGCCCTTCTCGTCGGCGCCGGCACACCCGGGGCGCTGGCAACGCCGAACCCACCAACGGAGGACTTCGACCTCCAGGCCCATCGCGGCGGTCTCGGTCTCACCGTGGAGAGCACCCTGCCGGCGTTCGCCAAGGCCCTCGAGGTCGGGGTCAGCACCCTGGAGCTGGACACCCAGATCACCGAGGACGGGGTCGCGGTCGTCACCCACGACCGCAAGGTCAGCGACCGGAAGTGCCGCGACACCCGGCCTGCCACCCCCGACGACCCGGAGTGGCCCTACGTCGGGAAGTACGTCAACACCCTGACGCTCACCCAGGTGAAGACCCTCGACTGCGGCAGCATGCGCCAGGCCGAGCACCCCGACCAGGAGCTCTCACCCGGTGAGCGGATGCCCACCCTGACCCAGGTCTTCGACCTCGTCGAGCGGTACGGCGCCGACAAGGTGCGGCTCAACGTCGAGACCAAGGTCGAGGCGGGCGCACCCGCTGAGACCGCACCGCGCGAGGAGTTCGTCCAGGTGGTGGCGCGCGACGTCCGCGCAGCGGGGATGCTGCGCCAGGTCACCATCCAGAGCTTCGACTGGGGGGCCCTGATGCGGATGCGGGAGGTCGAACCGCGACTTCCGCTGGTGGCGCTGACGAACTACGACTTCCTCCAGGTCGACCAGCCGGGGGCCTCGCCGTGGCTGGGCGGCATCGACATCGACGACTTCGACGACGACCCGATCGCAGCGATCGACTCCTTCGGGGTGTCCACCTTCTCCCCGGTCCACGGGTTCCCGCAGAACGGCACCGTCGGGGACCCCGACTACCGCCCCTACGTGACCAAGGCGATGGTCCGGCACGCCCACCGGGCCGGGATCGAGGTGATCCCCTGGACGGTCGACGACAAGCCGACGATGCGGTCCCTGGTCGACGCGGGGGTCGACGGGCTGATCACCGACTACCCGGACCGGCTGCGTGAGGTCGTGGCCGCGCGAGGCCTGGATCTGCCCCGTTCGTACGCCGACCCCGGGGCGGATGCGTCCACCGAGCCCTTGGCCCGCGCCCACGCACACAACGACTACGAGCACGCCCGGCCGTTGTACGACGCCCTGAGCCATGGCTTCACCAGCGTCGAGGCGGACGTGTGGCTGGTGGACGGCGAGCTGCTGGTCGCGCACGACCGTGAGGACGTCGAGCCAGGGCGCACGTTGGAGTCGCTCTACCTCGATCCGCTCGAGCAGCAGGCCGCCCGGCACGGCGGGACGGTCTACCCCGGCCACGACGGCGTGTTCCAGCTGCTCGTCGACGTGAAGAGCGACGCCGGTGCGACCTACCGTGCCATCGACGCCGAGCTCCGCGAGCACGAGCGGATCATGACGTCGTACTCGGGCGGCGCCGTCGACCAGGACGCCGTGACCGCGGTGATCAGTGGCAACCGCGACCTGGCGACCATGCAGGCGCAGGAGGTCCGCTACGCGGGGTACGACGGACGCATGACCGACCTGGAGTCGGGCCTGCCCGCGAGCGACATGCCGTTGCTCAGCGACAACTGGACCAAGCACTTCACCTGGCAGGGGCTCGGGCCGATGCCGGAGGCCGAGCACGACCGGCTGCACCGGGTTGTCGACCGCGCGGACGAGGCGGGCTACCGTCTCCGGTTCTGGGCCACCCCGGACACGGACACGCCGAACCGCGAGGCGATCTGGCGCGAGCTGCTCCATGCCGACGTCGACCACATCAACACCGACGACCTCGCCGGGCTGGAGACGTTCCTGCGGGCGAACGACCGGTAGCCGTCGCCCGTCTTCGCCCGGAGGCTCAGCTGTTGGAGAACACCGCGGGGCCGTCGGCCTCCGGGCCCCGGCCGGCCTGCCCTGCCTCGGCCGCTGCCCCCGACCCGCTCGCTCTCGGGCCTCCCGCCTGACCTGCACCGGCCGCTCGGCCCGACCCGCTCGCTCCGCTCGCTCTCGGGCCTCCCGCCCAGGTCCAGGCGTAGGCGGGGTCCTCCGCCGCGACGCCGCCCTCGCCGAGGTCGAGCGGACGGAAGGTGTCCACCATGACCGCGAGCTCGTCGAAGTACTCCGCCCCCAGCGAGGCCTCGATCGCCGACGGCTGCGGGCCGTGCGCGTAGCCGCCGGGGTGCAACGAGATCGACCCGACGTTGAT
Source organism: Nocardioidaceae bacterium (assembly GCA_035457605.1). Classification (GTDB taxonomy): domain Bacteria; phylum Actinomycetota; class Actinomycetes; order Propionibacteriales; family Nocardioidaceae; genus Nocardioides_C. The sequence continues at coordinate 9,183 of DATIBI010000215.1, forward strand.
GCCGGAGCCCTTGCGCGCCTCGTAGTCGCCGCCGACGTAGAACATGACCTCGTCGCTGTCCACGTTGGAGTGGTAGTAGGGCACCGGCACCGCGAGCGGGTGGTAGTCGACCTTGCGCGGGCAGAAGTTGCAGATGACGAAGTTGTGGCCCTCGAAGACCTGGTGCACCGGCGGCGGCTGGTGGATGCGTCCGGTGATCGGCTCGAAGTCCTCGACGTTGAACGTGTACGGGTACAGGCAGCCGTCCCAGCCCACCACGTCGAACGGGTGGGTGGCGTAGGTCATCCGGGTCCCGACGATGCCGCCGGGGACGTTGCCGCGGTGCTTGACCAGCACCTCGACGTCGGTGCCCTCCACGAGCAGCGGCTCGTCGGGGCCGTAGAGGTCGCGCTCGCAGTACGGCGCGTGCTCGAGGAACTGCCCGAAGCGGGAGAGGTACCGCTTCGGGGGCGCGATGTGGCTGTTGGCCTCCACCGCGTAGAGCCGGACCTGGTCCTCGACCACCCAGCGGTGCGTGGTCGCGCGCGGGATCACCACGTAGTCCCCGGCGCGGAAGGGCAGCACCCCGAACACGGTCTCGACGACGCCCTCACCGGACTCCACGTAGACGCACTCGTCGCCGATCGCGTTCCGGTAGTAGGGCGAGCTCTCCCCGGCCACCACGTAGGAGATCCGCACGTCGGCGTTGCCGAGGACCAGCCGCCGCCCCTCGACCGGGTCGAGCGCCTTCCACTGCTGGTCGTCGAAGAGGGTGTGCAGCTTCAGGTGCCGTGGCTTGAGCGGGTGGTTGGCGGTCGTGGTCAGGTCCGGGAGCTCCCAGACCTGGGAGTCGACGATCGCCGACGGGACGCCACGGTGGTAGAGCAGCGAGGAGTCCGAGGAGAACCCCTCCTCCCCCATCAACTCCTCGTAGTGCAACGCGCCCTGGTCGTCACGGAACTGGGTGTGTCGCTTGGCGGGGATGATGCCGACCTGGCGGTAGTACGCCATCTGCCACTCCAACTGACTTGTGTCCTATAAACGAACACACATGTTCGTTCACCACCACGATGCGTTAGTGTCGGGGACGTGTCAACCGTGCCGCCGCCGTACCGTCAGCTCGTCGACGACGCCGCGATCTTCCCGCCGGGCAACGCCCCTCTCTCCGAGGCCGTTGCCGCCCATCTCCGGCACCGAGCGGCCGGCTACGCCGACCTGGTGGGCGGGTTCGTGGTCAGCGACGTCAAGCTCCCGGACCTGATCTCCGAGGTCGGGAAGGCCGGGTCGCCGGGCCCGCTCGCGGTGAACGTGGTCGTCACCGGCGGCGCCGGTGCGATCGAGCCCGCGGTCCGGTGGGCGCTCGACGAGGCCCTGGACCTGCGCGCGGTGGAGGTGGCGCTGCGCGACGAGGCCGACCTGGCCCACAACGCCCGCCGGATGGTCACCGTGGTCGACCAGCTGCGTACCGCCGGCACCCTCGCCGACGAGGTGCTGGTCCACGTCGAGCCGCCGCCGCCGCGCGACGCGCCCGGGCCGGGCTGGCTCGGCGCGCTCGACGAGGTGGCCGCGCTCGACCTGCGCCTGAAGTTCCGCACCGGGGGCGCCTCCGCCGACTCCTTCCCCTCCGCCGCCGCGCTCGCCGCGTGCATCTCCGCGGCGCTCGACCACGAGCTCGCGTTCAAGTGCACCGCCGGGCTGCACCACCCGGTGCGGCACACCGACGACGCCACCGGTTTCGAGCACCACGGCTTCCTCAACGTGCTGCTGGCCACCCGCGCGAGCCTCGACGGCGCCACGATCGAGGAGACCGCGGCCGTGCTCGAGCAGCGCGACCCCGCCGCGGTGCGCGACCTCGTCGAGCAGCACGGCCCGGACGCGCTCGCCTCCGCCCGCCGCTGGTTCACCTCGTTCGGCTCCTGCAGCGTGCTCGAGCCGCTCGAGGACCTGGTCGAGCTCGCCCTGCTTCCCCACGAACTCCTGGAGAACCGATGAGCACCCCGACATGGGTGGAGGGCGCGGCCGGCTCCCTCCACGACGTGGACAACCTCCCCTACGGCGTCTTCTCGCACGGCGAGCACGGTCCGAGGGTCGGCGTCCGGATCGGCGACCTCGCCCTGGACCTGTCCGCGGCCGCCGAGGCCGAGCGTCCCGCGGGCGCGCACCTGTTCGAGGCCAGCGACCTCAACCCTCTGCTCGCGGCCGGTCCGGCGGCGTGGCGGTCGGTGCGGACCTGGGTCACCGACCTGCTGACGGACGAGGCCGCCCGCCCCAGGATCGAGCCACTGCTGGTCCCGGTCGAGGAGCTGGAGCTGCACCTGCCGGTGACGGTGGCCGACTACGTGGACTTCTACTGCTCGCTGGACCACGCCAGCAACGTCGGCCGGATGTTCCGCCCCGACGCCGAGCCGCTGCTGCCGAACTGGCGGCACCTGCCGGTGGGCTACCACGGGCGGGCCGGCACGGTGGTGGTGTCGGGGACGTCGGTACGTCGGCCGCGGGGCCAGCGCAAGCCACCCACCGAGGACACCCCGGTCTACGGCTCGAGCCAGCGGCTGGACATCGAGGCCGAGCTCGGCTTCGTGGTCGGCACGGCGACCGCCCTGGGCGAGCAGGTTCCGGTCTCCGCGTTCGAGGACCACGTCTTCGGCGTGCTCCCGCTCAACGACTGGTCCGCCCGGGACATCCAGGCCTGGGAGTACGTCCCGCTCGGCCCGTTCCTCGGCAAGTCGTTCGCCACCTCCGTGAGCGGCTGGGTCACCCCGCTCGCCGCGCTTGCCGCAGCGCGTGTGGACCTGCCCGGCCAGGACCCGGAGCCGCTGGAGTACCTGCGCGTCGGGCCGGGCGCGGGCTACGACATCGACTTCGAGGTCGTGCTCAACGGCGAGGTGGTCGCGCGTCCGCCGTACTCCTCCATGTACTGGTCGCCCGCGCAGATGCTGGCGCACATGACCGTCAACGGCGCGTCGCTGCGCACCGGTGACCTGTTCGCCTCCGGGACGGTCAGCGGCCCGGACCGCGACCAGCGCGGCTCGTTCCTCGAGCTCAGCTGGGGCGGGAAGGAGCCGTTCACCGCCGGCGGCCGCGAGCACACGTTCCTCGAGGACGGCGACACCGTGACGCTGCGCGCGACCGCGCCCGGCGGGCTCGGCGGCCGGATCGCGCTCGGCGAGGTGACCGGGACCATCGTCCCGGCGTGAACCAGGTCACGGGAGCGCCCTCCCGGCCCGCGCGGGTGTGATCCTCGCAACCGCCCACGACCCGGAACCGCGGTTCCGCGGCGCCTGCGCGCGGGTACGTTCCGCCGGGTGAACGTGACGCGCACGAAACCAGTCGACGACATCCTCGCCCAGACCAGCGGCGGCGAGACCGGCCACGGCAGTCCCGGAGGCCTGCGCAAGCGGCTCGGCGCCATCGACCTGATGGGCTTCGGCATCGGCATCGTGATCGGCACCGGCATCTTCACCCTCACCGGTGTCGCGGCGAAGGACCTGGCCGGCCCCGGCGTCGTGCTCTCGTTCGCGCTCGCCGGCCTGGTCAGCCTGCTCGCCGCGCTGTGCTACGCCGAGCTCTCGTCCGCCGTACCGACCGCCGGGTCGGCCTACACCTACGCCTACGCCACGATCGGCGAGCTGTTCGCCTGGATCATCGGCTGGGACCTGATCCTGGAGTTCGCGCTCGGCGCGGCCGTGGTCTCCAGGGGCTGGTCGGGCTACCTCGCCGAGCTGTTGGGGTTCCTCCCAACCACACTGTTCGGCGAGACCGCCCCGGTGAACGTGGGAGCGCTCGCGATCGCGCTGGCGCTCGGGGTCGTCGCCTACGTCGGCATCCGCGAGTCGAAGTGGGTCACCAACACCCTCGTGGTGGTCAAGGTGCTGATCTGCCTGTTCGTGATCCTCGCCGGCGCCTTCTTCGTCACGGCGCGGAACTGGACCCCGTTCGTCCCCGAGGCGACCGAGCCTTCCGAGACCACGAGCGGCCTCACCCAGCCGTTGTGGCAGGCGCTCGTGGGGGTCGAGCCATCGATCTACGGCATGGCGGGCGTGCTCTCCGCCGCCGCGATCGTGTTCTTCTCCTACACCGGGTTCGAGGCCGTCGCCAACCTCGGCGAGGAGACCAAGAACCCCAGGCGCGACCTCCCGCTGGGCCTGCTCGGCACGCTGGGCATCTGCACGCTGCTCTACGTCGGGGTGTCCGCCGTCCTGACCGGGATGGTGCACTACTCCGACATCAACGAGGGCGCCCCGATCTCGGCGGCCTTCGAGACCGTCGGCCTGGGCTGGGCCGCGATCCTGGTCGGCGTCGCCGCGATCGCCGGGCTGACCTCGGTGATCCTGGTCGACATCGTCGCGATGGGCCGGATCGGGTTCGCGATGGCCCGCGACGGACTGCTCCCTTCGAGGCTCGCCCGGGTGCACCCGAAGTACGGCACGCCGAGCACTATCACCGTGCTGACCGTCGCCTTCGTCGGCCTGCTCGCGGCGCTGGTGCCGCTGGACGCGCTGGCGGAGATGGTCAGCATCGGCACGCTGTTCGCGTTCACGATCGTCTCGCTCGCGGTGCCGATCCTGCGCCGGACCCGGCCGGACCTGCACCGGCCGTTCCGCACGCCGTTCTCACCGGTGCTGCCGATCCTCTCGGCGGTGCTGTGCGTGGGGCTGATGGGGAACCTGTCCATCGAGACCTGGCTGCGGTTCGTGGTCTGGCTGGCGATCGGGTTCGCGATCTACTTCCTCTACGGCGCGCGCCGGTCGCGCCTCGGCCGCGCCGGCTGACCGGCAGGACCGGGGTGCGGCCTGGCGCGCGGGCGCAGGTCAGACCCAGGCGAACAGGCGTACGGCGGTCCCGCTCTCGTTCGAGCGCACCTGGACCAGGTCGCACAGCTGGTTGGCCATCCACACGCCCCGGCCGTTCTCCTCCATGCTCAGGGAGAGCTCGCGGCCGACGAGCGGGTCCACGATCACGCCTGCGTCGCGGATGTCCACCACGAACGCCTCGGGCTCGCGCCAGGCCCGCAGCCGCCCGGCCCCGCCGCCGTGGATGATGCTGTTCGTGGCCAGCTCGTGCGCCGCGAGGACCAGGTCGTCGGTGCGGTCCCGGTCCAGGCCTGCCTCGTGCCCGAGGCGGGAGACGATCCCGCGCAAGCCGCTCAGGTCGCCCGGACCGAACTCGAAGTCGTAGGTGTCCTCGGGCAGGTGGGTCAGCGGCACGGTGAACTGCTCCGGCCCGTGCTGCCCGTCGTACCCGATCCCTGCGTCGCTGTCCCCGCTGACCACCGGGTGCGTGCGGATCGCCCCCTCGATGACGCTGTCGGGCAGCGACTCCTCGTCGTAGGGGCACATCAGCTGCCAGGGCGGGCCGTCGTCGAAGGCGGTGTTGAGCAGCGCCTCGTGCAGCCGGCACTCCTCGATCTCGACGGGTCGCCGGCCGGCCCAGATCGGCTCGCCAACCCCGCGGAACGGTCCGGCGTCGGCGGCATGGCCGACGAAGCGCCGCCACTCGGGGATGATCCGTGCCGGGTTCGCGCCCAGCTCGGCCATGTTCACCGTCTCGACGCGCTCGGCGTCGTCTCCCAGCTCCTCGGTGACCGCCTTGAGCCGGTCGGGGAGCAGCGCGACCAGGACGGGCTCACCGTGGGCCAGGCCGGCGCGGACGAACGGGACAACGGTGTCCACCAGGCCGTCGAGCCCGGAGTACAACGCTGCCTCATGCCGGAACCGCTCCAGCGGCGGTATTCCCGCGTGTTCGTGCACGCTCACGTCTCTCTCCCCTTGCGCCCGGGCACTCCCCCGCACTTCTCCAGGGCACCCCTCCAGAATGCCCCCCGGTCACGGCGTGGTAAAGGCTTATGAGGATTTTCCGCACGATGTCATGCAGGCAGGACTTCGAATTGTCATGCAGGTGACGCACGGGTCTAGTGTGCTGTCATGAACACGCGAGTTGCGAAGGTCCTCGCCACCGTCTCCCTCACCCCGTTGCTGCTGTTGGCGGCCTGTGGCGGCGACTCGGGCGGCGAAGGAGACCTGGGTCTGATCTCGTCGGACACCCTCACGGTCTGCTCCGACATTCCCTACCCGCCCTTCGAAGAGGAGCGGGGCGGCGAGTACACCGGCTTCGACATGGATCTCATGAAGGAGATCGCCGCCGGGCTGAACCTCGAGATGTCCGTCCAGGACTCCTCCTTCGACGGGCTGCAAAGCGGCCTCTCGCTGAACTCCTCGCAGTGCGACATCGTCGCCAGCGCCATGACGATCACCGAGCAGCGCGAGGAGAACATCGACTTCACCGACCCCTACTACGACTCCAAGCAGTCCCTGCTCGTGCCGACCGGCTCCGACATCGCCTCCATCGACGACCTCGCCGGCAAGCGGGTGGGCGTCCAGCAGGGCACCACGGGCAAGACCTACGCCGAGGAGAACTCCCCCGAGGGCACCGAGGTGATCAGCTTCCCGAGCGACGGCGAGATGTACCCAGCCATCCAGGCCGGCCAGGTCGACGCGCTGCTCCAGGACCTGCCCGTGAACCTCTCGCACACCGAGGAGGGCAAGTTCGAGATCGTCGAGGAGTACGAGACCGACGAGCAGTACGGCTTCGCGGTCCGGGAGGAAGGCTCCGAGGCCCTGCTCGAAGCAGTGAACGAGCAGCTGCAGAAGCTGCGCGACAGCGGGAAGTACCAGGAGATCTACGACTCCTACTTCTCCACCAAGTGATCGCCGGCTCACAACAGAACAGGGGCATCCGGTGAGGCGCACAACACGGAGGAAGGTCAACCACGGCATCCTCTACGCCATCTTGGTGATGGCACTCCTCGCCGTGGGAGGGGTCGCGGACTGGGAGGCGATCCGGGAGAACTTCCTGGACACGGAAGTGCTCAAGCAGCTGTGGCCCGAGATCGTCACGGTGGCGGCCAAGAACACCATCATCTACACGATCGTGTCGTTCTTCGGCGGCCTCGTGATCGCTCTCGCCCTGGCGCTGATGAAGCTGTCGCCGGTGGCCCCCTACCGGTGGATCGCCACCACCTACATCGAGTTCTTCCGTGGGCTCCCTGCGCTGGTGGTGATCATCGGGTTCGGCTTCGCGGTGCCGATCGCTTTCGGCTGGCGCCCGCCCGGCGGGACCATCGGTGCCGGCATCATCGCGCTGATCGTGGTCTCGGCGGCCTACATGGCCGAGACGATCCGGGCGGGCATCCAGGCGGTGCCGAAGGGACAGACCGAGGCTGCCCGGTCGCTGGGCATGAGCGGCTCGTGGACGACGGTCTCGGTGATCCTGCCGCAGGCGCTACGGATCGTCATCCCGCCGCTCACGAACGAGTTCGTGATCCTGATCAAGGACAC
>DATIBI010000216.1:0-2358 GCA_035457605.1 Nocardioidaceae bacterium
GCTGACCGGGATCGCGACGGGGCTGTGGTTCGAGATGCTGATGACCGCGGCCCGGTCCGGGCAGGTCCGGGAGGTCTGCCTCGGCCTCCACGCCCCCGAGGTGCCCAACCTCGGCTCGGTCAAGGCCGGCCTCGGCTCACACGTCGTCCGGGTGCCTGCGCGGACCTACATGCATCCCCCGATCGGCGCGTTCCTTGCGGCCCGTCAACCGGCGACGTACTACCGCCTCACCGGCACCGGGCCCTACTCGCAGGACGCGGGCACCCCCTGACGCGCTTAACTCCAGCGGAGTTCAGCACCCCGCTGAACTAGAGGACGAGCAGGGCGAGCCCGCCGAGCGCGAAGAGCCAGCTGGCGAAGCTGCCGATGAGGAAGTACTCCGTGACGTCGCTGGGCCCGTTCAAGCCGACCTCGGTCACGCCACCCTCGGCGGCCACGCCCCGCTGTAGCTCCGGGAACCGCAGCAGGCCCTTTGCCGCGACCACCACCGCGGCCGCGGTGAGCTGACCCGCGAGGCCGAGACCCACGATGAACAGGCGCTCCATCGGCCCGAGCAGCCGGCCGCCCTTCAGCTTCTTCTCGTTCGTGGTGGCCGGGATGCCGACCGCGTCGAGCAGCAGCCGGACCAGGATGTTCGCCGAGGAGAGCTGGACCGCCACGACCCCGGCCAGGAGCACCAGCTCGTCGAAGCGGAGGTGGGCGATGAGGGACCCTCCCATGCGCGCCGGCATGTCGGGCAAGACGGCGCCGGCCACCCCGCCGCCGAGCACGGTCCCGACCAGGCCGAGGGCGAGTCCGCCGAAGGCGAGGGTGAGCGCCGCCCTCGACGCCCGGGGCCCACGCTCGAGCGCGACCGACGAGGCGAGCACCCAGACCACCAGGCCGAGGATCATCGCGCCGCCCAGGCCGACCCAGTCGCTCACGCTCAACTCGAGGAGCAGGCACAGTGCACTGAGGAGGACCACACCGAGCGCCGCGATCAGGATCCGCCGGCTCCAGGTGGTTGTGTCGCGCGCGGCGCGAAGCAGGTCGCACAGCCCGACCACCAGAAGCCATCCACCGACTGCCAGCACCGCTACTCCTCGCTCGCGAACAACACCTGCGCGTCCCGCACCGCTGCGATCCCGCGCGAGAACTGCTGGGAGACCGCGGACTTCGAGACACCCTCGACCTCGGCGATCCGCTGCTGAGTCTCCCCCAGCAACGCCATGCGGAGCATGCGCCACGCCCGCTCGTTGAGTCGTTCGACCAGCGCGTCCCGGCACACGAGGAAGGCGTTCACACAACCCGCGCCCGGGCCGGCGTACCGGGTCCGCTGCCGCGACCCGATCGCGTCGAGCGCGTCGCGGGCGGCCCACCAGCCGGGGCCGTCCTGGAGCAGGGGCCGTCGGGTGGCGTCGTGCATCGTCACCTCGCCGTACCCGATCCCGCACCTCACGTCGACCTCCGGCAGCAGCGCGAGCCGGACCAGCAGGGTCGCGAGCGTGGCGTCGGCGAGGCCGGCGAACGCACCCTGGAACTCGTCGCCCACGGTCGGCTCGAGCGGCTGCAACGGGCCCAGCTGCCCGGTCACCTCGGTCAGCACCTCGCCGAGGCGCCGCTGGGCACCCGCCCGGTCGGCGAGCTGCCTGGAACCCACCAGGTCCCCGATGAGCGTGTACGCCGCTTGAGTGGTCACGGTTCAGATCATAACTGAACCAGGCCTGAGTTCAGTGTTCCGCTGAACTCAGGCTGTGCGTCTTCGCGGAGAGGGCGTGTACGACGAGGGAGGCCAGCTCGGCATAGGCCTCCGCGTCGCTCATCTCCAACCGCGCGAACATCTCGCCTCGCTGGATCTCGAACATCGCCACCGCGACGATCTCCGCCACGAACGCCGCGTGCACCGGCCGGAACGCCCCGGTGTCGACCCCCTCGGCGATGAGGCCGCGAATCCGCTCTGCGGCGGCCGCGGTGTTCTGCCGGTAGACCTCCGCCGCCGGGGCGAACGCGGACAGGTCGTCCATGAAGCTGCGTGAGAGCGGCTGCAGGTACTCCGCTACCGCGTCGAGGTAGGCCACCACCCGCGCAGGGGGCTCCTTCACCGCGGCCACCCGGGCCTCGACGGTGACGACCGCGGAGCGGAAGTACTGCTTGACCACCTCGACCACCAGCTGCTGCTTGGTCGGGGCCAGCGCGTACAGCGTGGTCTTGGAGCACCGCAGTCGCTCAGCCAGGTCGTCGAGGGTGAACTGCGAGAACCCCTCGGCCGCCATCAGCTCCACCAGCCGGTCGAGCAGGTCGACCTGGCGGGCGGTGCGTGGGCCCCGGCTCAGGGTCATGCGGGTCCTTCCGGAGGTGGTCGGCGGTTGGCGCGAGCGT
>DATIBI010000217.1:0-17586 GCA_035457605.1 Nocardioidaceae bacterium
CGATGTGTTCGTGGCGATGGGCTGGGAGGTCGCCGAGGGTCCCGAGGTGGAGGCGGAGTGGCTCAACTTCGACGCGCTGAACCTCGGCCCCGACCACCCGGCGCGCACCATGCAGGACACGTTCTGGCTGGAGCCCGCCGACGGCGGACTGGTGCTGCGCACGCACACCTCGCCCGTGCAGGCGCGGACCATGCTCACCCACGAGCCGCCGATCTACGTGATCTGTCCCGGCCGCGTCTACCGCACCGACGAGCTCGATGCCACGCACACCCCGGTCTTCCACCAGGTCGAGGGGCTCGTGGTGGACAAGGGCATCACCATGGCGCACCTGAAGGGGACCCTCGACCACTTCGCGCAGGCCATGTTCGGGGAGGGCATCACGACCCGGTTCCGGCCGTCGTACTTCCCCTTCACCGAGCCCAGTGCCGAGGTGGACCTGGTCTGCTTCGTCTGCCGGGGGATCGCGCCCGAGGTCGAGAGCTGCCGCACCTGCAAGGGTGAGGGCTGGATCGAGTGGGGCGGCTGCGGCGTGGTCAACCCGCGCGTGCTCACCGCCTGCGGCATCGACTCCGAGACCTACTCCGGCTTCGCCTTCGGGATGGGCCTCGAGCGCACGCTGATGTTCCGGCACGGGATCGAGGACATGCGCGACATCGTCGAGGGCGACCTCCGGTTCACCCTGCCGTTCGGAATGGAGATCTGATGCGGGCCCCGCTTTCCTGGCTGCGTGAGTACGTCGACCTTCCGGTCGACGTCACGCCCGAGGACCTCGCCCACCGACTGACCGCGCTCGGGCTCAAGCTCGAGGCGCTCGAGGCGCCCGGCCACGACATCGAGGGCCCGCTCGTCGTGGGTCGGGTGGTGTCCTTCGTCGACGAGCCGCAGAAGAACGGCAAGGTCATCCGCTGGTGCCAGGTGGACGTCGGCCCCGCGCACAACGACGAGTCCGGGTCCCGCGGCATCGTCTGCGGTGCCGACAACTTCGCCGAGGGCGACCTGGTCGTCGTCTCGCTGCCCGGCTGCGTGCTGCCCGGCGGGTTCGCGATCGCGGCTCGCAAGACCTACGGCCACGTCTCGGACGGGATGATCTGCTCCACCCGCGAGCTGGGCATCGGCGACGACCACGGCGGCATCCTCGTGCTCGACCCGGTCCTCGACGGTGAGGTCAAGCCCGGGGACGACGCGGTCGAGCTGCTGCACCTGCGCGACCACGTGATCGAGTTCGAGATCAACCCCGACCGCGCCTACGCGCTGTCGATGCGGGGCGTGGCCCGGGAGGCCGCGATCGCCTACGGCGTGGAGCTCCACGACCCCGCCGAGCGCCCGGTCCCCGAGCCGAACGAGGACGGCTACCCGGTCCGGGTGGAGGCCGAGGACGGCTGCCCGGTCTTCGTCACCCGCACGGTCACCGGGTTCGACCCGTCCCGGCCGACGCCGCGGTGGCTGGCCCGCCGGATCCTGCTGGCCGGGATGCGTCCGATCTCGCTGGCCGTCGACATCACCAACTACGTCATGCTCGAGCTCGGCCAGCCGATCCACGGATACGACGGCGACAAGCTCAGCGGGCCGATCACCGTCCGCCGGGCCGCGGAGGGGGAGACCCTCACCACGCTCGACGACGTGAAGCGGACCCTCAGCGCCGAGGACCTGCTGATCACCGACGACTCCGGACCGATCGGCATCGCCGGCGTGATGGGCGGGCAGACCACCGAGCTGTCCGGTTCCACCACCCACGTGGTGATCGAGGCCGCCCACTTCGACCCGGTGTCGATTTTCCGCACCGCTCGGAGGCACAAGCTCCCCTCCGAGGCGTCCAAGCGCTTCGAGCGCGGCGTGGACCCGCTGCTCCCGGCCTACGCCGCGGACCGGGTGGCCGAGCTGCTCGTCGCGCACGGCGGCGGCACCGTCAGCGAGGGCGTCACCTACGTGGGCGCGCCGCCGGCCGGACGCACCATCACCGCGCCGGTCGACCTTCCCGCCCGCGTGACGGGCATGGACATCGACGCCGACACGACCGTCGCGCACCTGCGCACGGTGGGCTGCGCGGTCACCGTCGACGGCGACCGGCTGACCGCCGTACCCCCCACCTGGCGGCCCGACCTCACCGACCCGTACGACCTGGTCGAGGAGGTGGCCCGCATCGTCGGGTACACCGAGGTCCCCTCGGTGCTGCCCACCGCACCGGCCGGTCGCGGGCTCACCAGCGCCCAGCGGCTGCGGCGCAGGGTCGGACTGGCGCTGGCCGGCGCCGGCTACGTCGAGGTGCTCACCTACCCGTTCGTCGGGGAGGACGACTGGGGCCGGCTCGGGCTGGCCGATGACGACACCCGTCGCCGCACGATCCGCATCGCCAACCCGCTGTCGGAGGAGGAGCCGGCGCTGCGCACGACGCTGCTGCCCGGGCTGCTGAAGACCGCGGCGCGCAACATCGGCCGGGGCCAGCAGGACCTCGCGCTGTTCGACATGGCGCCGGTGTACCTCCGTGACCCCGACCCGAACCCCGCCCCGATCCTGGCCGTCGACCGGGCGCCGAGCCCGGAGGAGTGGGAGGTTCTCGAGGCCGCGGTCCCCGACCAGCCGATGCACCTCGCGGTCGTGCTCACCGGCAGCCGCGAGCCCTCCGGCTGGTGGGGCAAGGGCCGCGCCGCGACCTGGGGCGACGCGATCGAGTCGATGCGCAAGGTCGCCCAGACGCTCGGGGTCGCGCTCGAGGTGCGCACCGGCGGGCTGGCGCCCTGGCACCCCGGCCGCTGCGCCGAGCTCGTCGTGGACGGGGTGGTCGTCGGGCACGCCGGCGAGCTGCACCCCGCGGCGTGCAAGGCATTCGGGGTGCCGGTCCGGACCGCGGTGGCCGAGGTCGACCTCGGCGCGCTGATCGACCGGGCGCCCACGATCACGCCGGCGCCGGTGTTCTCGGCCTACCCGGTCGCGAAGGAGGACGTCGCGCTCGTGGTCACCGACGAGGTTTCGTCGGCGGCGGTCGCGGGCACGCTGCTCGAAGGCGCCGGCGAGCTGTGCGAGTCGGTCCGTCTGTTCGACGTCTACACCGGCGACCAGATCGAGCCGGGCAAGAAGTCGCTGGCGTTCGCGCTCCGCTTCCGTGCCCCGGACCGGACGCTGACCGAGGCGGAGACCGCCGTGGCGCGGGACGCCGCGGTGGCGCTGGCGGCCGAGAGGCACGGTGCCGTGCAGCGGGCCTGACCCAGGTCGGCGACCCACCCCTGTCGCATATTCATGCATGAGCCTGTATGCTCATGCGTATGACGTCTGGTTCGAAGGTCAAGGTCGCCGTTGCCGGCGCCAGCGGGTACGCCGGAGGCGAGGTGCTCCGGCTGCTGCTGGCGCACCCCGCGGTCGAGATCGGGGCGCTCACCGGCGGGTCCAACGCCGGTGAGCCGCTCGGCAAGCTGCAGCCGCACCTGGTGCCGCTCGCGGACCGGGTCCTGGAGGAGACCACCGTCGACGTGCTCTCCGGGCACGACGTGGTGTTCCTCGGCCTCCCGCACGGGCAGTCCGCGCAGATCGCCGAGGCGCTGCCCGACGAGACCGTGGTCATCGACTGCGGTGCGGACTTCCGGCTCACCGACTCCGCGGCCTGGGAGAAGTTCTACGGCGGCACGCACGCCGGGTCCTGGCCCTACGGGCTGCCCGAGCTGGGGGAGCAGCGCGCAGAGCTGACCGGGGCGACCCGGATCGCGGTGCCGGGCTGCTACCCGACGGTGTCCAGCCTGACGATGGCGCCGGCCGTCGCCGCCGGGATCGTCGACGCCTCCGACATCGTCGTGGTGGCGGCGTCGGGCACCTCCGGCGCCGGCAAGGCGGCCAAGCCGCACCTGCTCGGCTCGGAGGTGATGGGCTCCGCCAGTGCGTACGGCGTCGGCGGCACCCACCGGCACACGCCCGAGATCGTGCAGAACCTGTCCATGCTCACCGAGGCGAGCGTCAAGGTGTCCTTCACCCCGCTGCTGGTCCCCATGCCTCGCGGCATCCTCGCCACGTGCTCGGCCCCCGTCCGCGACGGGGTGAGCGCTGCCGACGCCTACGCGGTCTACGCCGACGCCTTCGCCAAGGAGCCGTTCGTGCACGTGCTCCCCGAGGGCCAGTGGCCGCAGACCAAGTCGGTGGTGGGCTCCAACGCGGTGCACGTGCAGGTGACCGTCGATGAGGACGCCGGACGGCTCGTCGCCGTCGGGGCCGTCGACAACCTGGCCAAGGGCACCGGCGGCGCCGCCGTGCAGTGCATGAACCTCGCCCTGGACCTGCCCGAGACCCTCGGCCTCAGCACGGTCGGGCTCGCGCCATGACCCGCACGCCTTCCCGCAGCACACATCGTCCGCACGTCTCGAGGGGTCTCGCATGACCGTCACCCACCCTGCCGGCTTCCGCGCCTCCGGTGTCGCGGCCGGGATCAAGTCCACCGGCGCCAAGGACGTGGCGCTGGTCGTCAACGACGGCCCGCAGCACGCCTCGGCGAGCGTGTTCACCGCCAACCGGTGCAAGGCCAACCCGGTGCTGTGGAGCCAGGAGGTGGTCAAGGACGGCATCGTCCGGGCCGTCGTGCTCAACTCCGGAGGCGCCAACTGCTACACCGGCGCCGAGGGGTTCCAGACCACCCACGCCGTGGCGGAGAAGACCGCGGAGGGGCTCGGGATCGGCGCCGTCGACGTGGTGGTCTGCTCGACCGGCCTGATCGGCCTGATGAACGACCGCGACGACCTGCTCGCCGGCGTGGAGGGCGCGCTCGGCGCACTCTCCGCGGACGGCGGCGCCGACGCCGCCGAGGCGATCATGACCACCGACTCGGTGAGCAAGCAGGTCGTGGTCGAGGGCAGCGGCTGGTCCGTGGGCGGGATGGCCAAGGGCGCCGGGATGCTCGCCCCGCAGCTGGCCACGATGCTGGTGGTGCTCACCACCGACGCCGTGGTGACCCCGGAGGAGGTCGACCAGGCCCTGCGCGCGGCGACCCGGGTGAGCTTCGACCGGCTCGACTCCGACGGCTGCATGTCGACCAACGACACCGTCACCTTGATGGCCAGCGGCGCGTCGGGGATCACGCCGACGCTCGAGGACCTCACCGACGCCGTCACCCGGGCCTGCACCGACCTCGCCATGCAGCTGCTCGCCGACGCCGAGGGCGCCGACCACGAGATCGCGATCACCGTGCTCAACGCCGCCTCCGAGGACGAGGCCGTCGAGGTGGGCCGCTCGGTCGCGCGCAGCAACCTGTTCAAGGCCGCGGTGTTCGGCAAGGACCCCAACTGGGGTCGGGTGCTGGCCTCGATCGGCACCACCAGCGCGGCGTTCGACCCCGCCGACCTCGATGTCGCGATGAACGGCGTGTGGGTGTGCCGCCGGTCCGAGCCCGCCGAGTCCCCCGAGCTGGTCGACCTCTCCGGCCGCGAGGTCACAGTGACGGTCGACCTGAAGGCCGGGGAGCACCGGGCCACGGTCTGGACCAACGACCTCACCCATGCCTACGTCCACGAGAACTCCGCCTACTCGAGCTGAGGGCCCGATGAGCACCGACGAGACCACCCCGCTGACCGGCAAGACCCCGGAGCAGTGGAAGGAGGCCACGGAGAAGGCGGCGACGCTGGCCGCCGCGCTGCCGTGGCTGAAGACCTACCACGGCAAGACGATCGTGGTGAAGTACGGCGGCAACGCGATGACCGACGACGCGCTGAAGCGGGCGTTCGCCGAGGACATCGTGTTCCTGCGCTACGCCGGCTTCCGCCCCGTCGTGGTGCACGGCGGGGGACCCCAGATCAGCCGGATGCTCGACCGGCTCGACATCGAGTCCGAGTTCCGCGGTGGCCTGCGGGTGACCACGCCCGAGGCGATGGACATCGTGCGCATGGTGCTCGTCGGGCAGGTGGGCCGTGAGCTGGTCGGCCTGCTGAACCAGCACGGGCCGCTGGCGGTCGGTCTCTCCGGTGAGGACGCCGGCCTGTTCACCGCCAAGCCGACCAACACCGTCGTCGACGGCGAGGAGGTCGACCTCGGCCTCGTCGGGGAGGTCGACGAGGTCCGCCCCGAGGCGGTCCGCGACCTGGTCGACGCCGGCCGGATCCCGGTGATCTCCTCCGTCGCACCCGACCGAGCCGGCCGGGTGCACAACGTCAACGCCGACACCGCGGCCTCCGCCCTCGCCGTCGCGCTGGGCGCCGAGAAGCTGCTGGTGCTCACCGACGTCGAGGGGCTCTACCGCGACTGGCCCGACAGCGACGACGTGATCGGGCAGATCAGCCCGGAGGCGCTGGCCGAGCTGATGCCGAGCCTGGCCAGCGGCATGGTCCCCAAGATGCAGGCGTGCCTGAACGCCGTCACCGGCGGCGTGCCCCGGGCCACCGTGGTCGACGGCCGGGAGCCGCACGCCGTGCTGCTGGAGATCTTCACCGACGAGGGCGTCGGCACCCAGGTGCTGCCCGGCGTCGAGACCCGGATCCGGACCGCGCTGAGGAAGGCCACCGATGAGCAGTGAGCAGATCCAGCAGCGGTACGCCGCTGCGCTGATGAACACCTTCGGACCGCCGAAGCTGGTGCTCACCCGTGGTGAGGGCGCGGTCGTGTGGGACGCCGAGGGCAACCGGTACGTCGACCTGCTCGGCGGCATCGCCGTGAACGCACTCGGACACGCCCACCCCGCGCTGGTCGAGGCGGTCAGCGACCAGCTCGCCACCCTGGGCCACGTGTCGAACTTCTTCGCCACCGAGCCGCAGGTCGCGCTGGCCGAGCGGCTGCTCAGCCTGCTCGGCGTCGAGGGCAAGGTCTTCTTCGCCAACTCCGGCGCGGAGGCCAACGAGGCCGCGTTCAAGCTGACCCGGCGCACCGGCCGCACCCACGTGGTCTCCACCGAGGGCAGCTTCCACGGCCGCACGATGGGCTCGCTGGCGCTGACCTCCAAGGCCGCCTACCGGGAGCCCTTCGAACCGCTGCCGGGCGGGGTCACCTTCGTCCCCTACGGCGACGCGGACGCCCTCGCCGAGGCGGTCACCGACGAGACCGCGGCCGTGGTGCTAGAGCCGATCCAGGGCGAGGCGGGCGTGATCATGCCCCCCGAGGGCTACCTGGCGCGTGCCCGGGAGATCACCCGCGAGCACGGCGCGCTGCTGTGGTTCGACGAGGTGCAGACCGGGATGGGACGCACCGGGACCTGGTTCGCGCACGACACCAGCGGGGTCACCCCCGACCTGGTCACCCTGGCCAAGGGCCTCGCCGGCGGCATCCCCATCGGCGCCCTGGTCGCGGTCGGCGAGCACGGCACCCTGCTCCAGCCCGGCAACCACGGCACCACGTTCGGCGGCAACCCGGTGGCCGCGCGGGCGGCACTCGCGGTCATCGACACCATCGAGGCCGAGGGCCTGCTCGCGAACGCCACCAAGGTCGGCGAGCAGCTGCGCGCCGGGCTGGCCGACGAGCGGGTCACCGAGGTCCGCGGGGCCGGGCTGCTGATCGGGCTCGACCTCTCCAAGCCGGTATCCGCCGCGGTCACCGACGCGGCGCTGGCCCGCGGGTTCATCCTCAACGCCCCTGCTCCGGACCGGATCCGGCTCGCCCCGCCGCTGGTGCTGACCGAGGCGCAGGCAGCGGAGCTCCTCGCCGCCTGGCCCGGCATCCTCGACGCCGCCTACGCCGCCGCGGAGGCCGAGTCGTGACCCGTCACTTCCTGCGCGACGACGACCTGACCCCGGCGGAGCAGGCCGAGGTGCTGGCGCTGGCCCGCCAGCTCAAGAAGGACCGCTTCGCCGCCCGCCCGCTCGAAGGACCGCGCACCGTCGCGGTGCTCTTCGACAAGCCGACCCTCCGCACCCAGGTCTCCTTCACCGCCGGGATCGCCGAGCTCGGCGGGTTCCCGATGGTGGTGGACTCCCGGCTGGCCAAGGTCGGCGAGCGCGAGTCGATCGCGGACACCGCCCGGGTCCTCGGCCGGCAGTCGGCCGCGGTGGTCTGGCGCACCTTCGACCAGTCGCGGCTGGAGGAGATGGCGCGGTGGGCCGGCGTCCCGGTGGTGAACGCGCTCACCGACCAGTTCCACCCCTGCCAGCTGCTGGCCGACCTGCTGACCGTCGAGGAGCACCGGGGCGACCTGTCCGGGCAGACCCTGGCCTTCGTCGGTGACGCCGCCTCGAACATGGCGCACTCCTACCTGCTCGCGGGCGCGACGGCCGGCATGCACATCCGGGTCAGCGGCCCCGCCGGGTTCGAGCCGGACGCGCAGGTCCTGGCCCGCTCCCAGGAGATCGCCCGTACGACGGGCGGGTCGGCGACTCACGTCAGCGACCCGCACGAGGCCGTGGCCGGCGCCGACGTCGTGGCTACCGACACGTGGGTGTCCATGGGCAAGGAGGCCGAGTCCGAGGAGCGGCTGGCCGCGTTCGCGCCGTACTCCCTGACCGCCGAGCTGCTCGCTCTCGCCAAGCCTGACGTCACCGTTCTGCACTGCCTCCCTGCCTACCGCGGCAAGGAGATCGCCGCCGACGTCCTCGACGGGCCGCACAGCGCGGTGTGGGACGAGGCGGAGAACCGGCTGCACGCACAGAAGGCGCTGCTCACCTTCCTGCTGGAGGAGGGCACGTCGCCATGACCCAGCACGTCCCGATGACCAAGAGCGCACGCCAGCAGCGGATCGTGGAGTTGTTGGGCCGGCACCAGGTGCGCTCCCAGACCGAGCTCGCCGAGCTGCTGGCGCAGGCCGGGCTCACGGTGACCCAGGCGACCCTGTCGCGCGACCTCGTGGAGCTCGACGCGGTCAAGGTGCGGGTGCCGTCCGGCGCCCTGGTCTACGCCGTACCCGCCGAGGGCGGCGACCGCACCCCACGACCGGCGGTCGAGTCCAACGCGTCGGAGGCCCGGCTGGCCCGGCTGCTGGCCGAGCTGCTGGTCTCCGCGGACGCCTCGGCCAACCTGGCGCTCCTGCGAACCCCGCCCGGTGCCGCGCAGTTCCTCGCGTCGGCGTTCGACAAGGCCGAGATCGAGGATGTCCTCGGCACCGTGGCCGGCGACGACACCGTCCTGGTGATCAGCCGACGACCCGACGGCGGTCCCGCCCTCGCGGACCGTCTGGTGGAGATGGCCAACCATCCCCACGGCACCGCGCACGGCCAGGTCGCCGGCCCCTGACAGCACGCCCCCAGACACACGAAGGAACACACCTTGAGCAAGGTCCTGATCTCCCTGCCCGTCGGCGAGCGCGTCGGCATCGCCTTCTCAGGCGGCCTCGACACCTCGGTGGCCGTGGCCTGGATGCGGGAGAAGGGTGCGGTGCCCTGCACCTACACCGCCGACATCGGCCAGTACGACGAGGACGACATCGCGGGCGTCCCCGCGCGGGCCCTGGAGTACGGCGGGGAGCTCTCCCGCGCCATCGACTGCCGCGCGATGCTGGTCGAGGAGGGCCTCGCCGCCCTGGCCTGCGGCGCCTTCCACATCCGCTCCGCCGGCCGCGCGTACTTCAACACCACCCCGCTCGGCCGCGCGGTCACGGGCACCATGCTGGTCCGTGCCATGCATGAGGACGGCGTCGACATCTGGGGAGACGGCTCGACGTTCAAGGGGAACGACATCGAGCGGTTCTACCGCTACGGCCTGCTCGCCAACCCGGACCTGCGCATCTACAAGCCGTGGCTCGACGCCGAGTTCGTCGAGGAGCTCGGCGGGCGGCACGAGATGAGCGCCTGGCTCACCGAGCGCAGCCTGCCCTACCGCGACAGCCAGGAGAAGGCCTACTCCACCGACGCCAACATCTGGGGCGCCACCCACGAGGCGAAGAAGCTTGAGCACCTCGACGTCTCGCTGGAGTCGGTGGAGCCCATCATGGGCGTGAAGTTCTGGGACCCCTCGGTGGTCATCGAGCCCGAGGACGTCAGCATCCGCTTCGAGGCGGGCCGCCCGGTGGCGATCAACGGCAAGGAGTACGACGACCCGGTCGCGCTGGTCCACGAGGCGAACCTGATCGGTGGCCGGCACGGCCTGGGCATGTCGGACCAGATCGAGAACCGGATCATCGAGGCCAAGTCGCGGGGCATCTACGAGGCGCCCGCGATGGGGCTGCTCTGGATCGCCTACGAGCGGCTGCTGAACGCGGTGCACAACGAGGACACCGTCGCCAACTACCACCTCGAGGGCCGCCGCCTCGGCCGGCTGCTCTACGAGGGCCGCTGGCTGGACCCGCAGGCCCTGATGCTGCGCGAGGCGATCCAGCGCTGGGTTGCCTCGCTGGTCACCGGGGAGGTGACCCTCCGGCTGCGTCGCGGCGAGGACTACACCATCCTGCGCACCGAGGGGCCGGCGTTCTCCTACCACCCCGACAAGCTGTCCATGGAGCGCACCGAGAACGCCGCGTTCGGACCCACCGACCGGATCGGCCAGCTCACGATGCGCAACCTCGACATCGCCGACTCCCGCTCCAAGCTCGAGCTCTACGCCGCGCAGCCGGACGACCAGGGCCATGTGCTCGTCGAGCACGGCAACCTGCTCGGTGCGCTCGAGCCGGGCGGAGCGGACCGGATCGCGAGCAACCCCGGCGCGGAGGCCGA
This sequence comes from Nocardioidaceae bacterium, assembly GCA_035457605.1. Classification (GTDB taxonomy): domain Bacteria; phylum Actinomycetota; class Actinomycetes; order Propionibacteriales; family Nocardioidaceae; genus Nocardioides_C. The sequence goes on from DATIBI010000217.1 coordinate 10,536, forward strand.
CGGTGAGGCGCTCGACGCCGCCGCGATGGAAGCCGGCACCGACTGATGTCCACCAACACCGGAGCCCTCTGGGGCGGACGCTTCGCCGGCGGCCCCTCGCCCGAGCTCGCGGCGCTGTCGAAGTCGACGCACTTCGACTGGCGGCTCGCGCCCTACGACCTGGCCGGGAGCCGCGCACACGCGCGGGTCCTGCACCGGGCCGGCCTGCTCGACGACGCCGCGCTGCAGGGGCTGCTGGACGGGCTGGACTCCCTCGAGTCGAAGATCGCCTCGGGGGAGCTCACGGCCGCCGAGTCCGACGAGGACGTGCACGGCGCCCTCGAGCGAATGCTGGTGGAGGAGGTCGGTGCCGAGCTGGGCGGCCGGCTGCGTGCCGGACGGTCGCGCAACGACCAGATCGCCACGCTGTTCAAGGCGTTCCTGCGCGACCACGCCCGCACCATCACCGCTCAGGTGCTCGACCTCGTCGACGCCCTGGCCGGGCAGGCCGAGAAGCACCTCGGCGCCCCGATGCCCGGGCGGACCCACCTGCAGCACGCGCAGCCGGTCCTGCTCTCGCACCACCTGATGGCGCACGCGTGGCCGCTGCTGCGTGACGTGGGCCGGATCCGGGACTGGGACGCCCGGGTGGCGGTGGACTCGCCCTACGGGTCCGGCGCCCTCGCCGGGTCCTCGCTCGGGCTCGACCCGCAGCAGGTGGCCCGCGAGCTCGGCTTCACCGACTCCAGCCCCAACTCCATCGACGGCACCGCCTCGCGTGACTTCGTCGCCGAGCTCGCGTTCGTCCTCGCGATGATCGGGGTGGACGTGTCCCGGCTCGCCGAGGAAGTCATCCTCTGGGCCACCAAGGAGTTCGGCTTCGTGGACCTGCACGACTCCTACTCCACGGGGTCGAGCATCATGCCGCAGAAGAAGAACCCCGACATCGCCGAGCTCGCCCGCGGCAAGGCGGGACGGGTGATCGGCAACCTGACCGGTCTGATGGCCACGCTCAAGGCGCTGCCGCTGGCGTACAACCGCGACCTGCAGGAGGACAAGGAGCCGGTCTTCGACTCGGTGGACTCGCTGGAGGTGCTGCTGCCGGCGTTCACCGGGATGGTCGCCACCCTCGGGTTCCGGACCGAGCGGATGGCGAGCCTGGCGCCGCAGGGGTTCTCGCTGGCCACCGACGTCGCCGAGTGGCTGGTCCGCGAGGGCGTGCCGTTCCGGGTGGCCCACGAGCTCGCGGGCGCGTGCGTCCGCCGGTGCGAGGAGCTCGGCGTGGAGCTCGACGACCTCACCGACGAGCAGTTCGCGGAGATCTCCCCGCACCTGACCCCCGGAGTGCGCGAGGTGCTCACCGTCGAGGGCTCGATCAGCTCGCGCTCCGGCCGCGGCGGCACCGCGCCGGACCGGGTCACCGAGCAGCTGGCCGAGCTGCGGGCCGTCGCCGCCGACCACCGTGCCTGGCTCGGCTGAGCCGGGGATGCTGCGGGACCTTCTCGGCCGGCCCGCCTCCGAGGTGGCGCCGCAGCTGCTCGGGTGGACCCTGAGCCACACCACCGACGAGGGCACGGTGTCCGTCGTGCTGACCGAGGTGGAGGCCTACATGGGGGAGGACGACCCGGCGAGCCACGCCTACCGGGGGCCTACCCCGCGCAACGTCGTGATGTTCGGCCATGCCGGCCACCTCTACACCTACCTGTCCTACGGCATGCACTGGTGCTCGAACGTGGTGACAGGCACCGACGGGCACGCCTCGGCCGTGCTGCTCCGCGCCGGCCGGGTCGTCGAGGGTGTCGAGCTCGCGCGGCACCGTCGTGGCGAGCGGGTCAAGGACCGCTCCCTGGCCCGCGGACCGGGCTGTCTCGGCCAGGCACTCGGCCTGAACCGGGAGCACAACGGGGTCGACCTGCTGGCCGAAGGCGCCCTCACGCTGCGCCCCGGGGAGCCGGTCGAGCCGTCCCGGGTCGCCGCGGGCCACCGGGTCGGGGTGCGGCTCGCGCACGACTTCCCCTGGCGGTTCTGGGTCGCCGACGACCCCACCGTGAGCGCCTACAAGCGCAGCCCGCGCGCCGAGTGAGCACAGACCGGGCGCACCCGCCGGGCCCGGTTTCCGCGTGCCGCCCCCGACCCCGCCGCGCATCTGCAAGGATGCCGTCGTCATTCCGGCAGGTGGCCGGGGCAGCAGACCACGGGGAAGCAGGTGCGCGGGGTGTCGGTACGACAGTCGTTGCGGACAGCAGCAGGAGACATCGCGCGCGGACAGGACCCGCGCGAGGTGCTGGGCAACGCCGTCGGGCGCTCGGTCGAAGGGTTCGGCCTCGACCCCGGTGACTTCATCGCCGCCCGCGAGCAGGGGACCTCCACCGGCACCCGGATCGTGGCCCAGCCGAGCTCGCTGAGCAACGCCGGCGAGGTGCTCAACCGCAGCGCGTTCGAGCACGGCCCCGACGGTCCGGTGCACGTGATCACGCCGATGGTGATGCCCAACGGCCGCCGCGTCCGGTCGCTGCTGCCGGTGCTGGTGCTCGCCGTGATCGGGCTGGTCGGCTCGGTGATGGTGCTGCCGTTCGACGCGCTGCGGTCGATCGTGTTCGGCCCGCACTACTGGCTGATCCTGCTCGCCCTGGCGGCGTTCATCTGGTGGCGCCAGGGCATGGTCATGGTCCCGGACGGCTGCCAGGCGCTGATCAGCCGGTTCGGCAAGGTCGAGGCGGAGGTCGGACCGGGACGGGTGACGCTGCTCAACCCGTGGAAGCGGGTCTCCTACATCGTCAACACGACGCGCGAGTACCCGTTCAACGCGCCGATCCACGAGGCCCCCACCAAGAGCGGCGTCAAGGCCTCGGTGGACCTGTTCCTGCAGTTCCGGATCGTCAACCCGCGCGAGTTCATCTTCGTCCTGGGCGCGGTCCAGGGCTTCCAGGACAAGCTCAACAACGCGATCTCCGAGACCACCCGCAGCCTGATCTACGAGCAGGAGGCGTCGGGCATCTACGACCTGGTGGGGGAGAGCACCAGCCGCCTGCTGGACCAGCTCAACCAGCAGTTCCAGCCGGCCGTGGAGCTGACCAACGCCAACATCACCCACGCCGAGCCGTCCAGCCAGGAGTACCGCATGGACCTCGCCGCGCCGGAGGTGGTGCGCGTGGCCAAGGAGGCCTACACCTACGAGTACGAGCTGCAGCTGCGCAAGGAGCAGAACGAGGGCGACCTGAACAAGGACCTCGCCTCCCTCAACGAGACGCTCTCGTCGATCCAGGCCGACATCGCCCAGTACCAGGCGCAGATGGACACCGCCCTCGAGCGCGAGACCAACCGGGCCCGGGCGCTGGCCCGGCAGCGGTTCGTCGAGGCGGAGAGCACCGCGAACGCGAACGCCGCGCTGCTGGAGGCGCAGGCGCTGGACATCCGGGCGCTGAGCGCCGCGGACGCCCCGGAGATCCTCGACTACCGGTTCGAGCAGGACACGCTGAGCAAGCTGGAGTCGGTCGCCGGGAGCCTGCCGCAGATCGTGCAGATCGGCAGTGACGACGCCGACGCGGTCGACTTCCTGCGGATCGCGCAGCAGATCATCGGCCGCGCCGACACCCAGCTGTTCACCGCCGAGGACATGGAGCTGATCCGGGCCCGCCGCGCGGAGATCGCCGAGCGGGTCGCCTCCCGGGAGCAGGAGATCGCGGCGCTGCTCGAGCCCGAGCGCCCGCAGGTCGCGGCACCGGTCGGGGGCACGGACAGCGAGCTCCCGGGCGAGGACCGGCTCGAGGAGATCCGCCGGTCCGTGAACGAGGGGGAGTCCGCCGTACCCCCGTCCGAACCGCCGGGCGGCAACGCTCACGTCACCGGTGACGTGAGCACGGGTGGGACCGGCACGAACGAGGGGAACCAGGCATGAGCGAGATGGGCATGGTCCGGGCGCACCGGACGTCGTACATCAAGGAGTCGCTCGCCTCGTGGGGCGACATCGCACGGCTGCTCCGCGGCGGTGACCAGGGTGCCCTGGTGCCGGTGGTGATCCCCAAGGACCGCCGCGGCCTCGGCTGGACCGTGCTGCTGTGGCTCGCGCTCTACCTCCTCGGTGCCGCGCTGATGGCCGCGTTGGGTGAGTCGGCCCGGTGGGTGATGGTGCCGGCGGTGTTCTTCGCGGTGGTCTCGATCGCGTTCGGCCTGCTGTGGTGGTGGCGCTCGGCGATCGTGGAGATCGAGGAGGGCACGGTCGGGATCCTCACCCGGTACGGCGCGATCACCGGCCCCGGGCTCACGCCCGGCCGGCACTACCTGTGGCACCCGTGGTCCCGGGTCGACTTCGTGGTCGACGTGACCACCGAGATCCCCTACTCGGCGCCGGTGCTGGCCTGCCCCACCCACGAGAACGTGCCGCTGAAGTCGATCGAGTTCTTCTTGAAGTTCCGGATCTCCGACGCGGTGAAGTTCGTCCGTACCATCGGTGCCGGCAACTTCGACCTGGTCCTGTCCAACTCGGTGCAGGACGCCATCCGGCAGCGCAGCCGCCAGGTGCGCACCGAGCGCGCCTACGACCTGCGCGGCTCCGACGTCGCCGACATGCAGGACCTGCTCAACCGCCAGCTCGAGCGGTACGGCGTGCGGATCATGGGCTGCAACATCCCCGACGTGCAGCTGCCCAGCCAGTACCAGCAGCACCTGGCCACCCGCGAGCGGGTCGCGAAAGAGATGGTCGCCTACGAGCAGGAGTGGGAGCTGACCCGCAAGCGGCGGATCGACACCCTGCTCATGGACATCGAGAAGTCCAAGAAGGTCCGCGACGCCAAGATCGTGGAGGTGAACGCGGCTCTGAACAAGGCGCGCAAGGACGTCGCGCAGATGCTCGAGGAGCAGGAGACCGAGGCGCAGCGGGTCCGCTACGAGATCGAGACCCGTGGACGCACCAACCTGGTCGCCGCGGAGAACGAGGCGAAGGCGCAGCAGCGGCTGGCGACCGCCTACCGGGACAACCGGGCCGTGCTCGGCTACGAGCTCGCCCGCCGCCGGCTCGACGTCGGCGCCCAGCTCGCCGAGCGCGCCCCGCAGCCGGTGATCGTGCGCACGGACGCCTCCGGTGGCGACCAGTCCGCGCTGTCCACCCTGCTCCTGGCTCAGCTGGTGCCCCAGCTCGGTGAGCGGCGCCGGGCAGTGTCGAACGGACACCGGCCGGAGCGGTCCGCCGCCGACGAGCGGGCCGAGGCCGCCGGAGCGCTCTCCGACGTCGCCGAGGCCGCCTCGGCCGTCGTCGCCGAGAGCCGGACCTGGCCCCGAAGGTGAGTCTCGACCGCGCGGTCGTGCGGTGATCCGGGGGTCGTTGGACCCCTGACCACCGGGTGTCGCGACCCTACGGTGAGGGCATGGAGGGCGGGTTCCGTCTCGCGCTGGCCGGCGACGTGATGACCGGCCGGGGCATCGACCAGATCCTGCCGCACCCGGCGGCGCCGCAGCTGCAGGAGCGGTGGGTCAAGGACGCGCGCTGCTACGTGACGCTCGCCGAGGACCTGAACGGGCCGGTGCCCCGTCCCGCCGGCTACGGCTACCCGTGGGGCGAGACGCTCGCGGCGCTGGAGACGTTCGCGCCGGACGCTGCGGTGATGAACCTCGAGACGAGCGTGACCGCCACCGGCGCCCCTGCGCCCGGCAAGGGGATCCACTACCGGATGAGTCCCGGCAACCTGGACACACTGCGCTGCCCCGGCGCGGTCGTGTGGTCGCTGGCCAACAACCACGTGCTCGACCACGGCCGGGAGGGGCTGGAGTCCACCCTGCGTGCCCTGGCGGACGCCGGGCTGTCCGCGACCGGAGCCGGCCGGGACCTGCACGAGGCCTGGCGCCCGGCCGAGGCCCCGACCGAAGGGCGGGCGCGCGCCAGGGTGCTCGGCGTCGCGCACGGCTCGAGCGGGACCCCGAGCGGCTGGGCGGCGGGGGAGGCCCGCTCCGGCGTAGCCCTGCTCCCGGACCTCTCGGCGGCGACGGCCGAACGGGTCGCCCTCCGGGTGCGATCAACCCGCCCCGGGCGCGGCCCCGCCGTGGTGTCCGTGCACTGGGGGTCCAACTGGGGCTACCGCGTCGGTGCCGACGAGGTCCGGTTCGCGCGGCGCCTGGTCGACCTCGGTGTCGACGTCGTGCACGGCCACTCCTCGCACCACCCGCGGCCGCTCGAGGTCTACCGCGGCCGCCTCGTGCTCTACGGCTGCGGTGACCTGCTCAGCGACTACGAGGGGATCAGCGGGTACGACGAGTACCGCGGCGAGCTCCGTCTGCTCTACCTGTGCACCCTCGCATCCGGCGGGGCGCTGCGCGAGCTGCGGATGGTGCCGTTCCGGTCACACCGGCTCCGGCTCGAGCGCACCTCCCCGTCGGACGCCCGCTGGTTGGCCCGGACCCTGGAGCACGCGAGCCACCCCTTCGGCACGACGGTCCGGCTCGCTGCCGACGGCGAGCTGGTCGTCGCCTTGAAGACCCCCGCGTGAGGCCAGGAGGGAGCCCGCCGACACGCGAGCGGGACGGCGACGGTGTTGGATGGACCCATGCTGATCCACCCCTGGGACCGCGCGGGCCGCGACGAGTGGGGGCCGCAACTGACCCGGGTGGGGTTCGGCCAGCTGATCGCCGCCGGCCGTGGTAAGGACTTCCCGGTCGTGGTCCCCACGCACTTCCTCTACGACGGCGACGACGAGGTGTGGCTGCACCTGGCCCGGCCCAACCCGGTGTGGCGGCCGGTGGAGGCGGATCCCCGGGTGGTGCTGGCGGTGATCGCCGACTACACCTACGTCGAGGCCGCGTGGAACGCCGACCCAGGCGTGCCGCCGGAGCACGGGGTCCCGACCTCCTACTACAGCGCGGTGCAGCTGCGGTGCCGTGCTGAGATCATCGACGACCCGGAGGGGAAACTGCGGATCCTTCGCGCCCAGGTCGCGCACTTCGAGCCGCCTGGCTCCGAGCGCACGCCGCCGTCGAGCGACATCGAGAGCGACCGCCGGCTGCTGCCGGGCATCCGCGGGCTGCGCCTGCGGGTCGAGTCGGTGCAGGCGAAGATGAAGTACGGCGGGAACAAGCCGGTCGA
>DATIBI010000218.1:0-17107 GCA_035457605.1 Nocardioidaceae bacterium
TGGAGCGGCCACGCGTCGGGCGCCTTGGGCAGGCCCCGGTGCCGGTAGTCCTCGCCGTCGATGCGCACCGACTCGAAGCTCGCGGCCAGACCCTGGATCTCGCGCATGAAGTCGGCGGTCGCGAAGCGGCCCTCCCCCAGCTTCCCGGGGAGCGTGTTCGAGGTGGCCGCGAGGCGCACCCCCTCGTCGCGCAGGTTCCGCAGCAGCGTGGAGACCAGCACCGTGTCACCGGGGTCGTCGAGCTCGAACTCGTCCACGCAGACCAGCTGGTACGACGAGAGCGCGGCGACCGCGTCGTGGAAGCCGAGGGCGCCCACGAGGTGGGTCAGCTCCACGAATGTGGCGAACAGCTTGGGCCCGGGCGCGGCGTGGAACAGCGAGGCCAGCAGGTGCGTCTTGCCGACGCCGTACCCGCCGTCGAGGTAGACCCCGCCGGGGCCCGACGGCTCGCCCGCCTTGCGGAACAGCCCCTTCTTGCGCACCGGGCGGTTGAGGTGCCCGGCGAAGTCGCGCAGCACCTCCACCGCCTCGCCCTGCGAGGGCTGCGCGGGGTCGGGCCGGTAGGACTCGAAGCTGACGTCGGCGAAGCGCGGCGGCGGCACGAGCTCCGCGAGCAGCCGGTCCTTGGGCACACGGGGGTTGCGTTCAGCGAGTCGGATCGGCACCCCGCCAGCATACGAACGGCCCATTACGCTGCGAGCATGCGCCTACCCGTGATGCCACCGGTCCAGCCGATGCTGGCCAAGTCCGTCAAGGGGATCCCCGACCCCGCCAAGTTCGGGCACGACACCCACCCGGGCCTGTCCTTCGAGCCCAAGTGGGACGGGTTCCGCTGCATCGTCTTCCGGGACGGCGACGAGGTCGAGCTCGCGAGCCGCAACACCAAGCCGCTCACCCGCTACTTCCCCGAGGTCGTCGAGGCGGTCAAGGAGTCGCTGCCGGAGCGCTGCGTGGTCGACGGCGAGATCTTCGTGGCCGTCGGGGAGCGCCTGGAGTTCGAGCGGCTCCAGGAGCGGATCCACCCCGCGGACTCCCGGGTGCGGATGCTGGCCGAGGCCACCCCGGCGTCGTACGTCGCCTTCGACCTGCTCGCGGTCGACGACGAGCCGCTGCTGAAGGAGCCGTTCTCCGTCCGACGTACCCGCTTGGAGGAGGCGCTCGCGCACGCCAAGGCGCCGGTCTACCTGACCCGGACCACCACCGACACCGGCGAGGCGGCGGCGTGGTTCGACCAGTTCGAGGGCGCGGGGCTGGACGGCGTGGTCGCCAAGCCGATGTCGGCGCCCTACCAGCCGAACGTGCGGACGATGCTGAAGATCAAGCACGAGCGCACCGCGGACGTCGTGGTCGCCGGCTACCGGCTGCACAAGACCTCCACCCCGGAGGAGCCTCTCCTCGGCTCGCTGCTGCTCGGCCTCTACGACGACCAGGGGCGGCTGCAGCACGTCGGGGTCTCCGCCGCGTTCAGCGCCAAGCGGCGTGCCGAGCTGCTCAAGGAGCTGCAGCCGTTGGTGGTGCAGGACCTTCGCGAGCACCCCTGGGGCGAGTGGTCGGACTGGGCGATCGCCAACCCCGACCGGGTGCCGGGCACGCAGAGCCGGTGGAGCGCGGGCAAGGACCTGTCCTTCGTCCCGCTGCGGCCCGAGCGGGTGCTGGAGGTCGGCTACGACCACATGGAGGGCTCGCGGTTCCGGCACACCGCGCAGTTCAAGCGGTGGCGTCCGGACCGCGATCCCCAGTCGTGCGGCTATGCGCAGTTGGAGGAACCCGTGGGCTACGACTTGGGTAATGTTCTGAGTACAGGATCTCGATGACAGGAGTGGCCTGATGAGCGAGTCGACCTACGACGTGGTGCTGCTGATCGAGCAGCCGCTGTCGGCCCAGGACGCCCGCCAGGTCCGCGGTCTCCACGAGGACGTCGAGGAGCACGTGCGCTACCACGTGCTGCTCCCCGTCGAGGACGCCGCTGCCCGGGTCGAGTCGGCGATGGGGTCGCTGGCCGCGAGCGAGGTGCTCGCCTCCCCCGCGCTGGTGATGAACGAGACCGATCTCGAGGACGTGCAGCGCGAGCTGCTGGAGCACGCCCGTGCGAACCTGTCCGCCTGCATCGACCGGCTGGTCGAGTGCGGCGCCGACGCGGTCGGCGAAATCGTCGCGGTGGACCCGATCGACGCGCTCGCCGCCAAGGTGGCGCAGGTCGACGCCCGCGAGGCGATCATCCTGACCCGGCCGCACGTGGTGGCGGAGTTCTTCCACATGGACTGGACCTCGCGGGCCCGCCGCAAGATCGGCGTCCCGTGCCTGCACCTGCTGGAGCAGGAGAACTTCGACGAGCAGGCCGGCGGCGGCGAGGGCATCACCGGCTTCTAGCCGCGTTTGGCCGCTCCGACCAGCTGTCCGGCGAAGAAGAGGGCCAGCACGGACTGGAACACCGCGACCGGGTTGGAGGCCAGCAACGCCATCCCGAAGAGGGTCGCGGACACCACCAGCGCCAGGTTCGCGATCGGTAGCGGTGTCCTCATGTATCGACGCTAGGGCCGCGCCGGAACCCGCTCCAGAGCGCGAGAGTCAAGGTTCGGCAAAACCCCGGACAGGCGCGTGATGATGTGCCCGCGTTCGTCGGGTCGGTTGGGCTTTGTCAGGCTGCGGACTCGTCGCTTTGGTCCGCCGACCGCTCGGCCGACTCCTGTGCCGGGGCGTGCAGCCGGTTCCGGCACGCGCAGGTGTGGATCAGCCCGTTCGCCGGGCACGGCGGCGTCACCGGACGGCACGAACCACAGATCGGGGGCTCCATGGAGCACCAGATGCAGGTCCAGGCGTGCAGCCGACAGGTCTCGGTCGGCGTCTCGTCGTCATGACCTCGTCGCCCGCCGTCGAGCCGCCACAGTGCCGCGGCCCCGGTCTGGGGGATCAGTGCCTGCTCTTGCTCCAGCTGCGCCGTCATGTGGATTCCATCTCCGTCGAGGCGTTTTCCCCGCGGGATTAGTAGTCCCCGCCCGACGACCCTGACGAAACGCTCGTCTAGACCTGCTGCGGACACAGGCGGCTAGGAGGTTTCGTAGCTCCCCGGAGGCATCGTGCCCGCTGCCCGCTCCGCGGCCGCGGGAGCCGCCTGCCGAGGCAGGAGCAACGAGGCCACCAGCCCGGCGACACCGAGCACCGCCAGGGTGATCATCGCCAGCCCGTACGAGCGTTCCGGGTTCGTCGTGATCCCCGCGACGAGGATCGTGCCGGCGACCGCGGTCCCGAGCGAGGAGCCGAGGTTGGACACGCTGCGCGACAGGCCCGAGATCTCGCCCTGGAGGTCGTCGGTAAAGCTCGACTGCACGACGTTGACCGACGGGGTGAGCATCAGCCCGACCCCCAGCCCGATCAGGAGGAGACCCGGCGCGAAGGCCCAGGCACCCGGTCGGCTGCCCACGATCGCGAGCAGGACGACGATCCCGGCGATGGTGACGATGAACCCCGCCATGATCAGGGTTCGCTGCGACCGTCGCTTCGCGAAACGCTCGGCGCCCAGCGACGAGGCGAGCAGGCCGATCGTGGCTGCCGTGAAGATCACGCCGGTCTCGATCGCGTTGTAGCCGCGCTCCACCTGCAGGTAGGCGGCGACGACGAACGACACACCCATCAGCATCAGCCACTGGACGTTCTGCGTCACGAGCCCGAGGTTGGAGGTGCGGTTGCGGAACAGGCCGGTCGACAGCAGCGGTTCCACCCCGGCTCGCTCCTTGGCGCGCACGGACCAGAAGAACCACGCGAGGACGAGGGCGCCGGCGACGACCAGGGCGAGCATCAGCCAGATGTTGTTGTCCGTCGCCATGATCCCCAGCACGACGAGGATGAGGCCGACCGCCGAGAGGATCGCGCCGCCGGTGTCGAAGGGACGTGTCGGGTCCGGGGCGACCGGGTCCTCGATCCGGCGACTCAGCAGCACGATCACGACGATGATGAGCGCCTGGAACACGAAGGCGGCCCGCCAGCTGATCGCCGAGGTGATGAGCCCGCCGATCAGCGGTCCCGCTGCGGCGCCCACGCCGCCCATCGCGCTGATCGCGCCGAACGCACGGGCACGGGACGTGACCTCGGTGAACAACAGGGTGGTGAGGATGTAGACCGGCGGGATCAGCAACGCCGTGCCGACACCCTCCAGGATCGAGTTGCCGATGATGAGGACCCCCAGACCGGGGGCGGCCGCGCTCATCAGGGCGCCGATGCCGTAGAGCACCAGACCGACCGTGAAGCATCGTTTCCGGCCATAACGGTCGGTCAGCTTGCCGCCGGGGATCATCAGCGCGGCCATGACCAGGAGGAAGGCCGTGATCGCGATCTGCACGCCCTGCACGGTCGTGTCCAGGTCCTCGCTGATGTCGTTGATCATCACGTTCATGTTGGAGCCTGCGAAGCTGCAGATGAACTGCGCGAGGGCGAGTGGCAGCAGCACGCTGCGCAACCCACTCGACGAGCGTCCGGCCGTACCTGACTCAGCCATGCGCGGGTCCTTCCGCTCGGTTCGCGACCTCCTGCTCCTCGTGCCGGCGCCGGCCTCAGGAGGTGAGGTCCCGTCGACCGACGCTTCCTGCCCCGGGTAGCGGGATGCCAGGGACGAACGTCACCCACGGACCGCGCGATGGGGCCGGGGTCTCTAGTCCGGAGGGGACCCGGCCGGGTGCCCGACGGGCTGTCTCGGCGCGAACGGCCACTCCTCGAACGCCGAGCACCGACCGTCCTCAGCAAACCGGATCACCCACAGGTCGCGCCAGGACGTGCCCTTGGGACCGCCGTACTTCACGTGGACGCGGACCACGGCGGTCCTCCCGTCCACCGCGACGACCTCGCTGGACATCGTGAACTCCTCGTCCGGGCCGTCCCGCTCGGCCTCCCAGAACCGGGCGATCGCCTCGAGTCCGACCACGGGTTGCGCCCAGGGCGAGGTCAGGTAGGTGACGTCCGGCGCGAAGAGCCCGACGAGCGCCTCGGTCCCGGGCGAGCGCCAGGCCCGCTCGTACCCTTCCACCCACTGCTCGACAGCCGCCCGGTCCATGACCCCATTGTGCTCACCGGCGGCGCAGGCGGTGAAGAGCTCGCGTGACGTCGTAGGACCGGCTCACCTCTGCGACGCCAGGTTCGACATGACCACCCCGATGGTCTCGCCGAGAAGGTCCGTGGGGCTGAACTCGACGACCCGCGCGCCTGCGTGGTGGACCGGGGTGTGTCCCGGCGGGACGTAGTAGGCGTCACCGGCGCGGTACACCTCGTCGTGGTCGGCGAAGCGGAACGTGATCTGCCCCGAGACGACGTACCCCCAGCGCTGGAACTGGCAGCGGTCATCCGGCAGTCCCCGGAACAGGGGCGCGAGGTCCGCGTCGGCGGTGTGGGTCTCGAAGCACACGGTGTACCCGCCCTCGAGGTTCTCCAGACGGACGTCGAGCCCGTCCAGCGCGATCGACTCCGATGCGGTTTCTGACGAGACACTGGGCATGACGACCTCCTTGGTCGGTCGGGCTCCGCGGCCTGCGGAGTGACTCGAGGCTAGGAGCGCAGCCGCGGCGCGGCATCGGCGAAGCCACCCATGACCTCGCGCACCACCGTCGTGGGTGGAAAGGCCCACTCAGGGCCCACTCAGGGCCCAACTCAGGGCCCAACTCAGGGCCCGCTCAGGGCCCACTCAGAGGAGGTCGGACTCGTAGGCGAGCGCGGTGGCCGCCGCGCGCGAGGAGACACCCAGCTTCGTGAAGATGTTGCTCACATGCCGGTCGATCGTCCTCTCGCTCAGACCCAGCTCGACACCGATCGACCGGTTCGTCAGCCCCCGCGCGACGAGCCGGAGCACCTGGAGCTCGCGGGCGGTCAGCAGGCGGTCACCGGCAGTCCCTCGACCCGTCGCGTCCAGGGTCGCCAGGTCGGCCGTCGCGCCGAGGTCCTCGAGCGTCGCGCGTGATGCCTCGAGCTCGAGCCGGGCCCCTTCCTCGTCTCCGAGCGCACGACGCGCACGGGCGACGAGGATGCCGGTCCGGGCCAGCTCGTAGGACGCCCCGAGACTCCGGAACCCGTCGCTCGCGCGACGGAGCCGGGCCAACGCGGCGCGCGCACCGGTGTCGGCCAGCATGACGGCGCCGGTCGCCCGGTCCGCCATCGCGGCGAGCAGCGGGGACCCCAGCGCCCGGGCGGTCTCGACCAGCTCCTCGCCGGCCGCGCGAGCCGCGGGTACGTCGCGGTGGGCCAGCATGATCTCCACGCAGGCGGCCAGCAGCGGTGCCCGGCTCCCCCGGTCCTCGGCCTCGGCGAGCGCGCGCTCGATCCCGTGGACCGCCACGTCGTCCTGCCCCTGGGCCAGCCGGAGCAGGGCGAGCCCGGGCTGCGGATCCCGGCCGCGGCTGCTGGCCTCCCGGTAGTGCCGTTCCGCGTCGCCGAACCGGCCACGAAGCCGCATCAGCTCGCCCTGCTCGTAGATGGCGGCACCGAGCGACGGCTGGACCACCGGCAACGACAGCCTCCGGCGGGCCAGCCCCGCCTGCGCCATCGCCTCGACCCAGGCTCCCTTCAGCTGGAGGAACTCCGCGCGGTGCACGAGGCAGAGACCTGCGAACGGCACCAGATCCGGTTGGGTCTCGCACCACCGGCTGAACGCTTCGGTCCAGGCCTGCCCCCGGCGTACGTCGAACACGTCGTGGCAGGCGTCGATGGCGGTGCAGAAGCTGTCCCCCGCCACGACCGGCGACGTCTCCCCTGCCAGAACCGCGACCATCGCCTCGTCGAGGAGGCGCACACCCGCGGGCACGTCGCCGCGGAAGATGAGCACCCGCCCCAGTGCCAGCCTCGCCAGCGTCGACAGGTCAGGGTCGTCGCACCGTTCGGCGATCTGCGCCGACCGGCCGAGATCCGCCTCCGCCCTCACGAGGTCTGCCGAGAAGACGGCCAGCAGCCCGGTCAGGTAGGCCAGACTGCCCTGCTCGGGTGAGTCCTCCGGGGCGTCGCAGAGCAGTCGCTCCGTCCGGGCGATCCAGCCGTCGGCGCTCGACAGGTCCCCGGCGTTGAGCAGGCGGAACGCCAGCCAGAAGGCGCACCTCACGGCCCCGCTGCGGTCGCCGAGGTCCACGTGACGCTGATGCGCCCGCCTCCACGCGTCATCGCTCGCCTCGTCCTCACCGGACAGGAAGGAGGCGATGGCCAGCCGCTCCAGGTCCGCCTCCTGCAGCGGGGAGGTGGCGTCGCAGGCCGCGAGCAGGTCGTGCGCCTCGCGCCAGACCCGCTGCTCGTAGCACCGGCGGCCTCGTTCCAGCCGCTGGTCGACGCGGTCACCTCGAGGCGTGGACACGATCAGGTCCGACGCACCCGGGCCACGGTCAGCGACCATGTCCCCAAGATACGACGCCGTCGCCCCGGGGCGCTTTCCTCTGGTTGCCCCACCGAGGCCGGTGCTAGATTCGTGGATCGGCGTCCTTGGAGTGCACATGCGCGTCCACATCCGTCTGCTCGGCGGATTCGGCGTGACCGTGGACGGCCGGCCGGTCCCCGACCGCGCGTGGCACCGTCGCTCGGCGGCCGGTCTCGTCAAGCTGCTGGCGCTGCAGCCCGAGCGGCGGCTGCGGCGCGAACAGGTGGTCGACGCGCTGTGGCCGGACCGGCTGCTCGACGAGGCCGCGCCGCGCCTGCACGTGGCCGCGCACTACGCCCGCGTCGCCACCGGGTGCCCGGAGACGGTGGTGCTCGCGCGGGGCAGCGTGTCGCTGTTCCCTGGCGCGGAGGTGACGGTCGACGTCGCCGACTTCGAACGCGCCGCCGATGCCGCGCGGGAATACGCCGATCCCGAGGCTGCCGCCACCGCAGCGGCGCTCTACCCCGGCACCCTGCTGCCCGACGACGTCTACGAGCCGTGGACCGAGGCGGCCCGAGAGCGCTTGCGGCTACGTCAGCTCGAGCTGTTGCGGGCGGCCGGCCGGTACGAAGAGCTCGTGGACGCCGACCCGCTCGACGAGGAGGCGCGGCTCTGGCTGGTCCGCAAGCATCTCCAGGCGGGCCGGCGACAGTCGGCGCTGCGGTCGCTGGACGAGATGGCGGATCTGTTCCAGCGGGAGCTCGGCGTCGACCCGAGTCCCGTCGCGGTGGCGCTGCGCAGGACGGCCGAGGCCCTCCCGGTCGAGGTTCCGGTCGATATTCCACCCGCGGACGCCACGGACCAGGCCGGACCAACGGCCGTGCCGGAGCAGCGCTCGAGGCAGACACCACGCCCCGCCGAGAGGGCCCGCAGCCGGCTGCCCGCACCCAGGAACCGGCTGATCGGCCGGACCACCGACCTGGAGGCCGTGGCCACGCTCCTGGGCACCCACCGGGTGGTCACGATCACCGGCCCGGGTGGAGCGGGCAAGTCGACGCTGGCGCTCGCGCTGGCTCGCGACGTCCAGTCCGACGGCGAGGACCGGGTCCAGCAGTGGGGCCCTGCGTGGGGTGAGACCGAGGTCGTCCTGGCCGAGCTGGCGCCGGTGCGTGACGAGGCGGGCGTGACCCGCGCGGTCGCCGAGTCCGCGGGCGTGCAGGGGCAGGGCGCCGTCGAGACCGGCACGCTCGCGGCGAACGTCGGCCCGCGTCCGGTGCTGCTGGTGCTGGACAACTGCGAGCACCTCCTCGACGCCAGCGCCGCCCTGGTCGACGCGATCCTCGACGCCGGTGCGCAGGCACACGTCCTGGTGACCAGCCGGGAGCCGCTCGGGGTCGACGGCGAGGCGGTGCACCGGATCGGGTCCCTGGGCCGTGAGTCCGCCGAGCTCTTCGTCGAACGCGCCGTCGCCGCGGCCGGGGCCGGGGTCGTAACCGCCGACGACCCCCGGGTGGTCGACCTCTGCGCGCGGCTGGACGGGCTGCCGCTGGCGATCGAGCTCGCCGCGGCGCAGCTGCGCCACCTGAGCCTGGACGAGCTCAGCGACCGGCTGGACGACCGGCTCGCCCTCCTCGTCGGCGGCCGTCCGAAGGCGGGCGCGCGGCACTCCGCGCTGACCGCCACGATCGAGTGGAGCTACCGCCTCCTCTCCCACGACAGCCGCGAGGTCTTCGACCGGCTCGGGGTGTTCCCGTCGAGCTTCGACCTCGCCGCGGCGCAGGCGGTCACCGGCGGGCTGGACGCCGCGACAGTGACCAACGTGGTCGGGGACCTGGTGGCCAAGAGCCTGGTCGTGCACGACCCGACGACACGGCGCTACCGACTGCTGGAGACCATCCGGCTGTTCGCGGCCCGTCGTCTCGAGGAGTGTGGGACACGCGCGGAGGTCACCGAGCTGCTCCGCCGTCACGTGGTGGCGCGGTCCTCCGCGCTCCCCCGGGTCCGGACCTGGTTGTCCGCCTCCGTCGCCGCCCGAAGCCGCGACGACCTGGACAACGTGCGCCTCGCCTTCGAGGCAAGTCTCGAGCGCGACGACCTCACCTCGGCGGTGGACGTGGCGCTCAGCATCAGCACGCTGTGGCGCAACGCGGTCTCCTACGCCGAGGGACGACGCTGGGTCGCCACGCTCCGGGCCAAGGAGCTCTCCCCCGACGACCGGTTGTGGACGCTGATCCTGGCCGCGGACGTGGGGTTGGGCTCCGGCGACCCGCGGATGATGCGGGCCGCGGCCACGGAGGCCGCCGCGCTCGCCGCCCGGCTCGACGACCCGGCCGCGGCGGTGGTCACCGACATCTACGACGCGATGGTGCACCTGGCCGCGCCGGCCCGGGCCGCCGACCTGCTGCTCGAGGCGGCCGAGCGGGCCCGCGCCGTGGACGAGCCCGGGCTGGAGCGGCTTGCCCGGTCCTTCCGGCTGGTCCCGCTGCGGATGCTCGGACGCACCGACGGCCTGGACGACGAGGCCGACGCCCTGATCGGGTCGGACAACGGGTCCGAGTACGACCGCTACATCTGCCTCTGGGCCTCGAGCCTGGTGGCCCTGGTCGGCCGCAACGGAACACGGCTGCGGCGGCTGATGGACGCGCAGCTCGCCGACCTCATGGCCACCGGGTTACGGGAGAACTGGCTGACGATGTACTGGGAGGCGCTCGCGCTGATCGGCGAGGGCGGGGACTACGTACCGCAGCTGCGGCGTGCGCGACGTCGGGCCGAGGCGGAAGGTCGACGCGCCGAGGCCGACTGGGTGCTGGCGCTGGCCTACGCGGCCGCCTGCGACGACCAGTGGGAGCGGGCGGCGGAGCTGCTGGGCGCCGCGGGTGAGGCACTCCTCAACGACACCGCGAGCTTCATCCACTTTGCCCTCCTGCGCGAGCAGCTGGTCCGGCCGCGGCTGGAGCCGGAGGTCTTCGTGGCGTCCCTCGCGCGAGGCTCCACCCTGGACCCGGACGTGCTGCTCGCCGACCACGGGCTGTGACCCGGTCGCCGGCGCACCGATGCCTGCGCGGATGCCCCGCGCCGTCCACCGCTCCCGCCTCGGCCTAGCCGTCCGTCCAGTTGGCCGGGTTCTTCCGGCTCGGCTGCACCCGCGGCGGCTCGCCCGGCATCTTCGGGTAGTCCGGCGGGTAGGGCAGGTCGCCCTCCCCGGACTCGGCGTAGAAGCCGAGCAGCGGCTCGATCGAGTAGTGCTCGTCGTCGATACCCTCGTGCGGGTCGCCGATCTCGGCGAACCGGGCCGGGACCGTGTGCAGGTTGAGCTCCCGCGGGTCGACCTCCGGAAGCTCGTCCCACGTCACCGGCGTGGACACCGGCGCCCCGGGCAGCGGCCGGAGGCTGTAGGCGCTCGCGATCGTGCGGTCCCGCGCGTTCTGGTTGTAGTCGACGAAGATGTTCTCCCCGCGCTCCTCCTTCCACCACTTGGTGGTGACCCCGGAGGTACGACGCTCGAGCTCGCGCCCGAACCCGATGGCGGCGTGCCGCACGTCGGTGAACGACCAGCGCGGCTCGATCCGCACGTAGATGTGCACGCCCCGGTTGCCGCTGGTCTTGGGGAACCCGCGCATGCCGAGCTCTTCGAGCAGCTCCCGCGCGACACCGGCGACCCGGACCGCGTCGGCGAAGCCGGTGCCCGGCTGCGGGTCGAGGTCGATGCGCAGCTCGTCGGGGTGGTCCACGTCGGTGCGACGTACCGGCCAGGGATGGAAGACGATCGTGCCCATCTGCGCCGCCCAGGCCACCACCGCCTCCTCGGTCGGGCACACCTCGTCGGCGGAGCGGCCCGAGGGGAACTCGATCGTGGCGGTCTCGACAAACTCCGGCGCGCCCCTGGGGACCCGCTTCTGGTAGAACGCGTCGCCGTGGTTGTCGGCGCGGGTCGACAGGGTCATCCCCTCCCGGACGCCCTTGGGCCAGCGCTCGAGCGTGGTCGGCCGGTCCCGGAGCGCGCGCATGATGCCGGGCCCCACCGCGAGGTAGTACTCCACGACCTGGAGCTTGGTCACCTCGGCGGTCCGGTCCGTCGCGGGGTAGATCACCCGGTCGGGGTTGGAAACGCGCACGGTGCGCCCGGAGGCCTCGATCTCGGTCGCGGGACTCGCCATGAGCCCAATCTAGGGGGCGCCGCCCCCACCGGGCGGCGACCGGACCGCGCCGCCACCGAACAATCGGGCAACAACGGACGAACCCGACGCGGAAAACGATGACATACCCGGACAGTCTGCTTAAGGTGTCGGCAGTCTCGGGAAGACCTCCTGGGGCGGCCATCACTCACGGAGGAACCCCATCGTGTCCCGACCATCCCGGGTGGCGTTGGGCGGTGTCGCCTCGGCGCTCATCGCTGCCGGCGTCGTCGCCCTGCCCAGCCCCAGCGCCTCGGCGGCCTCCGCCGACGTCGTCATCGCCGAGGTCTACGGCGGAGGCGGCAACTCAGGTGCCACCTACAAGAACGACTTCATCGAGCTCCGCAACAACGGCTCCACCCCGGTCGACCTGACCGGCTGGTCGGTGCAGTACGCCTCCGCCGCCGGCACCTCCTGGCAGCGCACGCCGCTGACCGGCACGATCGCGCCGGGTGCCCGCTACCTGGTGCAGCAGGCCGCGGGCGCCGGCGGTACGACGGACCTCCCCACGCCCGACGCGACCGGCTCCATCGCGATGAGCGCGACCAGCGGCAAGGTGGCCCTGCGCACCATCGACACCGCGCTCTCCGGCTGCGGCACCAGCTGCCGCACCGCCGCCGGGGTCAAGGACTTCGTCGGCTTCGGCTCGAGCGCCAACGAGGCCGAGGGCTCCCCGACCGGGACCCTGAGCAACACCACCTCCGCCGCACGCACCGGCACCTTCACCGACACCGACGACAACGCCGCGGACTTCGCCGTCGGTGAGCCCACCCCGCAGAGCAGCAGCGGTGGCGAGGAGCCCCCGCCGTCGGGCATCGAGGGGCTGACGATCAACGAGATCCAGGGTGCGGCGCACCGCTCGGGCTACGAGGGCGAGTCGGTCGTCGACGTGCCGGGCGTGGTCACCGTGGTGAAGAACGACGGCTTCTGGATGCAGTCGCTCGCCGAGCACGACGACGAGGACGACGCGACCAGCGAGGGCATCTTCGTCTTCCGCCCCGTCACCCGCCCCGCGGTCGGTGACACGGTCACCGTCACCGGCGACGTGGTGGAGTACCGCGCCGGCGGCACCAGCAGCGCCAACCTCACCCTCACCGAGATCAGCGGCGCACCCACCGTGGAGGTGACCGGCACCGCCCCGGTCCCGACGCCGACCCTGGTCGGGTCCGACCGGGTGCCCCCGTCCGACGTGATCGACGACGACGCGTCCGGGTCGGTGGAGACCAGCGGCAGCTTCGACGCCGCCGCCGACGGCATCGACTTCTGGGAGTCGATGGAGGGCATGCTCGTCGGCATCGAGGACGCCCGGGCCACCGGACCCACCAACGGGTTCGGGGAGATCCCGGTCGTGGCCGCGGGCGCGGAGCCGACCACCGCGCGCGGCGGTCTCTACGTCTCCCCCGATGACTTCAACCCCGAGCGCGTCCTGCTCGACGACCTGCTCGCTCCGCTGCCCGAGGTGCACACCGGGGACCGGTTGGCCGGTACGACGGTCGGGGTGCTCGACTACGCCTTCTCCAACTTCAAGCTGCTGCCCTGGCAGACCCCGACCGCGGTCTCCGGCGGGCTGACCCGCGAGACCACCACGGCCGCCGAGGGGCACGAGCTGGCGATCGCCTCCTACAACGTGGAGAACCTCTCCCCCAAGGACTCGCAGGCCAAGTTCGACGCGCTCGCCGGCCAGATCGTCGGCAACCTGCGCGCCCCCGACGTGGTCGGGCTCGAGGAGGTCCAGGACAACACCGGTCCCACCAACGACGGGGTGACCGCCGCCGACGAGACGCTGCGGCGGCTCACGGAGGCGATCGTCCGCGCCGGCGGGCCGCAGTACGACTGGCGCCAGATCGACCCGGTGAACAACGCCGAGGGTGGCCAGCCCGGCGGCAACATCCGGGTGGCGTTCCTGTACCGCTCCGACCGCGGCGTGGAGTTCGTGGACCGCGGCACCCCGACGTCCTCCACCTCGGCCGAGGTCTGGACCGACGACCTCGGCGCGCACCTGGAGACCTCTCCGTCGCGGGTAGCCGCGGACTCGCCGGCCTGGGACGACTCCCGGGTGCCGCTGGTCGGTGAGTTCACCTGGCGCGACAAGCCGTTCTTCGTGATCGCGAACCACTTCGGCTCCAAGGGCGGCGACGACCCGCTGTTCGGGCGCTGGCAGCCGCCGGTCCGCTCCTCGGAGGTCAAGCGGCACCAGCAGGCCCGCGAGGTGCGCGCGTTCGTCGACGAGCTGCTCGCCGCGGACCCGAACGCCCGGGTGGCGGTGCTCGGCGACATCAACGACTTCCAGTTCTCCGAGACCGTCGACATCCTCGTCGGCTCCGGCGCCACGGCGTTGACCGACCTGCCGCGGACCCTCCCGGCGGACGAGCAGTACACCTACGTGTACGAGGGCAACAGCCAGGTCCTCGACCACATCCTGCTCTCCCCCGCGTTCATGACCGGCAAGCGCGGCTACGACATCGTGCACGTCAACGCGGAGTTCGCCGACCAGGTCTCCGACCACGACCCGCAGGTCGTCCGGCTGACCCGGTCGCGGATGTGGCACGCGCGCTAGCACGTCCGACGTACCGCACGAGGGCCGGCTCCCCGCTCGGGGGCCGGCCCTTGTCGTTCGTCAGTAGCCTAGGAGCCATGGGTTACCAGGTCTCCAAGAGCGACGAGGAGTGGCGCGAGCAGCTCACTCCCGAGGAGTACGCCGTGCTCCGCAAGGCCGGCACCGAGCGGGCCTTCACCGGCGAGTACACCGACACCAAGACCGAGGGTGTCTACCGCTGCCGCGCCTGCCAGACCGAGCTGTTCCGGTCGGACACCAAGTTCGAGTCCCACTGCGGCTGGCCGTCGTTCTACGCCCCGCTCGCCGAGGACCGGGTGGAGTACATCGAGGACAGCTCGTTCGGCATGAAGCGCGTGGAGGTGCGCTGCGCGAGCTGCGGCTCACACCTCGGGCACGTGTTCGAGGGCGAGGGCTACGGCACGCCGACCGACCAGCGCTACTGCATCAACTCGATCAGCCTGACGCTGGAGCCGAAGGCGTCCTGACCCGGGTGAGGCCCGGGGTCGAGCCGGAGCTGGGCCTGCGTCAGGGCAGCGTGTCGACCAGCTGGGTCGGGGTGACCCGGCGGCCGGTGTAGAACGGGACCTCCTCGCGCACGTGACGACGCGCCTCGGAGCCGCGCAGGTGCCGCATCAGGTCGACGATCCGGTGCAGGTCGTCGGCCTCGAACGCCAGCAGCCACTCGTAGTCGCCGAGCGCGAAGCTGGCGACGGTGTTTGCGCGCACGTCGGGGAAGCCGCGCGCCATCTTGCCGTGCTCGGCGAGCATGGCGCGGCGCTCGTCGTCCTCGAGCAGGTACCACTCGTAGGACCGCACGAACGGGTAGACACACACGTAGGACCGCGGCTCCTCGTCAGCAAGGAACGCCGGGATGTGGCTCTTGTTGAACTCCGCCGGCCGGTGCAGCGCCATCTGCGACCAGACCGGGTCGAGGCGCCGGCCGAACGCGGTCCGGCGGAACCGGTGGTAGGCAGACTGCAGCTCGTCGGAGCTCTCCGCGTGCCACCACACCATCAGCTCGGCGTCGGCCCGGAGGCCGGAGAGGTCGTAGAGGCCGCGGATGCGTACGTCGGACGCCTCGAGTTCCTCGAACAGCTTCTCGAGCTCGTTGGCCTCCGCGGCCCGGTCACCGTCGCCGATCACGTCGCGCAGATGGAACACCGACCACATCGTGTAACGGATGGTGTCGTTGAGGTCCTTGGCGACCTTCCCCTGGTTCGGACGCTTGACGGCTTCAGTCATGGCCCCATTCTCCCTGCTGGGCCAAGGCGTCGAGCACCTGGGTGACCGCGAGCTCGGCGGAGGAGATGCAGGCCGGGATGCCCAGCCCGTCGTACACCGCGCCGCAGACCGCCAGGCCCGGCTCCTTCGCGACGGCGGCCCGGACCTGCCGGACGAGGTCCACGTGGCCGACGGCGTACTGAGGCAACCCGCCGCCCCAGCGTTGCACGTGCCAGTCGACCGGACGCACCGACAGCCCGATGGCGTCGGAGAGGTCCTCGAGGGCCAGCTGCACGAGCCGCTCGTCCTCGACCTGGAGCACGTGCTCCTCGCGGTGCCGGCCGATGGAGCAGCGCATCACCACCAGGTCCTCGCCGTCGTCCGCGCCGCGGCCGGCGTCGGCGACCCAGTCCCACTTCGCGAACGAGAACGTGGCCGCCTTGATGTCGCGCTTGTCCACCGGCGGGACCAGGAAGCCCGAGCCCTCGGTGTGCGGGAACTCCCGGCGCCGGAACGCCAGGGTGATCACGGCCATGGAGGCGTACTCGACCCGGGCCAGCTCCAGCGCGGCGTCGGGCACCACGTCGCTGAGCAGCCGGGCGGTGGGCCGCGCCGGGGTGGCCAGCACGACCGCGTCGGCCTGGACGATCTCGGCGTCGGCGGTCGGGCCGAGCACGAGGTTCCAGCCGCCGCCGGAGCGGTGTGCCAGGTCGCGGACGGTCGCCCCGGTGCGCACCTCGACGTCGGCCGACGCGGCCACGGCGGCCGGAAGCCGACCGACGCCTCCGCGAATCCCGGCGAACACCGGCACGTCGGAGGTGACCGAGGTCGCCGCGGCCGCGGCCTTGAGCATCGACTTGTCCCGGTCGAGCAGGGCCACCACCTGGGGTACGGCGGCCCGGGCGCTGATCTCGCGGGCATGACCGGCGTACACGCCGCCGAGCAACGGCTCGACGAGCCGGTCCACGACCTCCTTGCCGAAGCGCTCTTCGATCAGCCAGCCGATGCTGACGTCGTTCTCGCCGATCCGGGTCGCCGGCAGCACCGCGTCGAGCGCGGCGCGGGCCAGCCCGGCCCTGGACAGCACCCCGCTCTCGGCGAGGGCCCGCGCGTCGGTGGGCACGCCCATCAGCGTCCGCGGCATCGCCTGCAGGGTCCCGCGCGACCAGAGCTTCGCGGTGATCGTCGCCGGGTGCACGAGGTCCTCGCCGAGCCCGGCCCGCCGGGCCAGCTCCACCGCCTCGGGGCGGCGGTTGAGCATCGCCTCGGCACCGAGGTCCACGGTGATCCCGGCGACCTCACCGAGGGCGAGCTTGCCGCCGATCTGCGGGGACGCCTCGAGGACGGTCACACGCACGCCGGGGGCCTGCTGCTTCAGCGACGCCGCAGCCGCGAGCCCGGCGATTCCGGCACCGACGACCACGACGTGTTGCGGCTCGGGCGAGCCGGGTCTGGGGGTCACGGGTTACAGATTGGCAAACGGCGGAGCACAACTCCAACTCGGTGGAACCGCACGCCCATGGACTGCGTCACAGTGCCATCAAGGGTCTCGGGGGAACTCGACACAGCGAGGTGGGCCGCATGGCATCGAACGTCCGACGGTTTGCAGCACGGCCCCTCCGGGTCGCCGTACCCCTGCTCCTCCTGCTGCTCCTAGCCGTCACGGCCTGCAGCGGGTCGGGCACCGACGCCATGAGCGAGAAGGCCGCCGACGGTGGCGCGGCCGACAGCGGCGCGGTGGCCGAGGCTCCCCAGGCCGTGGGCGAGGCGGAGTCCGCGAGCGGCGCCGACGCCGCGGCGCTGCGACGCTCGACGGTGCAGACCCGCGCGGTGATC
>DATIBI010000219.1:0-2282 GCA_035457605.1 Nocardioidaceae bacterium
ACCTCGAAGACGATCGTGGCGATCAACAAGGACGAGGAGGCCCCGCTGTTCGAGCTCGTCGACTTCGGCGTGGTCGGTGACCTCCACGCCGTCCTCCCCGCCGCGACCGAGGAGGTCAACAAGCGCAAGGGCTGACCCTGCCCGTACGAGACCCCCGGCACCCCGCTCGACGGTGGTGCCGGGGGTCTCGCACGTCCGGGCGCGGGCCAGGGGTACGACGGTCCGCCGGCCGTCGTACCCCTCAGTCGTGCCGCAGGTCCAGCGACTGACCTGTCCACCGCGAGCGCAGCCAGCGGTCGTGGCTGGCGACCACCACCGTGCCGGCCGACCGCTGTAGCGCCTCCTCCAGCTCCTCGGCCAGCGTGAGCGAGATGTGGTTGGTCGGCTCGTCGAGCAGCAGCAGGTCCGGCTGCCTGGCCACCAGGACGGCCAGGGCCAGCCGACGCTGCTGGCCGACGCTCAGCACGCCCACCGGACGCGACAGCTCGCGCGGGTGCAGCAGGCCGAGCTCCCCGAGCTGCACCCGGCCCTCCGTGGCAACCGCGAACACCTGCTGCGGCGTACGGGAGGAGTCGCCGAACACCACCTCCTGCGGCAGGTGACCGACCCTGTGCGCGGCGACGTCCACCACCCCGGCGCAGGGGGTGAGCTCTCCGGCCAGGACCTTGAGCAGCGTCGACTTCCCCGACCCGTTCGCCCCGGTCACCAGAAGCCGCTCCCCGGCGTGCACGTCGAGACGGGACACCCTGACCCGACCGGTCACGTGGAGGTCACGCACGCTCAGCGCGAGCCCGCCCGTGGGCCGGCCTGCCGCGAGCGCACCCTGGAAGCTCAGCTCCCGGGGAGGCTTGGGGATCCGGTCGCGCTCGAGCACCTCGATCCGCTTCTCGGTGTTGCGCACCCGACGGCTGACCGCGCGGGCGACCTTCTGCCCCCTGCCGAAGTAGATGAACTTGTCCCCGTCCCGTGGTGGCCGGTCGTTCGGCGCCACCGCCCGGGCGGTCGTCCGTGCGGCCAGCCGCAGCCCGTTGAGCTCCTCCTGCTGGTCGAGGAAGGCCTGCTCCCACCGGCGGCGGGCGTCGCGCTTGGCCGCCAGGTAGTCGGAGTACCCACCGGTGAACCGGTTGCCGCCCTCGCCGTCGGTGCCCAGGTGCGCCGGGTCCAGGTCCACCACGGCTGCGCAGACCCGCTCGAGGAACGTGCGGTCATGGCTGGCGACCACGACGATCCCGGGCAGGTCCACCAAGAACGCCTCCAGGAACGCGACCGCCTCGTCGTCGAGGTGGTTCGTCGGCTCGTCGAGCAGCACGCACGCCGGTCGTCGGGTGACCAGCGCCGCCAGGGCCAGCCTGCTGCGCTGCCCCCCGGACATCGCGGCCACCGGACGGTCCCGCTCGAGCCGACCCAGCCCGAGCCGGGCCGCGGCCTCCTCCGCACGGCGGTCGGCGTCCCAGGCGTCGTGCAGCTCGGCCCAGGCCAGGGTCGCGGCGTACTCCTCCTGCGCCGCCGGCTCGTCCAGCCGCGCCGCGAGCTCCTCCAACCGCGACACCGCGGCGTGCAGCGAGGCCAGCGCCGCGTCCAGGACCTCGCCGACCGTGGCACGCCCGGTGAAGTCCGGCTCCTGGCCGAGGTAGCCGAGGTCGGCCGGGCGCGTCACCGTACCGCCGTCCACCGGCTCGACGTCGGCCAGCAGGCGCATCAGCGTCGACTTGCCGGCTCCGTTCTCGCCGACCAGACCGAGCGGCTGCCCGGGGTTGGCGAGCAGGTCGAAACCGTCGAGGACGACGCGGTCGCCGTAGGCGCGGACCAGGTCGCGGGCGACGAGGGAGGATACGGACGAGTGCAGTTGGGTAGACATCGCGACACCTTCGTGAGCGAAGAGGGCACTCGCCGGGCATGGGCGCTCCGAGAGGAGGCAGCCGCGGACGCGAGTGAGGCCGATGTCAGTTCTTCATGGTGGGGAGAGTCTCCGGGTTCCCTGTGGAGCGTGCAACCGGTTTTACCGAGCTCGACCCGGGAGCCGGCGCCGCTAGGGTCGGCGGGGTGGCAGAGACACGAGTGCGCGGCCGGGTCGTGACGCCGACGGGGGTCATCGACGACGGGCTCGTCGTGGTCTCGGGAAGGCAGATCGAGTACGTCGGACGGGCGGCTGCCTCCCGCCCCGGGGACGGGGGCGACCACCTGGCCGCGGAGGTCCGCGTGCCCGCGAGGGGCTTCGTGCTCCCCGGCCTCGTGGACATCCACAACCACGGCGGCGGGGGTGGGACGTTCACAGCCGACCG
>DATIBI010000220.1:0-6672 GCA_035457605.1 Nocardioidaceae bacterium
GCAGACCCCGGAGATCCACCGGTCGTCCCGGCTGCGCACCAGGCGCTTGGGCTGCGCCAGCGGGCCCGGGGCGGGCTCGGGGGCGGGGTAGGGGTTGTTCGTGGTCATCGGTCGTCTCCTTCGAGGTCGTAGGGGGAGTAGGGGTCGGTGTGGTCGGCGCCGTCGGCGGCGCCGTTGCCGTCTCGCCCGGTGAGGCCCTTGGCGGCCGCGGCCACCAGGCCGACCACGCCGGCGACGACGAGCGTCATCGGGAACAGCCAGCGGACGCTGTCGAGGTCGACGACTCCGGCTTCGCGCAGGGCCCAGGAGCCCGCCAGGCCGAGGAAGATCAGCCCCATGACGAGGTAGCTGACGTTGAGCGGATGGGTCTTCATGACTGCCTCACTTCGATGCTGCCGACCACGAGGTCGAGGTTGAGGTCGATCTCGGGGGCGTCGATGCCGCCGTCGATCTGCCGTTCGGTGTGGACGTCCAGGCCTCCGGACACCCGGCCGGCAACGTCGGCCTCGCCGGCGGCGGCGATGTCGGCGTCCACGTTGACGTCGACGCCCTCGGGCACGATGACGACGAGCTCGCCGGCGTTGGCCTCGACGTCGATGGTCTTCTGGTCGAGGGCCTCGACGTCGCGGATCTCGGACAGGTCCAGCCGGAGGGTCCCGGCCGGGATGAAGTACCGGTCCCGGACCTCCGCGGCCGTGGCCGGGGTCACCTGCCTTACGCGCTCCCCGTCGAAGCGCGGGTTGGTCGCGGACGCGGCGACCATCGCCAGCGCGGCAACCACACCGAGGAAGATCAGGCCGCCGGCCCGGCCGAACCACGCGCCGACGACGAGCATCGTGCCGATCACGGCGAGGGCGAGGGCCGGGTAGGCGCCGTCGGGCACCGAGACGCCGTAGACGTCGAAGATGCCGAGCGTCCCGACGGCGATGGCGACCAGCGCCAGCGTCACCCAGAACAGCTTGGGGCCGCGGTCCGGCCTGGGCACGGGCGCCTGGTAGGTCGGCTGTGCGGGCGGTGCCCACGCCGGTGGCGCGCCGTACGGCGTCGTCGGCTCGGAGTCCGCCGGCGGGTACGTCGCGACGGCGCCGGTGTCACCGGGCGAGGCCGGGGACTGCTCCGGCGGTGGCGGGGGAGGGGTCTGGTTGCTCATGGGTTGCTCCCGGAAGACGAGGTAGAGGAGGACGGCGACCCCGATCAGGACCAGGGGCCACGGGAACCCGAAGCCACCCCAGCTGTCCCCGATGAGGAGGAGGGCCGCGAGCGCGCCGACGGCGATCAGCAGCGCGTTGCGGGTGCTCGCGCTCGTGGCGATCGCGGCGTGGTCCTTGCCTTCCTCGGGGACCAGCAGCCAGGCCGCGCCGTACAGCAGGAACCCGGCGCCGCCGAAGAAGCACAGGACCACGAACGCCACGCGGAGGATGGTGGGGTCGATGTTGAGGTGCCTGCCGAGGCCGCCCGCGACACCGGCGATCTTGCGGTCGGTGACGCTGCGGCGCAGCTGGCTGTAGTCGCGCAGATGCTCGGTGTTGACCCGGTTCTGCTGGGGCGTCTCTGTCATACCTCGATCCTGGGTCCTGGCTCGCGTGCGCACCATCGGGGGAACCCCTGATTCCTGGCGGCTCCGGGGGCCTGCGGCTCAGGGTCACGTCAGGGTCGTAACTCATGGTCGGTCCTGACCGCGTGTGTGACGATTGAGCCGCGATGAACATCGATGCCCCGCACGTGAGCGCTCCGCGCCGAGCCACCCGCAGCACCGAGGACCGGTTGCTCGGTGGCGTCGCCGCGGGCCTGGCCGAGCACCTCGGTGTCGACGTGCTGCTGGTGCGCGGGGCGTTCGTGCTGGCCTCCGTGTTCGGGGGCTTCGGGCTGGCGCTCTATGCGGGCCTGTGGATGATCCTGCCGTCCGACGCCCGGTTCGCCGAGCAGGCGCCGGGCCTCGAGGCGGCCACCAGGCAGGGCAAGCGGCCGCGGCGGACGCGGAAGCTCGAGGACGTCGGCCCGCTCGTCGCGCTGGCCGCGGTGGCGCTCGGCGTCGTGATCCTCGTCCAGGTCGTCCTCGGCGGGTCGTTCGTGTTCTGGCCGCTGATGCTCGGCGTGCTCGGGCTGGCCGTGCTCTGGCGCCAGGCCGACGAGGCCCAGCGGGAGCGGTGGGCCGACGCCACCGGACGGATCGACCCGGTCCGCGCGGTGCTCGGGGCCGGTGGACCGGCCTCGTGGGCGCGGCTGACCATCGGCGTCGGGCTGCTGGTCTCGGCGCTGGTGCTGTTCGCGGCGCAGACCGGGGGCCGCGGCGTGGCGCGGGACGTGCTCGTCGCCGGCGCGCTCGGCGTCGCCGGCCTGGCCCTCACGGTCGGGCCGTGGCTGTTCCGGCTGGCGGGCGACCTCTCGGAGGAGCGCGCGGAGCGGGTACGCTCGCAGGAGCGGGCCGACGTCGCCGCGCACCTGCACGACTCGGTGCTGCAGACGCTGGCGCTGATCCAGAAGCACGCCGACGACGGGCGGACCGTGGCCCGGCTGGCCCGGGCCCAGGAGCGCGACCTGCGGGCCTGGCTCTACGCCGACGAGACGCCGCACGAGACCACGGTGGCCGGGGCGCTGCGCGTGGCGGCCGCCGACGTCGAGGACGGGCACGGGGTCCCGGTCGAGGTGGTCACCGTCGGCGACGCAGACTTCACCGAGCAGGCCCGGCCGCTGGTGCTGGCGGCGCGGGAGGCGATGGTGAACGCGGCCAAGCACTCCGGCGCCGACAAGGTCGACGTCTACGCCGAGTTCGCCGCCGGCCTCGCCGAGGTGTTCGTGCGGGACCGGGGCGTGGGCTTCGACCAGGAGGCCGTCGCCGCCGACCGGCTCGGGGTGCGCAACTCGATCACCGACCGGATGCAGCGGCACGGTGGGAACGCCACGATCCGGACCTCGCCCGGGCAGGGGACCGAGGTCCGGCTCAGCATGCCGCTGAGGATGTCCACGACCAAGGAGGAGAACGCATGACCGGGACCCGCCGGACGGTGGTGATCGTCGATGACCACGCCATGTTCCGCGCCGGCGTGCGCGCCGAGCTGGCCGACGCCGTGGAGGTGCTCGGTGAGGCCGCGGACGTCGACCAGGCCGTCGCCGCCGTGGCCGGGCTCCGGCCCGAGGTCGTGCTGCTCGACGTGCACCTGCCGGGCGGCGGCGGCGTGGAGGTGATGCGCCGGCTGGCGAACAAGGTGCCCGAGACCCGGTTCCTTGCGCTCAGCGTCTCCGACGCCGCCGAGGACGTGATCGGCACGATCCGCGGCGGCGCCCGGGGCTACGTCACCAAGACCATCACCGGACCCGAGCTCGTCGACGCCATCGAGCGGGTCGCGGACGGCGACGCGGTGTTCTCCCCGCGGCTGGCCGGGTTCGTGCTGGACGCGTTCGCCGGGTCGATCGCGGTCGCCCAGGTCGACGAGGACCTCGACCGGCTCACCGAGCGGGAGCGGGAGGTGATGCGGCTGATCGCCCGCGGCTACGCCTACAAGGAGGTCGCCGGTGAGCTGTTCATCTCGGTCAAGACCGTGGAGACGCACGTGTCCAGCGTGCTGCGCAAGCTGCAGCTCTCCTCCCGGCACGAGCTGACCCGGTGGGCGTCCGACCGCCGCCTGCTGTGAGGCAGGAGGGGTACGTCGGACCGCTTGCGACTATCGCCTAGATTGTCGCCATGGACCTGCTGCGCGACATCCTCGTCTTCCTCCACTTCATCGGGCTCGCCTCGCTGTTCGGCGGGTTGTTCGTGCAGATCAAGGCCGACCCGCGGGTGGTCAACAACGCGATGTTCCACGGCATCCTCACCCAGCTGGTCACCGGGATCGCGCTGGTCGGGCTGCTCGAGGCCGAGCCGGAGCCGGTGAACCACGCCAAGGTCGGCGTGAAGCTCGTCGTGGCCCTGGTCATCGGGGTCCTGGTGCTCGTGAACCGCAAGAAGCCGTCGATCCCGAACGGCCTGTTCATGGGCCTGCTCGGCCTCACCACGCTCAACATCGCGGTAGCCGTGTTCTGGAGCTGAGGCGGTCCCGGTCCCGCCTCCCAGGGGCCGGTGACGTCGGTCCGGGCACGTAGGGTGGGAGGGACATGAGCGCGTTGTTCCCGATCCCCCAGTCCCCGGCTCCCTCCGACCTCGACGCCCTGCCGCAGGAGCAGCCGCGGGGCCGTCGTACCCCCACGCCCGAGGAGCTCCTCGACGGACTCAACGAGCCGCAGCGGGCCGCGGTGATGCACGCCGGCAGCCCGCTGCTCGTGGTCGCCGGCGCGGGGTCCGGGAAGACCCGGGTGCTCACCCGCCGGATCGCCTGGCTGATCTCCGAGCGCAAGGTCCACCCCGGCTCGGTCCTGGCGATCACCTTCACCAACAAGGCCGCGGCGGAGATGCGCGAGCGGGTGGAGCACCTCGTCGGCAGGCGCGCGCGGATCATGTGGGTGTCGACGTTCCACTCGGCCTGCGTGCGGATCCTGCGCAAGGAGATCGACAAGTTCGGCTACAAGTCGTCGTTCTCGATCTACGACGCGGCCGACTCCAAGCGGCTGATGACGCTGGTGCTGCGCGACCTCGAGCTCGACCCCAAGCGCTACCAGCCGCGGGCGGTGCTGAACTGGGTGTCCAACGCCAAGAACGAGCTCATCGACGAGGAGCGTGCCACCCAGGAGGCGAAGAACCACCTCGAGGAGACCTACGCCGAGGCGTACACGCTGTACCAGCGCCGGCTGCGCGAGGCCAACGCGCTGGACTTCGACGACCTGATCATGACCACGGTGCACCTGTTCCGGTCGTTCCCCGAGGTCCGTGAGACCTACCGGCGGCGGTTCCGGCACGTGCTCGTCGACGAGTACCAGGACACCAACCACGCGCAGTACGCCCTGGTCCGTGAGCTCTGCGCGGACACCGACGAGCAGCCCGGCGGCTCGGGCGGCGAGCGGGTCGAGCCCTCCGAGCTGATGGTCGTGGGAGACGCGGACCAGTCGATCTACGCCTTCCGCGGCGCGAACATCCGCAACATCCTCCAGTTCGAGGAGGACTTCCCCGACGCCACCTCGATCCTGCTGGAGCAGAACTACCGCTCCACGCAGACGATCCTGACCGCCGCGAACTCGGTGATCAGCCGGAACAAGGGCCGCAAGCCCAAGAACCTCTGGTCCGACGCCGGCGACGGGGAGAAGATCGTCGGCTACGTCGCCGACGACGAGCACGACGAGGCCCGGTTCGTCTCCGAGGAGATCGACAAGCTGACCGACGCCGGTGGCGCGCGACCCGGAGACGTGGCGGTGTTCTACCGCACCAACGCGCAGTCCCGGGTGTTCGAAGAGGTGTTCATCCGCGTCGGCATGCCCTACAAGGTCGTCGGCGGCGTCCGGTTCTACGAGCGCAAGGAGGTCCGAGACGCGCTGGCGTACCTGCGCACGCTGGTGAACCCCGCCGACGAGATCTCGCTGCGCCGGATCCTCAACGTGCCCAAGCGCGGGATCGGTGACCGTGCCGAGGCGTGCGTGCAGGCGCTCGCGCAGCGCGACCGGGTCACGTTCTGGGAGGCGCTGCGGCGGGCCCAGGAGGCTCCGGGTATCGCGAGCCGCTCGGTGACCTGCATCAAGGCGTTCGTCGGCATGATCGAGGAGCTCCAGTCGATGGTGGACGCCGGCGAGCGGGCCGACGTCGTGCTGGAGCAGGTGCTGGCGCGCAGCGGGTACCTCGCCGAGCTGGAGGGCTCAGACGACCCGCAGGACGAGACCCGGGTGGAGAACCTCGCCGAGCTGGTCGCGGTGGCCCGCGAGTTCGCCGACGAGCCGGTCGCTGGCCCGTCCGCGGACCCGGCCGACCTCGGTGGCCCGGACGCCCCGGTGCCCGGGCTGGGGGACTTCCTGGAGCGGGTGGCGCTCGTCGCCGACTCCGACCAGATCCCCGACCAGGGTGAGGGCGACGACGCCGGCGTGGTCACGTTGATGACGCTGCACACCGCGAAGGGGCTGGAGTTCCCGGTGGTGTTCCTGACCGGCCTCGAGGACGGCGTGTTCCCGCACATGCGCTCGCTCGGCGACCAGCCCGAGCTGGAGGAGGAGCGCCGGCTGGCGTACGTCGGGCTGACCCGCGCCCAGCAGCGGCTCTACGTCTCACGGGCCGTGGTCCGGTCGGCCTGGGGCGCGCCCTCGCACAACCCGGCCTCTCGCTTCCTCGACGAGCTTCCGGTCGACCTGGTCAACTGGCGTCGCACCGAGGCGGCGCAGACCTCGTGGAACCGTCCGGTGATGCCGTCGCTGCCGGACCGGGGTGGGCGCAGGTTCGGTACGGCAGCCATCAACGCCGACTCCGCCAGCAAGGCGAAGGCCAAGCGTCCGGTGCCGTCGCTGGCCCCGGGGGACCGGGTGTTGCACGACAGTTTCGGCATGGGTAGCGTCGTCGCGCTTGACGGGGCCGGCGAGAACGCCGTCGCGTCGATCGACTTCGGGTCACAAGGGGTCAAGCGGCTGCTGCTGCGCTACGCCCCGGTGGAGAAGCTCTGACGCCCTACCTCACCGTCGAGCCGGGGATTCTGGTGGCGCGAGCCGGGGATTGTGGTGGCGCTCCCGGTCGGAGGAGAGGCGCCGGGCGGGCGAGCACGGCTCCCATCACGAGCAGCCCGGTCTGCACCGGCGGCCGGAACAGCAGGGCGCCGATGCCGGTCA
>DATIBI010000221.1:0-3361 GCA_035457605.1 Nocardioidaceae bacterium
TGTCGCCGGCGGCGGGGACCAACCTCGCCGTCAGTGACGTGCCCGACCCGGTGTTCTCCCACGGCCTCGTCGGGCCGGGGGTCGCCGTCGTCCCCCGCGGCGGCCTGCAGCAGGCCCTCGCCCCGGTCTCGGGGAAGCTGGTCAAGCTCCACCCGCACGCCTACGTGATCGTCGCCGAGACCGGCGACGCCGTCCTCGTGCACCTCGGCGTGGACACCGTGCACATGCAGGGAGCCGGCTTCCGGACGCTCGTCTCCGAGAGCGACCAGGTCCAGGCCGGTGACGCGGTCGTGGAGTGGGACCCCGACGTCGTCGCCGCCACCGGCCGTTCCACGATCTGCTGTGTGGTGGTGCTCGACTGCCCAGCCGGCCGGGTGCGGGACCACGTGGCGGCGGGCGAGCAGGTCTCCCCCCAGCAGGTGCTGTTCGAGGTGGACTGCTAGACCGCTCAGCCGCGCCAGGAGTGGTCGGCCGCCAGGTCGGCGTGCTGCCGGATCCAGGTGTGCATCGCGATGGCGGCCGCCGCGGACGCGTTGATCGACCGGGTCGAGCCGAACTGCGCGATCGAGAACGTCCCGTCGCAGGCCGCCCGTGCGGCCTCCGACAGGCCCGGCCCCTCCTGGCCGAACAGCAGGGCGCAGCGGCGTGGCAGCTCCAGGGTCTCCAGGTGCGCCGAGCCGGGCAGGTTGTCGATCCCGAGCAGGGTCACCCCGTGCTCGTGCAGGTAGCCCGCGAGGTCCTCGGGGGTCTCGTGGTGCCGGATGTGCTGGTAGCGGTCGGTGACCATGGCACCGCGGCGGTTCCAGCGGCGCTTGCCGACGATGTGCACCTCGCGCGCGAGGAAGGCGTTGGCGGTGCGCACGATGGTGCCGATGTTGAAGTCGTGCTGCCAGTTCTCGATCGCGACGTGGAAGTCGTGCCGCCGCGAGTCGAGGTCGGCGATGA
Organism: Nocardioidaceae bacterium; assembly: GCA_035457605.1. Lineage (GTDB taxonomy): Bacteria > Actinomycetota > Actinomycetes > Propionibacteriales > Nocardioidaceae > Nocardioides_C. Next base: position 946 of record DATIBI010000221.1, read on the forward strand.
TCGCGTCCAGGCGCCAGTAGCGGTACCGGTCCACCACGTTGCGCCTGTCGCCCTCGGCGAGCAGCTGCTCGTCGTACTCCTCACCCTCGGGCCACGGTCCGGCCCAGGGGCCGACCCCGACCTCGGCGGGGCCGTGCGGCATCGGGTCGTACGGCGCGCGTCGCTCCTCCGTGTCCGCACCCGACATCTCGGGGCTCATGGCCTCGGGGCTCGTGGTCTCGGGGCTCATGGCCTCGGGGCTCACGGTCTCGGGGCTGTCGTGCACGCGACGATGGTAGGCCAGCCGGTCGGGGCTCTCAGATACGGCGGTTACCCTGTTGCGCGTGACTGATCTCCTCCCGATGCTGGTCAATCCCCACCTTCTGGGCATGGACTGGCTGGACCCCGAGAAGCTGCTCGAGGCGATGGACCCCTACGCGTTCTGGGGTCTGCTGTTCATCATCTTCGCCGAGTGCGGGCTGTTCGCCCTGCTCCCGGGGGACTCGCTGCTGTTCGTCGGCGGGCTGTTCATCGCCAACGGCTGGATCGACCAGCCGATCTGGGTGGCGTGCCTGCTGATCTCGATCGCGGCCTGGATGGGGAACGTCGTGGGCTACGGGATCGGCTACAAGGTGGGGCCGGCGCTGTTCAGCAAGCCCGACGCACGGCTGTTCAAGCAGGAGTACATCGACAAGACCTACGCGTTCTTCGACCGCTACGGCAACCGGGCGATCGTGCTCGCCCGGTTCGTGCCGATCGTGCGGACGTTCATCACCATGGCGGCCGGGGTCGGCCGCATGCCGTTCCACCGGTTCGCGACCTACTCCGCGATCGGCGCGGTGCTGTGGGGCACCGGCATCACCCTGCTCGGGTACTGGCTCGGCAACATCACCTTCATCAAGGACAACATCGACCTGATCGCGATCCTCATCGTCGTCGCGTCGGTGATCCCGATGGTCGTGGAGTTTCTGCGCGAGCGTTCCCGCACCCGCGACGAGCGGTACGACGAGCCCGGGGAGCGTGCGCGCGTCGAGCGCGAGGACATCCGGGGCGAGCACGACCCCGTCGCCGGCACGGCACCCGACCCGGTCGCCGACGCGGTCGCCGACGCGGTCGCTGACCCTGGGGACGTCCTTCCCGAGGACCCCGAGCACGAGCGGCCGGGTGAGCCTGAGGACGTCCGCCGCAGGGACTGAGGCGGGGGCCACAGGGCCGAGGCGGGGCCGCGCGGCGCGACCCCTGAGGCGGACGCCGGACCGAGCCGCCGGACCCGCTCAGAACGCGTTGATCCGGTCCGGTGCGCGCTCGGCCCGGCTCAGCGCACTCAGCACCGCCGACTGCCCGTGCCGGCGCACCGCGACCAGCGACAGCAGCGTCAGCACCGGTGCGAGCACCTCCTCCGGCAGGGCCGGCGGCGCGAGGTCGACGCTGACCGCGAGGTCGTCGGAGTGCACGGCGATCTCCATCATCCGGGTCACCAGGAAGTCGTCGAGCGTCAGCGCCCACCCCTGCCACGGGATCAGCACGGGGCGTCCCGGGTCCTGGTCGGCGAGCAGGCCCGGCAGCACGCCGAGCGCGTCGTCGAGCCGGCCCACCAGCGCCGCGTGGCCGTCCGCGGCGTTGCCCTCCGCGCTCTCGCGGATGCCCACGTTCACCTCGTCATCAGGGGCCGCGGTGACCCAGCGAGCCCGTTCGTAGTGGCCGAGGAGCGGGATCACCTCGCCCTGCGGCGGGGCGGCGACCAGCTCGCGTACGGAGACCAGCTGACCGCCGAGGTGACAGGCCAGCGCACCCACACTCATCCCGGCGAGCGCGCTGGGACGCTCCCAGGCCGCCTCCACCGCCGGACCGGCGACCAGGTCGCGGGCCGACCGGGCGGCCACCAGGTAGGCGTCGCGCACGCTCACAGCCCGAGGTCGTCGAGGTCGTAGGCGTAGCGGTAGTCGCAGCCCTCCGCCTCGACCTTCTCCTCCGCGCCGGTGGCCCGGTCGACGATCACCGCGACGCCGACCACGTCCGCGCCGGCCTCCCGCAGGGCCGCGACCGCGTTGAGCACCGAGCCGCCGGTCGTCGAGGTGTCCTCCACCGCCAGCACCCGCCGCCCGGCGACGTCGGGACCCTCGATGCGACGCTGCAGCCCGTGGGCCTTCTCGCCCTTGCGGACCACGAACGCGTCGAGCTCCCGGCCCCGGGCCGCCGCGGCGTGCAGCATCGCCGTCGCCACCGGGTCCGCGCCGAGGGTGAGCCCGCCGACCGCGTCGAATTCCCAGTCGGCAGTGAGGTCGAGCATCACCCGACCGATCAGCGGCGCCGCCTGCGCGTCGAGGGTCACCCGACGCAGGTCGACGTAGTAGTCGGCCTCCTTGCCCGAGGAGAGCGTCACCTTGCCGTGCACCACGGCCTTGCGCTTGATCTGGTCCAGGAGGGCGTCGCGGTC
>DATIBI010000222.1:0-14655 GCA_035457605.1 Nocardioidaceae bacterium
GGGAGCGGCACCACGACGCACGGTTCGACGCACCACGAGCCACGGATCGACGCACCACAACGCGCGGGTGAACGCACCACGAGTCACGGTTCAACGCACCACGAGCCACGGTTCGACGCACCACAACGCGCGGTTCGACGCACCACAAACCGTGAGTGGATCGGTCAGGGCTGGATGCCGTGCGCGACGAGCGCGGCGTACGGGTCGACCGCGTCACCGGCGCCGGGGCGCACCTCGAGGTGCAGGTGGGGGCCGGTGACGTTACCGGTGGCCCCGACGGTGCCGATCTGCTCGCCGCCGGACACGGTCTCGCCCGGGCTGGTGTCGAACGTGTTCAGGTGGCAGTACCAGATCTCGGTGCCGTCCTCGAGCGTCACGATCACCCGGTTGCCGTAGGCGCCGGAGGACTCGGTCGAGGTCACCGTGCCGTTCGCCACCGAGACGACCGGGGTACCGGTCGGGGCCGCGAAGTCGAGACCGGTGTGGGTGCTCGCCCAGAGGCCGCTGGACTGACCGAAGGTGGCCGTGATCCGGTAGCCGCTCAGCGGCAGCTTCCACATGTTCGCGGCGATCTCGTCGGCGTAGCGCTCGGCGCTCGCGGCGAGCTGGGCGAGGGCGGCGTTGCGCTGACGGGCCTGCGCCTCCGCGGCGTTCTGCAGCTCCTTGGCCGCGGCGTCCTGGAGCGCCTCGCGCTGGGAGTCTCGGCTGACCGCCTGCTCGCGGATCTCGCCGGCGCGGCTGCTGCGCACCTCGCTGGTGCCGGTGAACGCACTCGCCTGGTAGAGCTTCTCCGGCCCGGCGCTGGTGACGGTCGTGGTGTCCTCGCTGAAGGTAACCGCACCGGCGGCCGCGATCACGAGCGCGGCCGCGCCCACGGCGGTGGGGGCGGAGGGGAGCAGCGGGAAGAGATTTTTCCGGCCGCCCTGGTGCTGGGAGGGTTTGGAGTCCGCGGAGGGGGTTACAGGGGTCTTCGTGCGAGCAGCGCGGGACGGCTTGACCGCCTTGCGCTTGCCGCCGCCAGGACGTGCAGGCGCGATCGGGGTCGCTTCGGCGGTTTCGACGCGAGAGGCGCTGTGCCTCTCTGCCCGGTGATTCGCCACGAATCGTTCCTCACAGTCGGTTTGCACGCAACGGCCAACCATAACGGAAACGTCCCGCCGCCGTGCGAGCGAAAACTGTACATGTGGAGTGGATCACACTGGTTTCGGGGGGTGCGCCGTACTTCGCCCGTGTGAGTGCCCGGAGTCCAACGTGCCCGATGTCACCCGGGGGCAACCACCTGTCTAGTCCTTGAGCGGGGCCGGTCGGTTAGTCTGCGCGCAGACATTCCGTGTTGACAGGAACCTGCCGCCGGCAGGGCACAACCAAGGTGGTGGCAGTTACATGGTGGCTCCGATCCGGATCGTGGTGGCCAAGCCCGGCCTCGACGGGCACGACCGCGGAGCGAAGGTCGTCGCGCGCGCTCTCCGCGACGCGGGACACGAGGTCATCTACACAGGCCTGCACCAGACGCCCGAACAGATCGTGGAGACCGCGATCCAGGAGGACGCGGACGTCATCGGCCTCTCGGTGCTCTCCGGCGCGCACATGACGCTGTTCAAGAAGGTCGTCGAGCTCCTCGACGAGCGCGACGCTCGCGACATCGTCGTCTTCGGCGGCGGGATCATCCCCGAGGACGACATCCCGCTGCTCGAGCAGATCGGCGTGGCGAAGGTGTTCACCCCCGGGGCCACGACCACCGAGATCGTGACCTGGATCAAGGACAACGTCGCCGACGCGTCCGGCGTGGAGGCCTGAGCCCGTCCCCGGGCAGCGGGTACGACGGGCGCGTCCGCCGTACCCGCGTCAGAAACGCAGCCCGCTGGTCAGCGGCAGCCGGAGCACGCCCGGTGACCGACGGCTGGTGGTGACCGTGACCGGCTGGGCCAGCGTGTTGTTCCCGTAGGCGAAGTCGCTCGCGGCGACCACGACCTCCAGCCGGTGGCCCGCACGGAACCGGTGCACCACCCCGGGCAGCTGAACCCGCACCGGCCGGGTGACGTCGGTGACCCGGACCGGTGACACCAGCCGGTTCTTCAGGGTCCGGGTGCCGTCCGGAGCGACGTCGTAGAGCTTCGCGAACAGGATCAGCTTGCCCGCCGGGCCGGTGGACTGGCTCTGCGCGGCCACCGGGGCGTCGAGGTGCAGGGTCAGCGACGGCGACCCGACCAGGTCCGCGGGCCGGGACAGCCGGCGGCTGGTGAACGCGACGAACGTCCCCGGCGTGTCCGAGACCGGACGGTTCACCTGGTTGCCCTCGACGCCGGACGTTTCGGAGTACGAGGTCGGCGCGGCGGAGGTGTTGGCGTAGGAGGCCGAGCCGGTGCGGACCGACCGCAGGCGCGGGGTGAGGCCGCTGTCGCCGGTGAGGTAGAGAGAGGCCGTGGGCTGCTGGCTGAAGCCGGTACGGCGGGCGTAGGCACGCCGCACCGCCACACCCGCGCGAGCGGGGGAGGTGTCGTAGCGCACCCAGTCGCGGAAGTACTCGAACCGCGGACCCGGGGCGACGCTCCGGTCGCCACGGACGTGCCGGTCCATCCAGGCCAGGAAGCGGCGGCCGAGGTAGGAGTCCTTCAGCGACTCGGCGTCGAGATCGAGCTCGCCGGGCGCCGGACTGCTGCCGGAGTGGCCCCACGACTGCCAGACCATGCGAGCCTCGGTGCCGTGCCGGCGCAGCGCGCGGAACGTGGCCACGGCCTCCTGCAGGTTGAACAGCGTGTCCCGCTGGCCGCCCACGATCAGCGCGGGCGCCGTGACCTGGCCGGCGTAGGTGGCGACGGAGGCGTGCCGGGCCAGCGAGAGCGTCGTGCGACCCGGGTAGCCGAGCGTGTGGAGCTCGGCCACGGCCGCGCAGGCGAGGTCGGTGAAGTTCGGGCAGCCCACGTTGCGGGTCGGGTCCACCTGGACGTCGTCGACCCCGTCGGCGATGCCGGCGCCGAAGAAGAGGTCGGTCCAGATCCGCTTGTGCACCCCCGGGGTCCGCGGCGTCACCCCGTGCCGGAAGCCGGTGTTGTTCGGCGCCAGCGAGTAGGACAGGTCGTGCCAGGTGATGATCGGGATGATCGCGTCGACCCGGCGGTCCTGCATGGCCACGGCGTACTGGATCTGCCCACCGTAGGAGCCGCCGATCATGCCGACCCTGGGGTCGCCGCGCCGCTCCCGGGCGACGTAGCGGACCCGGCGCCGCTCGCCGGTGGCGTCGTCGGTGAACGTCTTGGTGCCGGCCAGGACGCTGACCAGCTGGCTGCCCGCGCGGCCGTCCCAGTCCGGGTCGTCGAGGTGGATCTTGCAGCCCGAGCCGCCGAAGCCGAGCCCGGAGTACGACAGCACGACATAGCCCTCCTGCACGAAACCGCGGGCGATCGCGGTCTGGTTGCCGTCGGACTTGCTACCGCCGAAGCCGTGCGTGGTGAGGACCGCCGGTGCCCGGCGCCGGGACGAGACGCCGTCCGGCCGGTACAGGTCCGCCGTGATCGCGCACCGCTGGTCGTCAGGACCGACGCGCACGCCGACCGTGATGCTGCGCACCGAGTAGCCGGGGGTCGGGTCGGACGTCGCCTCCGCGCCGGGGGCTGCGGGGGAGAGCACGGTCGCGGCCAGGAGGGCGGCAGTGGCGGCTGCGGTCCGGCGAGCAGTCATCGGGAACCTCGTCTCTTTGGTGGGTCACGGAGGACAACGAGGGACCCGGGGTCAGGGGTACGTCGGACGGGGCGGGCGGGCTCGCCGACGGGGTCGACGTACCGTCCGGCACGCCCGGCACGTTGCACCCGTGTGACCGACCCGACGTGGTAGTGACCGGGGTAACAGGTCTAGGGTCGGGCGTGAAATCCCCGGACCGGAAGAACCGATAAGGACGGGCCTAACCGTGGACCTGATGGAGTACCAAGCGAAGGAGCTCTTCGCGAAGCATGACGTGCCGGTCACCCTCGGCACCGTGGTCGAGAAGGCGGACGACGCCGCTGCGGCCGCTGAAGCCCTCGGTGGCAGGGTCGTCGTCAAGGCTCAGGTGAAGATTGGTGGCCGTGGCAAGGCGGGCGGCGTCAAGCTCGCCGAGAACCCCGAGGAGGCGGTCGCCCGCGCGAACGACATCCTGGGCATGGACATCAAGGGCCACACGGTCCACCGTGTCCTGATCGCACCGACGGCCGACATCGCGGAGGAGTACTACTTCTCCTTCCTCGTCGACCGCGCCAACCGCAACTACCTGTGCATTGCGAGCATCGAGGGTGGCGTCGAGATCGAGGAGGTCGCCAGGACCAACCCCGACGCAGTCGCCAAGGTCTCGATCGACCCGGGCACCGGCGTGGACGACGCCAAGGCCGCCGAGATCGTCGCGGCGACCCGGTTCCCCGAGGACGTGGCCGACGAGGCCAAGACCGTGATCAAGAAGCTGTGGGACGTCTTCGTCAAGGAGGACGCCTCGCTGGTCGAGGTGAACCCGCTGGTCCGGCTGGGCGACGGCCACCTCGAGGCGCTCGACGGCAAGGTCACCCTCGACGAGAACGCCGACTTCCGGCACGAGGACCACGCCGCCTTCGAGGACAAGGCCGCGGCGGACCCGCTGGAGGCCGAGGCCAAGGAGAAGGGCCTCAACTACGTCAAGCTCGACGGCGAGGTCGGCATCATCGGAAACGGCGCGGGCCTGGTCATGTCGACCCTCGACGTGGTCGCCTACGCCGGCGAGAAGCACTCCGGCGTCAAGCCCGCCAACTTCCTCGACATCGGCGGTGGCGCCTCCGCCGAGGTGATGGCCAACGGCCTGCACATCATCCTCAACGACCCGCAGGTCAAGAGCGTGTTCGTGAACGTGTTCGGCGGCATCACCGCGTGCGACGCGGTCGCCAACGGCATCGTCCACGCGCTCGAGCTGCTCGGGGACGAGGCGAACAAGCCGCTCGTCGTGCGCCTCGACGGCAACAACGTCGAGGAGGGTCGCCGGATCCTCGACGAGGCCAACCACCCGCTCGTCACGCTGGTGGACACGATGGACGGCGCGGCTGACCGGGCCGCCGAGCTGGCAGCGAAGTAGAGGCGAGAGTCATGGCTATTTTCCTGAATGAGAACAGCAAGGTCGTCGTCCAGGGCATGACCGGCTCCGAGGGCCGGAAGCACACCCAGCGGATGCTCACGTCCGGGACGAACATCGTCGGCGGCGTGAACCCGAAGAAGGCCGGCCAGAGTGTCGACTTCGAGGGCGCGTCCGTGCCCGTGTTCGGGTCGGTCGCCGAGGCCATGGAGGCCACCGGCGCCGACGTGTCCGTCGTGTTCGTCCCGCCGGCGGGCACCAAGGGTGCCGTCATCGAGGCCGTCGACGCGGGCATGCCGCTCGTCGTCGTGATCACCGAGGGCGTGCCCGTGCACGACACCGCGGAGTTCTTCGCCTACGCGCAGTCCAAGGGCAGCACCCGGGTCATCGGGCCCAACTGCCCCGGGCTGATCAGCCCCGGCAAGTCCAACGCCGGCATCATCCCCGCCGACATCACCAAGGGCGGCCGGGTCGGCCTGGTCTCCAAGTCGGGCACGCTGACCTACCAGATGATGTACGAGCTGCGGGACTTCGGCTTCTCCTCCGCGGTCGGCATCGGCGGTGACCCGATCATCGGCACCACTCACATCGACTGCCTCCAGGCGTTCCAGGACGACCCGGAGACGGACGCGATCGTGATGATCGGCGAGATCGGCGGCGACGCCGAGGAGCGGGCCGCGGCCTACATCAAGGACAACGTGACCAAGCCGGTCGTCGGCTACGTGGCCGGGTTCACCGCGCCGGAGGGCAAGACCATGGGTCACGCCGGCGCGATCGTCTCCGGCTCCTCGGGCACGGCGCAGGCGAAGAAGGAGGCCCTCGAGGCGGTCGGCGTCAAGGTCGGCAAGACCCCCTCGGAGACCGCTCAGCTGATGCGGGAGATCCTGCAGGACCTCTGAACCGCGCCTCCGCCGCCCGCGGCGGACGACGAACGATCACCAGCACGAACGACGAAGGCCGCCGGGCTCACCCGGCGGCCTTCGTCGTGCCGGAGCGAGCGCAGCCTCCGGGCAGCGTCGGTCAGCGCCGGACAGGCCGGGCACCGTGGGGCGGCGTCGGGCGGCGTCGGACAGGCCGGGAACCGTCGGCGGCGTCGGGCAGGCCGGGCACCGTCGGGCGGGTAGGGCAGCGCCGCTCAGCGCCGGGCGGCCTCGGCCGCCGTCCGCAGGGTCGTCGCCATCCGCTCGGCGACCCGGTCCGGGGTGTCCTCGGTCCCGAGCACGTCGACCGAGACGAGCAGCAGCCGGTCGTCGAGCAGGGCGGCTCCCTGCGCCTCGTGCCAGCGTGCGTCGCAGTCGCTGCAGCCCGCAGGACGGGTGACCACCAGCCGCCACCAGGCGGTGTCGCCCTGGCCGAGCCCGACCTCACCGAAGTGCCGGCCCAGCGACTCCAGCGGGCGCCGCTGCGCGTCGAGCCGGTCGGCACACTCGGCGACCCAGAGCCGCACCGTGTGCACCGCCTCCTGCGCCTGTGCCTCGTCCGCGAACCGGAGCACCGCCGTCGACGCCTCGCCCACCTGTCGCGATCCGGCGTCGGCGCGGAACTCGCGCGACACCGTCTCGGTCGCACCGAGCGAGGACAACCAGGTGGGCTGACAGCCGAGGGTGGGCAGGTCCACCGGCTCGTGGGACGCCCACCCGCTGCTCGACTCGACCCACGGGATCTGGCCGCCCTCGATCAGGTTGGTGTCGTCGAGGACGAGCTCCGGTGTGGGCTCCGGCTCGACAGCGGGGGTCTCGGCGGGGGACACGGCGGGGGTCGTGGTCTGCTCGGCGGTCGCCCCGGCGTCCACCTCCGTCACCGCGGGCGGTTCCGCGCACGGCTCCGCCTCGAAGGCGCACATCGCGGCGACGATCGTGTCCACGTCGGCGGCGAGCTGCTGCTCGTCCGCGTCGGGCTCGGTGTTGCTCGCGGCGTCGTCGATCCTGGCCACGAGCAGTGCGTTGCCGACACGCACGACCTGGGTCGCCACCCGACCCGGCACCCGCGTCTCGGTGCCGGCTGCGTAGATCCGCCCCCGGACCTGCACCACCGGGTGCCCGGCACGGCGGTCCTCGGTCATCTCCCAGCGGGCCTCGGTGACCTCCGTGTCGTCGCCGACCGGACTCATCTCCGCGCACACGATCGCACTGGACCGGGCGTCGGTGTAGGCCTGCCGCGCCGCGGCGTCGTCCTCGAACAGGATCACGTGACGCCAGGCCGAGGCGTCCGGTGGCGTCACCTGGACCCGGAGCGAGTCGGCCCGCCGGGAGTCGGTGCTGAGCTGCTCGTCGCCGCCGCAGGCCACGGCGCTCAGCGGCTGCGACTTCTTGTCCGACCAGGTCCACTCGGGCACGTCCCCACCCGGCTCGGGCAGCCCGACCGCGAGCGGGAAGCCCTCGGGGATCTCGGTGACCCAGTCCACGGCGGGCGCCTCGCTCGTCTCCGCTGGCGTCGGGGTCCCGGCCGGCCGGGACGGGGCCTGGCTGGCGGGGGCAGGAGCCGGCGTGGCCCCGGTCAGGGCGTCGTTGACGACCAGGCCTCCGGAGGTGAGCGCGGCGACGGCGACGGCGGCACCGACCGCGCTGAGCGCGTTGCGGCGGCGGCGCATCCGGTCGCCTCGGCGGCGGACCTCGCGGGCGGGCAGGGCTGGCACGGGCCCTCCTTCGTCGGTGAGGGAACGGAGCTCCTCGAACGGGTCACGCATGGCTGGCTCCTTCCGCGAGTCCGGGTGCGGCCTCGTCGCCGAGCAGCGCAAGCAGGGCGGCCCGTCCCCGGCTGAGCCGGGCCTTGATGGTGCCCTCGGGCACGCCGACCTCGGCGGCCACGGCCTGCACCGGCAGGTCGCACAGGTGATGGAGGACGAGGGCGTGCCGCTGGGCCTCGGGCAGCCGTTTGAGCGCTGCCATCAATGCCACGTACTCGGGGCTGGGCTCGCCGACGAGCTTCTCCGGCTGCAGGGCCCGGTCGGGCTCCCTGCGGGCGCGCACCGTCCGCCGCCACCGGCTCACCGCGAGTCGGTAGGCAGTCGTCCGGACCCACGCCTCCGGTGCGTACGCCTTCTCGAGCTGGCGCCGGTGGGACCATGCACGGACGAAGGCTTCCTGGACGCACTCCTGCGCCTCGTCCCGGTCGCCGATCATCGCGTACAGCTGCCCGACCAGCCGCTGGAAGGACGCGGTGTAGAAGTGGTCGAACTCCTCCGCATCCATGTGCTACCCCCGTTGTCGATGCCTGCTGCGGAGGGTACGCCTCGGGGACGGTGCCGGTTGCACCGAGAGACAGAGTTTTCTCGGACCCGTGTCCGGTCGGTCTGCCCGGATGAGTTGAGATCGGCTCAGGTGACCGCGTTCCGCACGTCGTACTCCGGACGGGTGTACTCCCGGCCCTCGGTCACCGCGACCAGGTGCTCGACCGCGTCGTACACGTCGACGTGGCGGACGTACAGCGGCGCGAAGCCGAAGCGGGCGATGTCGGGGGTGCGGAAGTCGCCGACCACGCCCCGGGCGATCAGCGCCTGCACCACCCCGTAGGCCTGCTCGTGCCGCAGCGACACCTGGCTGCCGCGGCGGGCGTGGTCGCGCGGGGTGACCACCTCGAACACGTCGCCGAGGCGTGCGTCCACGAGGTCGATGAACAGGTCGGTGAGCGACAGCGAGGCCGAGCGGAGGTCCGCCGGGTCGACCCCGTCGAACACCTCGAGCGCGGCCTCGAGCGCCGAGAGCGCCAGGATCGGCGGCGTCCCCGAGGCCAGCCGGCCGACCCCGGCGACCGGCTCGTAGCCGAGCTCCATGTCGAAGGGCCGGGCGTGGCCCATCCACCCCGACAGCGGCTGGTCCAGGCTGTCCTGGTGCGGCCGGGCGACGTACATGAACGCCGGTGCACCGGGTCCGCCGTTGAGGTACTTGTAGGTGCACCCGACCGCGAAGTCGACGCCGTTGCCCTCGAGGTCGACCGGGACCGCTCCGGCGGTGTGGCACAGGTCCCACAGCATCAGCGCGCCGGCCTCGTGGGCAGCGGCGGTGACCGCGGGCAGGTCGAACATGGCGCCGGTGCGGAAGTCGACGTGGGTCAGGCACACCAGCGCGACCCGGTCGTCGATCGCGTCCTGCACCGAGGCCGACTCGGCCCACCGCAGCTCCAGGCCGAGCATCCGGGCGACGCTGGCGGCGATGTAGCCGTTCGTGGGGAAGGTGGCCCGCTCGATCACCAGGACGTCGCGACCGGGCCGCAGCCGACACGCGGCCACCATCGTCTTGAACAGGCTGACGCTGGTCGAGTCGCTCACCCACACCGACTGCTCGTCGACCCCCAGCAGCCGCGCGATCCGGCCGCCGACCCGGCGGGGCAGGTTGATCCAGTCGGCGGTGTTCCACGACGAGATCAGGTCCCGGCCCCACTCCTGGGCCACCACCCGCGCCAGCCGGTCAGGCACGGAGCGGGGCAGCGCGCCGAGCGAGTTCCCGTCCAGGTAGATCGTGGCCTCGGGCACGTCGAACAGGTCGCGTCTGCCGGCGAGGGGACTGGCTGCGTCCAGGGCAGCGGCGGCGTCCCGGTCGTGCGGCGGGTGGGGTCGGCTCACACGGCTGACCCTAAAGCCTGCGCCTCAGCCGAGCTCGCCGAGGCGCTCGCCGGCGCGGACCAGCAGGGCACGGAAGTCGGTGAGGCTCATGTCGGCGTCGTCGGCCGGGGCGAAGGTCAGCTGCGCCACCTTGTTGCCCACCCGGATGAAGCCCATGGTGAACCGCACCGTCTCGGCGTCGGAGATCTCGGTGCTCAGCTGCCACACCGAGCCGGACCGGCCGCCGCCGAGGTCGCCGGCGTCGACCACCTCGGTCGCGAGGTCACGGTCCTCGCACCCGGCCACCTTGGCGCGGATGTTGGAGAGGAACCGGGTGGCCGCCTCCTCGGACCGGAACTCGCCCACGGTCTCGGAGAGCCCGAACCGCGTGGGCAGCCGGGCGCCGGGGATCAGGTAGGTGCGCGTCATCGCCCGCTTGGCGCCGCGGGAGAAGTCGGCACGGTCACAGGTTGTCTCGGCCGGGTTCTGCTTGGCGGTCTGCGCGGTGGTCCCGACCCAGGGCTCGTTGACCGCGCCCACGGGGGGCAGGTCCACGACCGCTAGCAGCCCCTCCTCGGAGCCGGCGACCGGGGGAGGTACGGCGGACGCCTTCGGTGCCGCAGCGCACTTCTCCTCACCGTCCTGCGCACACATGGGGGCGACCGACTCGGCGAGCACTCGGGCCACCCGGTCCACGCCGGCGGTCTGACCGGCGACCGTCGTACCGATCGTGGAGGTGACCACCTGGCCGACCTGGGAGACCGCGACGGAGTAGGTGGTGACCGGCTCCTCCCACACCCGGACGAACATCACCGACGCGCGGTCACCGACACCGGAGACGTCGTAGGCGCGGAGCAGCTGCAGCCGCGCCTCCTGGCAGCCGGCGAACCAGCCGACCACCGTCTGGTAGGCGGTCTCGGCCTGCTCGGGGGTCCGGGAGATCTCGATCGTCTGGGTGGCCGTGCGGCTGGGGCGGCCCTTCGCGCGGAACTCGCGCACCATCGCGGAGAGGCCGTCGGGGTCGGCGAACCGGCTCTGCTGGCAGATGCTGTTGATGCCGTTGCCGTCGGTGTTGTCGTGGGTCTCCTCGACCCGCCAGCTCTGGGCCGGTCCCAGGCCCGCGATCGCCCGGCGGTTGAGCAGGTCGTCGGTCGAGGGGAGCTTCGACTCGGCCGGGGCACTGTCCGACGTGGCGGGGGCCGGCTGGCGGATCATCCGCGCCTCCGGCTCGGAGCCGGTGCGGGGCTCGTGGGCGAACGCGCCCGCGGCCACGGTGAGGAAGGCGGCGGTGAACGCGGCGATCGCGGTGTGGGAGCGACGCCGCTTGACGCCCGCGCGCCGGATGATCGAGGCCCGGGGCAGCCGGGCGTCCGCGATCGCGGCGTCGAGCTCGAGCAGGTGCTCGCGGATCGCGGCGGAGCCGATGTCGAGCGCGGCGGCGACGCCGGCGGCCGCGGCCCGGAGGTTGCGCTCGGCCTGCTCCTCGGTGGTGTTCAGCTCGCGGGCAGCCTTGTCCAGCGGCACGCCGGCCAGCTGGGTGAGCAGGATGACCCGTCGCTGGGACGCGGGGAGCTTCGCGATCGCGTCCAGGACGTCCTGGGTCTCCGGTCGCAGGCCCTTGGTGCGTTGCCGGAGCCGGGCGGTGTGCCGGCGCTGCGCCAGCTGCCACGCGCGGGGGCGTACCCAGTCCAGGGGGTCCTCGTGGGCGGAGGCCTTGCGCCAGTGGTGCCAGGCGGCGGTGTACGCGTCGCGCACCGCGCCCTGGGCCGCCGACAGGTCCCCGGTCAGGGCGAAGGTCTGCATGACCAGAGCACGCCGGGTCGCGAGGTAGAAGGAGTCGAACTGCTCCTCCCGTCCCATGACAGCGCCTTTCGTCCGCGGATTCAGCCAACCTCAGAGGCTACGCGAAGGCACCCGCGGGTACGAAGTCGAGCCACGTGATCTTCGCTGCGTCCGGGGAGCGGGCGGCGTGCCTGCCGGTCCGCCGGGCCGGGCTGCACGAGAATGACGCGGGATGACTCCGCTGCTGACCGCCCCGACTCCCACCGCCTCCACGGCCGACCCGGGCCGGCCCAGACGTCCTCTGGCGCTGAGCGCGGCGGTCGCCGGTGCCGGCGCGGCCGGGTCGGTGCTGATGATCTGCTTCGCGCTCGCCCTGGCGGGCTGGTTCGCGGCCGACGGTGGGGCGCACGGGGACACCCGCGACGCGCTGCGGGTGGGTGCCGACGCGTGGCTGCTCGCGCACGGCACCGCCCTGTCCCTGGACACCGTCACCGTCGGCGTGCTGCCCCTCGGCCTGACCCTGGTCTGCTCCTGGGTCGCCTTCCGGTACGGACGCTGGGCAGGGGCCACCTCGGCGGTGCCGGACCTGCGCACGCTGGGCCTCGGTGTCGTCGTGCTCGCCGGCTGCTACGCCGTGGTGGCCACGACGACGGCCGTGCTGGCGTCCGTCGAGGCCGCCGAGCCGCACCTGGGAGAGGCGTTCCTGGGCGGGCTGGTGCTCTCCGCCGTGGCCGGAGGCGCAGGCGCCCTGGTCGGGTCGGGACAGTCGGCCGCCCTCGCCCGGAGCATCCCCGAGTGGGCCCGCTGCGTGCTCACGGGGGCCGCGTCCGTCGTACTCCTGGTGCTCGCCGCCGCGGCCGCCCTCGTCGCCGGAGCGCTGGCCGCGGACCTGGGCACGGCCGCCACGGTGCTGACCCGGGTCGCGCCGGACACCTCGAGCGCGCTGCTCCTCAGCGTCGTGGTCTGCGGCTTCGTGCCGAACGCGGTCCTGCTCGCCGTCGCCTACCTGCTCGGCCCCGGTTTCGCGGTCGGGAGCGGCACCCTGGTCTCGCCCGCCGTGGTGTCGGTCGGCCCGGTGCCGGCGTTCCCCCTGCTCGCGGCGCTGCCCTCGGAGGGCGCGACGCCGTGGTGGACGACCTGGCTGGTGGCCGGTCCGGTGCTCCTTGCCGCCGTGGGCGCGGGGCTGGCCGGTCGCCGGTTCCGGGTGCTGCGGTTCGAGGTCGGCGCCGTACGCGGGCTGGGGGCGGGGCTGGTCGCCGGGCCGGCGCTCACCGCACTGGTGTCGCTGGCCGGCGGGCCCGCCGGTCCCGGCCGGATGGCGGTCGTGGGGGCCTCGGCGCTCGAGGTGCTCCCCGCCGCGACCGTCGCCACCGCTGTCGGTGGCCTCATCGGAGGCACCGCCACGGTCTGGTTCTCCCGTCGTGCCGCCCGGCGGGCCGAACGCCTGTCCACGACCGAGGGGGCTCGGGGCTGAGCCCGCTCGCGGTCGGTAACCTTCTCGGGTGGCCCCGACCCCCCAGCGCCGACCGGCCCGTGTCGTCGTGCTCGTCTCCGGCAGCGGGACCAACCTGCAGGCCCTGCTCGACGCCGCGGCGGACCCCGACTACGGCGTGACCATCGCCGCGGTGGGCGCCGACCGTGACGGCATCGAGGGGCTCGAACGTGCCCGCCGGGCGGGTGTGCCCACCTTCGTGCACCGGCTCAAGGACTACGACACCCGCGAGCAGTGGGACGTGGCGCTGACCGCGTCCTGCGTCTCCTACGACCCCGACCTGGTGGTCCTCGCGGGCTTCATGAAGCTGACCGGGCCGGCGTTCCTCGCCGAGTTCGGCGGCCGCTGCGTCAACACCCACCCGGCGTTGTCGCCGTCGTTCCCGGGCATGTCCGGCCCGGCGGACGCGCTGGCCTACGGGGTGAAGGTCACCGGGGCCACCCTGTTCGTGGTCGACGCCGGGGTGGACACCGGTCCGATCATCGACCAGACCGTCGTACCCGTCGAGGACGACGACGACGTGGAGTCGCTGCACGAGCGGATCAAGGTCGCCGAGCGGGCGATGCTGGTGCGCTGCGTGGGGCGGATGGCCCGAGAAGGTTTCACCATCACCGACAGGAAGGTCCGGTTCGGCAGTGACGAGTGAGCAGCAGACCCCCGACGGACGGCGCCCGATCCGGCGCGCGTTGGTCTCGGTCTACGACAAGACCGGGCTCGACGTGCTCGCCCGGGGCCTGCACGAGGCCGGGGTGGCGATCGTCTCCACCGGCTCCACCGCCGCCCGGATCGCCGAGGCCGGGGTGCCGGTGACCCGGGTCGAGGAGCTCACCGGGTTCCCCGAGTGCCTCGACGGGCGGGTCAAGACGCTGCACCCCAAGGTGCACGCGGGGATCCTCGCCGACCTCCGGCTCGAGTCGCACCGGGCCCAGCTCGAGGAGCTCGGCGTCGAGCCGTTCGACCTCGTCGTCGCGAACCTGTACCCGTTCGCCGACACGGTGCTGTCCGGCGCCACCCCGGACGAGTGCGTGGAGCAGATCGACATCGGCGGCCCCTCGATGGTCCGCGCGGCGGCGAAGAACCACCCGAGCGTGGCGATCGTGACCTCGCCGGCGCGGTACGACGAGGTCGTCGGCGCCGCCGCCGGAGGTGGTTTCACCCTCGCCGAGCGGCAGGCCCTGGCCGCGGAGGCGTTCGTGCACACCGCGACGTACGACGTGCACGTGGCCTCCTGGATGGGCAACGTGCTCACCGACAGCTCCGGGGGCACCGGGTTCCCGGCGTGGATGGGCGCCACCTGGGACAAGGCCACGGTGCTGCGCTACGGCGAGAACCCGCACCAGCGGGCCGCGCTCTACACCAACGGCTTCGCTCCCGAGCCCGGGCTGGCCCAGGCCACCCAGCTGCACGGCAAGGAGATGTCCTACAACAACTACGTCGACGCCGACGCCGCCCGGCGGGCCGCGTTCGACTTCGACCAGCCCGCCGTGGCGATCATCAAGCACGCCAACCCGTGCGGGATCGCGGTCGGCGCCGATGCCGCCGAGGCGCACCGGCGCGCGCACGCCTGCGACCCGGTGTCGGCGTTCGGCGGCGTGATCGCCACCAACAGGCCGGTCACCGTTGAGCTGGCCGAACAGATCGCGGAGATCTTCACCGAGGTCGTGGTGGCGCCTGGCTATGCGCCTGAAGCGGTGGAGATTCTCGCGCGCAAGCCGTCGATCCGACTGCTGGAGTGCGCGCCGCCGCCGCACCCGCGCGGCGTCGAGCTGCGCCAGG
>DATIBI010000223.1:0-11257 GCA_035457605.1 Nocardioidaceae bacterium
GTGAGCACCCCGAACCCGGTGGCGTCGAGCGACAGCACCTCCTGCGCGTAGAGCACGAGCGTTGCCGTGGCCATGGTGGCGAGCCCGTTCATGACACCGAGCACCAGCGCGAGCGGTCGGAACAGCGGATGCGCCCACAGCCAGGCAACCCCCTCGCGCACGTCGGCCCGCAGGGTCGTCCGCGGCCCGGCCCGGTGGGGTCTCGCGATCTCACCGCCGATCAGCGCGACCAGGCCCGCGGCGACCGCGAAGGTGCCCGCGTCGACGAGGAACGGCAGGGCCATCGCCACCGCCAGCAGCGGGCCGGCGAGCGGTGGGCCCACGAAGCTGTTCGCCACGGTCTCGCCGGCCCACAACCGCCCGTTCGCCCTTTCGAGGGCGGCCTTGTCGACCAGCGAGGGCAGGAGGGTCTGGCTCGCGCTGTCGCGGAGCACCTCGGCGGCACCGAGCAGGAACGCGGCCACCACGAGACAGGTGAGCACGAGGCCCGGTCTCGACGTACCCACCCCGTCCGGCCCGGCGACCAGCACGGCCACGGCGACGCCGGCGGTGAGCAGGCAACGCACGAGGTCCGCCGAGACGATCAGCCGGCGCCGGTCGACCCGGTCGATCACCGCGCCCGCGGGAAGGCTGAACAGCAGCCACGGAGCCCGGGACGCGAAGACGACGAGGCCGAGCAGGAAGCCGTCCCGCGTGACCGTCGACGCCAGCCAGGGGTAGGCGACCAGGGCGATGCCGTCCCCGAGGTTGGACGCCACGGACGCCGTCCACAGCCTGCGGTAGCCGCGGCCCAGCGACCTGCCGGAGCTCACGCCTTCTCCCCCGGCTCGCCGAGGTGCGGCTGCAGGGTGGGGTAGAGCGCGACCGCCATGGCGTACACGACGTCACCGTCGCGCTCGGCGGAGGCGAACTCGTCCGCGAGCGCCGCGAGCCGGTCGGCGAACTCCTGTGCCCGGTCGGCCGGGACCCTCGCGTGCCGGACACCGGACATCTCGGGCAGCCCGGAGTCCGGGCGCGCCTCACGGAACTCCTCCATCTCCGCGGCGGCGGCAGCGAGGACCGCCTGCTCCGCTCCGCCGAGCTCGGGTCGCCGGGTGTACAGGAAGGTGCGCGCGGTGCGGCCGTAGTAGCGGGCCTCGACCGCCCGGACCCGTTCGCTGCGCACCAGCCGGACCAGCCCCGCGTCCTCGAGCACCCCGAGGTGGTAGCCGACGGTGCCCTTGGGCCGGCCGAGCACGCCGGCGAGCTGGCTGGCCGTGGCCGCGCGCTCGGAGAGCAGCTCGATGATCTGGAGCCGGGTCGGCTCGAGCAGCGCCCGGTGCTGCTCCAGGGTGTCCAGCGCCAGCGAGTCGGCCAGCGGGTAGTCGGGCGTGGAAGAGGTAGTCACCCGCTTATGGTCGGGATATCCCGCCCATAGGTCAACGCGCCGCGCCGAGCCGTCACCTCGACCGCCGGAGGTGCGCCTGACTCGTCATGAGATGGGACTACTGGTCAGTAAATTCCTTGAGCCGGGTGGACGTGACACGATGAAGGACGAGGGAGCCCGTGACCCGAGTGCCCTCGCACGCACATCTGAACTGAGAGCAGAGGAACCGTGGCTTCAGGACCTGAACGCCCCTCGATCATCCACGAGGGCCTTCCCACACAGTTGCCCGACATCGACACGGACGAGACCCAGGAGTGGCTCGACTCCCTCGACGCGCTCCTCGACGAGCGGGGCAAGAGCCGTGCGCGCTACGTGATGCTCAAGCTCCTCGAGCGCGCCCGCGAGAAGCACGTCGGCGTCCCTGCGCTGCGCAGCACCGACTACATCAACACCATCCCGCCGGAGCGTGAACCCTGGTTCCCCGGCGACGAGGAAGTCGAGCGCCGCATCCGCGCCTTCATCCGCTGGAACGCCGCCGTCATGGTGTCCACGGCCAACCGCAAGGGCCTCGAGGTCGGCGGTCACATCGCGACCTACCAGTCGTCCGCCTCGCTGTACGAGGTCGGCTTCAACCACTTCTTCCGCGGCAAGGACCACCCCGGCGGCGGCGACCACATCTTCATCCAGGGGCACGCCTCCCCCGGCATCTACGCCCGCAGCTTCCTCGAGGGCCGGCTGAACGACCAGCAGCTGTCGCACTTCCGGCAGGAGGTGCAGCACGGCGTCGGCAAGGGCCTCTCGTCGTACCCGCACCCGCGGCTGATGCCGGACTTCTGGGAGTTCCCCACGGTGTCCATGGGGCTGACCGCGCTCAACGCGATCTACCAGGCCCGGTTCAACCGGTACATGCAGAACCGCGGCATCAAGGACACCAGCCAGCAGCAGGTGTGGGCCTTCCTCGGTGACGGCGAGATGGGCGAGCCCGAGTCGCTCGGCGCGATCGGCCTGGCCGCGCGCGAGGAGCTCGACAACCTCAACTTCGTCGTCAACTGCAACCTCCAGCAGCTCGACGGTCCGGTGCGCGGCAACGGCAAGATCATCCAGGAGCTGGAGTCGATCTTCCGGGGCGCCGGCTGGAACGTGATCAAGGTGGTCTGGGGACGCGAGTGGGACGACCTGCTCGCCAAGGACGTCGACGGCGTCCTGGTCAACAAGATGAACACCACCCCGGACGGGCAATTCCAGACCTACTCGGTGGAGAAGGGCGACTACATCCGGGAGAACTTCTTCGGCGGGGACCCCCGGCTGCGGAAGATGGTCGAGAACCTCTCCGACGACGACCTGGTCAAGCTGCCCCGCGGCGGCCACGACTACCGCAAGGTCTACTCCGCGTTCAAGGCCGCCGAGGAGCACGTCGGGCAGCCGACGGTCATCCTGGCCAAGACCATCAAGGGATGGACGATCGACGCCCTCGAGGGGCGCAACGCCACCCACCAGATGAAGAAGCTGACCAAGGACGACCTGAAGAAGTTCCGGGACCGGCTCTACCTCCCGATCAGCGACAAGCAGATCGACGAGGCCGAGATCGCCCCGTTCTTCCACCCCGGCAAGGACTCCCCGGAGATCGAGTACATGCTCGAGAGGCGGCGCGCGCTCGGCGGCTCGCTGCCCAAGCGCGTGGTCCGCTCCAAGCCGCTGAAGTTGCCCGGCGACGCGGTCTACGCCGAGCTGAAGAAGGGCTCGGGCAAGCAGGCGATCGCCACCACGATGGCGTTCGTGCGGCTGCTGCGTGACCTGATGAAGGACCCGGAGATCGGCCAGCGCATCGTCCCGATCGCACCGGACGAGTTCCGCACCTTCGGCATGGACTCGATGTTCCCGACCGCGAAGATCTACCAGCCGGCCGGGCAGACCTACGAGTCGGTGGACCGCAAGCTGCTGCTCACCTACAAGGAGTCCGCGCAGGGGCAGATGCTGCACGAGGGCATCTCCGAGGCCGGCGCGATGGCGTCGACGACGGCGGCGGGATCGGCGTACTCCACGCACGGCGAGCACATGATCCCCTTCTACATCTTCTACTCGATGTTCGGGTTCCAGCGCACCGGCGACTCGATCTGGGCGATGGCCGACCAGCTCGCCCGCGGCTTCCTGATCGGAGCCACCGCCGGCCGCACCACGCTCACCGGCGAGGGCCTGCAGCACGCCGACGGCCACTCCCCGCTGCTCGCGGCGACCAACCCCGCGGTCGTGCACTACGACCCGGCGATGGCGCACGAGGTCAGCCACATCGTGCAGGACGGCCTGCGGCGGATGTACGGCTCGACCGACGAGCACCCGCACGGTGAGGACGTCATCTACTACCTGACGGTCTACAACGAGCCGACGGTGCAGCCGGCCGAGCCGGAGAACCTCGACGTCGAGGGCCTGCTGCGCGGCATCTACCACTTCGCCGTACCGCCCAAGGTCGAGGACGGCATGCCCCGGGTCCAGCTGCTCGCCTCCGGCGTCGGCTTCCCCTGGATCACCAAGGCCCAGCAGCTGCTGGCCGAGGAGTGGGGCGTCGCCGCCGACACCTGGTCGGTGACCTCGTGGAACGAGCTGGCCCGCGACGCGGTCTCCGCCGAGGAGCACAACCTGCTGCACCCCTCCGAGGACGCGCGGGTCCCGTACGTCACGCACAAGCTCAAGGAGGCCGAGGGCCCGTTCGTGGCGGTCAGCGACTACATGCGGGCGGTGCCGAACCAGATCGCCAAGTGGGTCCCGGGCGACTACCACGTGCTCGGCACCGACGGCTTCGGCTTCGCCGACACCCGCCCGGCCGCCCGCCGGTACTTCCACGTCGACGCCGAGTCGGTCGTGGTGGCCGCGCTCAAGGCGCTCGCGGACCGCGGTGAGGTCAAGCGCGAGACCGTGCAGGAGGCGTTCGACAAGTACCGCATCGACGACCCGACCGCGGTGCGCGGCGTGAAGCAGGAGGGCGGCGACGCCTGATCGTGCTCACTCCCGGGGGGCCCGGGCAGGTTTCCCATGGGATGTCGTGAAAACACCACTCCCCACGGCGTATTCGTCGTGGGGAGTGGTGTTTTACCAAGGGACCATGGGAAAACAGTGACGGGTGGGGTACGACGGGCGGGGCCGAGCCGTCGCCGCGGCAGGAACGGTCAGGCCGTCTCGGCGCCGGAGATCGAGGTGACCGGCGCGAGCGTGGCCGAGGGCCCCCGCTTGAGCAGGGCCCGCCAGCGTCCCCGGTGGTAGACGGCCGGCTCGGTCGTGCGGATGAAGTCGTTGACGATCTTCACGAACCGTTGCGGGTGGTCCTTGTGCGGGAAGTGGCCGGCGTTGGGGATCACCTCGACGGTCGCACCCGGCGCCATCTCGGCGACGTACCCGGCGTGCCGCACGGGGATCACGCTGTCGTCGGTCCCCCAGATGACGCACATCGGCATCGCGTGCGTCAGGTAGGCGCGGTCGGACATGGTGACCACCTGCCCGCGCCAGTCGACCACCGCGCGGACCACGTGGGTGATCGCGGCCCGGGCCTTCCGGTCGGACAGGTGCTGCACCACCGCGGCGACCTCGTCGAGGTCGCGGGTGTGCGGCAGCCCGGTCTGCGCCAGGACGTGCAGGCCGGCCTTCATCACCTGGCGCGGGCCGGGCAGCGTGGCCAGGCCCATCGCGGCCTGGAAGCCGGGCAGGCTGATCGCGCGGATCGCGGGGGTGACGTCGCGGCCGAGACCGCCGGGGGCGACCAGGATCATCCGCTCGGTGCGCTCGGGGAACTGGTAGGCGAACTGCATCGCCACGCCGCCGCCGAAGCTGTGCCCGACCACGGTCACCTTGTCGATGCCGAGCACGGTGAGCAGGTCGCGCATGCCGTTGGCGTACCCGCCGACGCTGTAGTCCGCGCGGGGCTTGTCGGACTTCCCGTGGCCGAGCAGGTCCGGTGCGATCACGGTGTAGCGACGCGACAGCGCGGCGACGACCGGGAGCCACGTGGTGTGGTCACAGCCGAGGCCGTGCAGGAGGAGCAGGGCGGGGCCGGATCCGGTCTTGATGAACGCGCGCCGGTGACCGTGGATCGTGAGGTACTGGACCTCGACGGCCTTGGGCATCTGTGCTCCTCATCGGTGCGATGGTGTGATGTTAACCGCTAGGTCGGCCAATATTCGCCGTCCACATCACCAAACCCGACGATTCCCCGATATCGCCTTGCCGCAACCTTCCCGAATCCGTCGTATCCAAACCCGGACGCCCTCGCCCGGTGTGCGGACTAGGCTCGGAGCATGACCGCGTCGTCCCGGGGCCGCTCCCGATCCGAGATCGCGCGCCGGCTGCAGGCGTCCGTCGGCAGCATCACCACGGCGGCACTGGCCCGGATGGACCGGGACCTGCCCTGGTTCCGCCAGCTGTCCGCCGAGGACCGGTCGTGGATCGGCCTGATCGTGCAGGCGGGGATCAACGCGTTCGTCACGTGGTACCGCGACCCCGACCCCCACTCCCCGCTGACCGCCGAGGTCTTCGGCGCGGCCCCGCGGGCACTGACCGGCGTTGTGAGTCTCCACCAAACCGTCGAAATGGTACGGACCAGTATCGAGGTCGTCGAGGACAACCTCGTGGACGCGGTCGGCGAGGAGGACGCACCCTCGGTGCGGGAGTCGGTGATCCGCTACGCCCGCGAGGTCGCCTTCGCCACCGCCGAGGTCTACGCGCGGGCCGCGGAGATGCGCGGCGCATGGGACGCCCGGCTGGAGGCGCTGGTCGTCGACTCCGTCCTGCGCGCCGAGGCCGACGAGACCGTCCGCTCCCGGGCCAGCGCGCTGGGCTGGCAGTCCAAGGGTGACGTGGCCGTGGTGCTCGGCCGGGTCCCGCAACTGGCGGGACCGGGACCCGGGATGAGCCGGGAGAGCATCATCGACGAGGTGCGCCACTCCGCACGGCAGTCGGGGTTCGACGCGCTGTGCGCGGTCCAGGGCGACCGCCTGGTCGTGGTGCTCGGCGGGGTCGATGACCCAGACAAGGCAGGCGCCTCGGTCGCGGACCACTTCGGGGAGGGCCCGGTCGTGGTCGGCCCGGTGGTCTCCGACCTCGTGCACGGCCACATCTCCGCCCGGGCCGCGGTCGCCGGCCTGCGCGCGGCACCGGGGTGGCCCGACGCCCCGCGCCCGGTGACCAGCGACGACCTGCTCCCCGAGCGGGCGCTGGCCGGCGACGGGCACGCCCGCCGGCAGCTGGTGAGCGAGGTGTACCGGCCGCTGCTCGAGGCGGGGGCGTCGACGCTGGACACCGTCGCGTCCTTCCTCGACCACGGCGGGTCGATCGAGGCGACCTCACGGGCGATGTACATCCACCCCAACACCGTGCGCTACCGGCTCCGCCGGGCCGCGGAGATCACCGGGCTGTCGGCGACCAACCCCCGACACGCCTACACCTACCGGGTGGCGCTGACCCTGGGACGGCTCAGTCCGCCCGAGCCGAGCGCACCCCCTCCTTTGTAGGGTTCCTACAAGAACTGACCCCGAATATTCGTCGAAGCCGTGAGCGCGGTCCGGGGCCTGGTTTCGGCATGGTGGTGCTGTGCTAGTTATCGCCGCTCCCGGACAAGGTGCTCAGACTCCTGGCTTCCTCGAGCCCTGGCTCGAGATCCCGTCCTTCGCCGACGGCCTCACCTGGCTGTCCGCGGTGACCGGGATGGACCTGGTCCACTACGGAACCGAGGCCGACGCCGAGACCATCCGCGACACCGCCGTGGCGCAGCCCCTGCTCGTCGCTGCGGGCCTTCTCGCCGGCCGCGAGCTGCTCGCCGGCTCCTCCGGTGACTTCGGCACCGCGGACGCGGTCGCCGGGCACAGCGTCGGTGAGCTGACCGTGGCCGCGGGTGCCGGCGCGCTCACCGCCGAGCAGGCGATGGTGCTCGTCCGCGAGCGCGGGCGGGCGATGGCCGAGGCGGCCGCGGTGAAGCCGACGAGCATGACCGCGGTGCTCGGTGGGAACCGGGAGGAGGTGCTGGAGAAGCTGGAGCAGCACGGCCTCACCCCGGCCAACGACAACGGCCCGGGTCAGATCGTCGCGGCCGGCACGGTGGAGCAGCTGGCCGCGCTCGCCGAGGACGCCCCGGCGAAGGCCAAGCTGGTGCCACTGTCCGTGGCCGGCGCCTTCCACACCGAGCACATGGCCCCGGCGGTCGACGTACTCGCCCGCCTGTCCCGTTCGGTCACCACCCAGGACCCGCGCACCGCGATCATCTCCAACCGCGACGGCCAGCAGGTCCGCGACGGCCGCGAGGTCCTCGACCGGATCGTCGCCCAGGTCAGCAACCCGGTCCGCTGGGACCTGTGCATGCAGACCATGCTCGACTCCGGCGTGACCGGCCTGATCGAGCTCCCGCCGGCCGGCACGCTCACCGGGATCGCCCGCCGAGCCATGAAGGGTGTCGAGACCTTCGCGCTGAAGACCCCGGACCAGCTCGACGACGCCCGTGCCTTCTGCGAGAAGCACGCCGGCGAGGCCGCTGACCCCACCCCTGAGGGAGCCTCCTGATGACCCAGCTCGCCCCGTCCACCGGCAGCCCGCACGCTGCGATCCTCGGGATCGGCAGCTACCGCCCCAGCAGGGTGATCCCGAACGCCGAGATCGTCGAGGCGATCGACTCCAGCGACGAGTGGATCCAGCAGCGCTCGGGCATCAAGCAGCGCCGCTGGGCCTCGCCCGAGGAGACCGTGCAGATGATGGCGGTCGCGTCGTCGCGCAAGGCGCTCGAGCACGCCGGGATCGAGGCGGCGCAGATCGACTGCGTCGTGGTCGCGACCGTGTCGCACCTGCTGCAGACCCCTGCCGTCGCGACCGCGGTGGCGCACGAGCTCGGCACCCACAAGGCGGCCGCGTTCGACATCTCCGCCGCCTGTGCCGGCTTCTGCTACGGCATCGCCCAGGCCTCGGACATGGTCCGCGGCGGCAGCGCCAAGCACGTCCTGGTGATCGGGGTCGAGCGGCTCAGCGACCTCACCGACGTCGGTGACCGCGGGACGGCGTTCATCTTCGCCGACGGCGCCGGTGCCGCCGTGGTCGGCCCGTCCGACGAGCCCGGTATCGGCCCGGTCGTGTGGGGCTCCGACGGCGAGCAGTTCGACCTGATCCGGCAGCGCGAGGACTGGCGCGACGTGCTGGTCCAGGAGCGCCCGGAGATGCCGCACCTGATCATGCAGGGCAACCCGGTGTTCCGGTGGGCCTCCTACGAGATGGCCAAGGTCGCCCAGCAGACCCTCGACCGGACCGGGATCACCGCCGAGGACCTCGACGTGTTCGTCCCGCACCAGGCCAACATGCGCATCATCGACGCGATGGCGCGCTCGATGAAGCTGCCCGAGCGCGTGAAGATCGCGCGCGACATCGCCGAGCAGGGCAACACCTCGGCGGCATCGATTCCCCTCGCCCTCGACCGGATGATCGAGGAGGGTGAGGCCAAGAGCGGCGACACCGCTCTGCTCATCGCCTTCGGAGCCGGCCTCGCGTACGCCGCGCAGGTCGTCAAGGTGCCGTAGGACCACCGGGACCGCGACCGCGGGCACCGGAGCACGAACCCACCACACCCACCACACAAAGGAGAGCCAGCAGATGGCCACCACCGAGGAAATCCGCGCCGACCTTGCCGAGATCGTGAACGAGGTCGCCGGCATCCCCGCTGACGACGTGCAGCTCGACAAGTCCTTCACCGACGACCTCGACGTCGACTCGCTGTCCATGGTCGAGGTCGTCGTCGCCGCCGAGGAGAAGTTCGACGTCAAGATCCCCGACGACGAGGTCAAGAACCTCAAGACCGTCGGCGACGCCGTCGCCTTCATCGAGCGCGCCCAGAACGGCTGACGCCGTCGGCCCACGCCCGACCGGCACAGCAACCAGACCGCAGTCACAGCGAACCGTGAGGTGAAGAACCCAATGAGCGCAACACGAGTCGTCATCACCGGGCTCGGCGCGACCTCCCCGGTCGGCGGGGACGTGCCCACGACCTGGGCCGCCCTGCTCGCCGGACAGTCCGGTGTCCGCTCCCTCAAGCACGACTGGGCGGACCAGCTGGGCACCCAGATCGCTGCCGAAGTCGCCGTCGACCCGACGGACGTGCTCGATCGCGTCAAGGCCCGCCGGCTCGACCGGTCCGGGCAGCTCGCCCTGGTTGCCGCGCTGGAGGCGTGGGCCGACTCCGGCCTCGCCGCCGAGGACGCCGAGGTCGACGCCGAGCGGCTCGGCGTCGCGATGGCCTCCGGCATCGGCGGGGTGCAGACCCTGCTGTCGAACTACGACGCGCTGAAGGAGAAGGGCCCGCGCCGGGTGTCGCCGCTGGCGATCCCCATGCTCATGCCCAACTCCCCCGCGGCCAACATCGGCCTGGCGATCGGCGCGAAGGCCGGCGTGCACACGCCCGTCTCGGCCTGCGCCTCGGGCAACGAGGCGATCGCGCTCGGCATCGACATGATCCGGCTCGGCCGGGCCGACGTGGTCGTGGTCGGGGGCACCGAGGCCGCCGTACACCCGCTCCCGATGGCCGCGTTCGGGCAGATGATGGCGCTGTCCAAGCGCAACGACGAGCCCGAGCGGGCATCGCGTCCGTGGGACAAGGGCCGCGACGGCTTCGTGCTCGGCGAGGGCGCGGCGGTGCTCGTGCTCGAGTCCGAGGAGCACGCCGAGCGTCGCGGCGCGAAGGTCTACGCCGAGGCCGCCGGTGCCGGCATCACCGCGGACTCCCACGACATCGCCCAGCCCGACCCGGGTGGGTTCGGGGCTACCCGGGCGATGAAGATGGCCCTGCGCGAGTCCGGCATCAAGGCCTCGGAGGTCGCGCACATCAACGCGCACGCCACCTCCACCCCGCAGGGCGACCTGGCCGAGGCGCTGGCCATCAAGAACGCGCTCGGCGAGGACGCGGCCGCGCACCTGGTGCTCACCTCGACCAAGTCGATGACCGGTCACCTGCTCGGCGCGGCGGGTGCCCTGGAGTCGGTGGCCACCGTGCTCGCGTTGCGTGACCGGGTGGTCCCGCCGACGATCAACCTCGAGGACCCCGAGGACATCGGCCTCGACATCGCCACGGAGAAGCGCACGCTCGGCGACGGCCCGCTCGCCGCGCTGAACAACTCCTTCGGCTTCGGCGGCCACAACGTCGCCATCGCCTTCCGCAGCGTCTGAGCGACGCCCGAGTCCCTGGAGCCCCATGACCGCCACGGCAACCTCGACCAAGCCTGCCAAGCCGCCTCGTGAGCAGGACCCGCGCAACCCCAACCACAGGCTCGCGGCCCTGTTCGACGAGGGCACCCTCGAGCTGATCACCGAGGACGACGGCAGCGGCATGCTTGCTGCGGTCGGCCGGGTGCAGGGCACGGAGGTCGTCGCGTTCTGCTCCGACCCGACCGTCATGGGCGGCGCGATGGGCGAGGTCGGCTGCAAGGCGGTCGTCCACGCCTACGAGCGTGCGCTCGCCGACCAGGCGCCGATCATCGGCCTGTGGCACTCCGGCGGGGCGCGCCTCGCCGAGGGCGTCCTCTCCCTCCACGCGGTGGGCGAGATCTTCCACGTCATGACGCAGGCGTCCGGCCGGATCCCGCAGATCTCGGTCGTGCTAGGTCCCGCGGCGGGCGGCGCGGCCTACGGCCCGGCGCTCACCGACGTGGTCGTCCTCGGGCCGGAGGGGCGCATCTTCGTGACCGGTCCCGACGTGGTCCGCTCCGTGACCGGTGAGGACGTCGACATGCTGAGGCTCGGCGGCCCCGAGCCCCACGGCAGGCGCTCGGGCGTCGTACACATCCTCACCGAGTCCGAGCAGGATGCGCTCGACCGCGCCCGCGCGGTGGCCAACCTGCTCGGCGCGCAGGGCTCGCTCGAGGTGGGCAAGGTCGCCGACGT